>DASRZF010000001.1:0-2967 GCA_035686645.1 Polyangiales bacterium
GGCAAGCATTTGCGTACTTCGCATCCTGGACGGTGGGCATCGGCACCATCTTGCAGAGGCTGCAGCGGGTGCACTTCTGCATCTCCGTTCGCAAGGACTCGAGGCGCCGCTTCGTCACCGTCGAATCTCCACGGCCTCGAGTTTGCGCACGCGTCCGCTAGAGCCGTCCACGCTGATCCTATCGCCCGTCCGAATCGAGCGCGTCGCTCCAGCGACGCCAACCACGGTCGGAACCCCATATTCGCGCGCGACTATCGAACCGTGCGAGAGCAACCCGCCGACTTCGACGACCAGCCCACCGGCCTGCGCGAAAAGGGGAGTCCAGGCTACGTCGGTGACGGGCGCCACCAGAATCTCACCAGGCTCGATGTAGGCACCGTGCCGTGGGTCGGTGACCACGCGGGCGGTTCCTGTGATTCGACCCGGGCTCACCCCCATCCCGGCGAGCTCGAGGTCGTACTTCAGCTCCTCGGGATCGAGAACGCGAGGCGTCCCACGCTGTAGCTTCGGGACATCGACTTGCCGCGACCATCGGTAGTCGCGTTGCCGTTCTCCCATGAGCTGGGCAGCCTCTCTCACACTCCAAGTCCCGGTCACGAGATCTCGCAGCTCAGACCAGCGCAAGAAAAACATATCATCGGGAGAGACGATCAAGTGACGCGCGACGAGTCGGCGGTTGAGCTCGCGGTACACCCGTCTCGAGCGATCGAGTCTACGAATTACCAAGTCCTTCATCGTTTCACGGTTCAACAAACCCGACCGGGCCCTTCGAATCAGGGCTCTCAACCAGAAGCGGCGCCATGCGCTCAGGACGTCGAGCTTTCCCATCGCGGCTTCGTGCGCGCGCCGCTGCCGCGCGAAGACATCGATCGGCGTGGCCGCACCGGGGCGGAAGTTGTTGCGCATGAGAGAGACGACTTGCGCTGGGTCTTCACGCCAGCACGACCTCTGGAGCTCGGCTTCTGAAACGCCTCGATGGCCGTACCGGGAAAGGAAGTCCTCGAGCTCCTGGTTCAAAGGGTCAGACCGAAGCGCCTCGAGGATTGCCGTGTCGTCCGCGTCACTTCGAAAAAGCATCGCGAGATCTTCGGAGCGAGCGATCTTTTCGCAGAGTCCTTGCAGGGCGAGAGCTGGTGCGATGCTCGGCAGATGCTCGATTCCAGTGACGAGCTCGGACGCCAATGCCCCATCCTCATCGCCGAGCCATCGCGCAGTGAATCGACGGAGCTGAGTGAAGGCAACCGACGCCAGCGTCGATGCCCAGACATGAACGACCGAGGGGGCAGCCAGATCGGCGTTCATTCGAACCTGCTCCAGGAGCAATTCGTCAGACGCGCTCGTCAACCAGGCGTCCGAGACCCGGGTCTCATCGGATTCTGCGCTGTGGCGGCAGGCTTCGATTCGACTCGAAAGCGTGCGCGCGTGAACCAGCACGACACGGAGCACCCGCCAAAGACGGCCGAAGCGGTGCGGCAAGAAATCCGCCGCGCGCAAAGCCGGCGTCCGGCTCTCCGGTTTGCCGATCAATTCCTCGTGAACTGTGTCGGGCGTCATGCCCGGCGTACGCGTGGCGGCCTCCAGGAGCAGCGAGACGTTGATGTAGGGTCGATGATAGAAGAACCCGAGCACGCTCGGCGCCTCGTCCGAGGGATCGATCGCGCCCAGCGCTTCGAGTTGTGTTTGGAACGCGTGCTCGATCAGTTGGCCCGTGTGATCCCAGGACAAGGGTGTGACGCAGCCCGGGAGGACTTCGCTGATGTTTCCGTTCGAGTAGAGCGGATACTTCGGGTCGATTTGGGTGTTGCTGGCGGGAATCCAGTCCTTGGGTGGGGGGCTAGAGCTCGCTCGCTCGGAAGTGATCGAGCGTGCCTGAAGCAGGAAGAGTTGAGCGCCTTGGTACGCCCATTCGACGTCGACCGGGCCGCCGTGCAGCTTCTCCACGGAGAGCGCAAGCCGTGCGATCTCGGTTGCCTCAGCGGGACTGAGGCACAGCGAGTCTTGCTTGTCGGCGGAGACCTCGATGGCCTCAACGCCGTTGGCTCCCACGATCGTTTGGGTGTGCTTGTGACCCGCAATTTCCAGAATGGACTTCGTGTCGAGCCTGTCCAAGATGAACGTATCCGGGGTCACCTGACCTCCGACGACGGACTCACCGAATCCGTAGTTCGCGTTGATGACGATGCGAGGCTCTCCGGTCAGCGGATCGATGGTGAAGCACACGCCTGCGGTTTCGGCGTGAACAAGGACCTGGACGAGCACCGCCATGCGATTTTCGTCGGTTCGCTGCTGCGCACGGTAGCGAATGGCGTGCTCGCTGAACGATGAGCGCCAGGAATGGCGCACGGCCTCCGTGATCTGGCTCGCGGCCACGCCAAGACTCGTGTCGTACTGACCCGCGAAGCTCGCGCGGTCCGTGTCTTCCGCGATCGCCGACGAGCGCACCGCCCAGAGTGGGCGTTGCCCGATGCGCTCCTCGATTGCCGCAAGCATCCCTTGAATCCCTTCGGCGATCGAGCGAGGGAAGTCGCCGGTCGAGATTCCCTGCCGAAGCCGTTCCCCGAGCTCCACGCGTCGCTGGAGCTCCACATGATCAAGCTCGGAGCACGCGGATTCGAGGCCATTGTGCGCTAGAAACTCGGTGAATGCGGCCGTCGTGACGACGAATCCTTCCGGAACCGGCATTGCGGCATCGATCAGCGCGGCGAGTCCCGCTCCCTTGCCACCGCAAAGCGTCCGCGATCTGGCCTCCCGCGAGCGAAGGTTCACGACATTCACGAGAGCTGCTCCATGAACTCCACCATTCCCTGGGCGACCCGTTCTCCCCAGAAATATTTCGCGCGGGCGGCGGTCACCAGAACGTCTTCGCGTTCGGTCTTTGCGATGACCGGCAGTGGTGTGACGACCTCAGCTTCGAGAGCAAACTGGTACCCAGACTTTGCGGTGAGCACGAGCCCCACGGCGTCGGGC
>DASRZF010000002.1:0-26272 GCA_035686645.1 Polyangiales bacterium
CATTGAGGTTCGATGGATCGGCCATCGCAACGATCAGCGAGCTGCCCGCGCGGGACACGGGAATGATCTTGTGACGTTCGCAAACCTGGGGACTGATCAGCTTGAGAATTTCCCGGTCGATCTCGTATTCCGAAAGATCGATCGACTGGACGCGATATTGCTCGCTCAGGAAGTCGGTGATCTCCTGATCGGAAATCGCGCCTAGACGGGCGAGGGCGTACCCGAGACTGACGTTGTCGTCCTTCTGCTGCTTCTGCGCCTCGCGGAGCTGCTCGAGGCTGATTCTCTTCTCGCGTACGAGGAGCTCACCCAGTCTGTTTCTGCTCATACTTGTTACTTCCCCAACAAGATCCAGTCTTAGTATATTTATTCACAAAATACGAGAAAGCTCAAGTCCCGGACCGAGGCAAGCCGTCGGCGAGGCGGCGAATGCGCATCAGGTGATTATGCGAGGTAGCTCACGTTCGGAAAAGGCCATTTCCGAAATTGCCAATTTCCTTTGAGTTTATGGGGAGTTCTCCGGGGCCGCGAGACCCTCTTGGCTTGCCGCAGAGCGGCCGTCGCGGTACCGAGCGGGAGTGGCGAAGCCAAAAAAGCAAATCACTGCGGCGCCGAAAGACACCGCAGAGGCCCTCGAGCAGATAGAACAGCCCAAGATGAACTGGAAGGTGCTCGGCCTCATAGGCCTGGCGCTGGCGGTCCTCTGGGTCATCGCAGGCATTCTTCAGCCCACCATCGGCTACGTGGGCCTGATCGTGGCGGGCGTGCTTACCCTGGTCGCGCTGGGGTTCTTGATTTGGGTTTGGCGCCTCACGCGGAAATCGGCGGATATCGCCGCGATCCTGAAGGGCGCAACCGACAAAGAGGGCCGATTGGCCGCGCTCGAGCAACTTCGGGCACGACAGTTGCCAGGGGGCAAAGACGCGCTCAACGCCATCGCGCAGGCACAGCTGGTAGCGCAGGAAGATCCAGCGGAGGCCATTCGGATTCTCGAAGGGATCGAGATCAACAAGGCGCCGGCAATGATCCAAGATGACGTCCGAGCGAACCTCGCGATGTTCTACTTGATGACGGGTCGTGCGCGCGACGCCCGCGAGCTCGCGAACGAAATCCGCCTCGACCGCCAACCGCAAGCGAAGGCAAAAGCCATGTACGCCTCGGTCGTAGCGGAGTCGTACGCGCGAACCGGAGACGCGGAGGAAGCACGCAAACTACTCGAGACCTACGATCCGAAGGACAAGGAGTTCGGCCAAGTCTCCGGGATGCTCTTGCGCGCGCAGGTCTACACGTTCTCCGCAACGAAGAAGCGAGGCCGCGCGCGCGAGGCGATGGAGCAGCTTCTCGAGGTGGACCCGAACATGGTCGCTGCGTTCGTGCAGAAGGGAACACGACCGGAGCTCAGCCGCTTGGCGAAGCAAGTGCTGGCGAATGCCGGTGCACTACCAAAACCAAAGATGCGCGTGCGCACGCGATAGATCTCGGTGACCTCACGAACTTGGACCATCCGCGAAGTCCTCGAGTGGACCGCGAAGGACTTCGCCTCGCGAGGGATCACGAGCGCGCGTCTCGATGCGGAGTTACTCGTCGCGAAGGCGCTCGAAATGGACCGAGTGGGGCTGTACCTCGACTTGAACCGCCCCCTCGACGAGATCGAGCGAGGCGAGATTCGCCTCCTGGTTGCACGACGCCGAGAGAGGGAGCCGGTCGCCTACATTCTGGGCCATCGAGATTTCTACGGACGTCGATTCGTCGTGACTGCGGACGTGCTGATTCCCAGGCCCGACACCGAAACCCTGGCAGAGCGCGCGCTCGAATGCATTCCGAAGGTTCTCGGGTGCCGAGTGCTAGACGTGGGAACTGGCAGCGGCGCGCTCGCCATCACGATTGCAGCCGAGCGGCCCTTGGCGGACGTGACCGCCACCGACATCTCTACGGCCGCCTTGGAAGTCGCCTCCAAGAACGCCCGTCGACTCGAGGTCGCTGACCGAATTCAATTCCAATGCACTGATCTCCTCGAAAGCGGTCATCAGTATGACGTCATCGTCTCGAACCCACCGTACATCACCCGTCGAGACATGGAGACTCTGCCGGCCGACGTCCGGCAATACGAGCCTAGGCTTGCCCTGGAAGCGGGCGAAGATGGGCTGGATGTCGTCAGAGCGCTGCTCGCCGCTTGCGAGCCTGCGGCGCAGCAGGGTTCGCAGTTGCTGATTGAAATTGGGGCAGGGCAGGCTGCCAGCGTGCTCGACATCGCGAAATCGCGGAGCTCGTGGGAGCTCGTTGCCGTCTACCCGGACCTCAACCGCATCGAGCGCGTGGTTCACCTGCGCCGGATCTGACGCAGCCAGAGCTCCGTGAACACGAGCAGAGCGGCGAGCAGAAGCAGCCAGGGCGCTAGTGGCTGCTCGACTCCCGCGGATGCCTCGGAATCGACCGCCTCGATGCTGCTCTCAGCGTCGGGCGGTCCTTTCGAGACCAAGTCACTCTCGCCCACAGGAGCATCGACGACGAACGCGAACCTTGCCCCGTTGACCCCGTTCACGAGCACGCGGTACGCGCCGATTTCGCCCGTGTCTCGGAACGCCACGCGGTCGGCTTCGGCCAGATCCAGCGTCCGCCCGCTCGGAGTCACGACCTGAATGCGTTGGGTCGATGTCGATCCCGGCAGGGACACGGGCGCATAGGGCTCCACGGAATGATCGGATCGGCCAGCGAGCCGCGCCAAGGTGTCGAGGACGAACGGGACGAAGACCGGCTGATACGGGAGATCGGTCCACGCGTCGTCGACGGTCGTCGCGAACATGGCAACGCGGCCACTGCGATACCGGTGCTCCAACATCGCTGGCGAGCCATCGCTGAACTGGGCCGTGACCACCGCGTCGAGCGAGGCCTCCGCGATCGGGGTGCGACCCATGACCTTTGCCTGGTCGAGCTCCGGCAAGGACTCGGACTCGAGCGACAAAGGACTCTCCTCCATTCGGGTGGCGGTGTACCGCCCTGGAAGGAGCTCTCGGAGCACGCTCCCGTACGCGCGAGGATTGATCCGGTCACCCGCGGTGATCCACAGGCTCCCTCCACCGCTCACGAACCGCTGAATCAGTGGCAGCCACTTCTCGTCGAGTGTGGCATTGGCCAACACGAGGACGTCCGAGCGAATGATCGCGCTTTCCGAAAGGTCCTGAGCGTCGAGTGTTTCGACTGCGAACGAGCGGCCAACGCGGGGTGCAACGCTGAGCGCGTGATTGAGAAACGCCGTTTCCCGCTTGCGCGGATCGGGGTGAGGATCGCCGTCGACGAGCAAGACATGCACGGTGCCGGAGCCGAGAAGAACGCCTCGTACGTTGTCAGCAGGCAAGACGTCGTCAGGATCCAGCTGCAATTCGACTACTGCGTCTGTCTGGCCAGCTTTGATGAAGAGCACGGCTTCTCCGCCAGCCTCGGTCCGTTCGACGGTTGCCTTTTGCGTTTCTTGCCCTTTCTGCCGCAAGCGCACCCGTTGCTGCACCGCGCTCGGTGGACCCACGATCTCCACTTCGAGGCGCAGGCCTTCCGCGGCATCGTTCTCGCCGAGCACATCGACGGATCCGATGCGGCGATTTTCCGGATTGGGAGTAGAAACCGTTTCGAATCCGACGCGAATGCCACGCGTCGGCCATTCGCACTCGTCCGCACGCGCGCCGGGCGTGAAGTCCGAGAGCACGAGCAACCTTCGATCCGGCAGCTCGCTTTCGAGCAGCAGCTCGACGGCGGCCTGTACAGCGTCACAGAGCGCGTTGCCTCGGGTCGAGCGCGTGTCGATTTCGCCAAAGACGGTCTCCACCATCTCGAGCTCGGAACGCTTGCGCAGCCAGACCCGCGCTGGTTTGCCCGAGAGCACCACAGAGACTTCCGAGCCCTCGGGTAGGCTTCGAACTTGCTCAGCCGCCAGGGCGGCTGCTTGCTCGATCAGGGTCTCGCCCTCGTGAATGGCCGCCATCGACAGGGAGTCATCGAGGACGATGGCGAGCGCATGCTGCCGGTCCAACAAGCTCGAGTGAACGACCCGGTAGGGCGCCGCCGCGACGAGCGCAAGGAGCGCCACCAGCAAGGTCCGCACGATCAGCAGGAGCATGTCCACCACGCGCAAGCGCGCCGCCCGCGTAGCGTGGATTCGATGCAGGAATGCGATCGTTGGAAGAGTCTGCCTCGGCAGCTTTTGACGCCTCAGCAGGTGCGCGAGGATCGGAATCCCGACCGCGATGAGACCAGCGAGTGCCCACGGAACCCCGAACCCCATGGCTCAGCCATCCCTCAGCAGCTGAAGCAGAGTGTGCTCGGGAGGTGTGTCTGTCCTTGCAAGAAGATACCGCCCGCCCGCCGCCACGACCCTATGTTGGCACGAGGCCACGAAGGCATCGATCGACTCCTTGTAGCGGCGCCGGATCCCTTTCGGGTCCACCTCCACCGGCAATTCACCTTCGAGTCCCTCGAAGTGCATCGGTTGCTCATACGGAAGCTCGAGCTCGGCCGGGTCCATGACGTGTAGAACGACGGTTTGGTGACCCTTGGCCTGAATCCTAGCCACCGGATCGAGGGCGTCCTGCTCGAGGTCGAGCAAATCACTTGCGATCACCACGAGCCCCATTCGGCCCGCATGCTCGATCAGCTTGTCGATCGACGCGTGTAGCGCAGTGGCGCCCGTAGACGGCGAGGGGGCCGCCAAGGTCTGCATCAGGTAGTCGAGGTGCGCAGGCCCCGAGCGAGCCGGCAGCCGGTCTCGGATGGCGTCGTCGAAGGTGATGAGGGACACCGCATCGCCTTGTCGCGTCAGGACGTAGGCAAGGGCGGCGAGCAAGGTCGCTGCATGGTCCAGCTTGCTGACGTCTCCGCTTCCCCAGCGCATCGAGCGTGAAATGTCGAGCGCAAGCGTTCCACGGAGCTGAGTCTCGTGCTCGAAGTGTTTGATGCTGTAGCGATCCGAGCGGGCGTAGGCGCGCCAGTCGATGAGACGGGGATCGTCGCCGGGTCGATACGCCCGATGTTCTTTGAAAATCGCGCTCGCACCACGATGTGGACTCCGGTGCATACCCGCAAGGAGCCCGTCGACCGTACGCTTTGCTCGAAGCGTGAGCCCGGCCAAGCGTACCGCGAGCTCGGGTTCGAGCACGTGGGTCACGGCTCGATGCTTTGCTTGATGCTTTCGATTACGTCTGCGGAAGTCACGCCTTCCGCCTCCGCACGGAAGTTCATGACGAGACGATGCGTCAGGATGGGCTCTACCAGCGCGCGCACGTCTTGGATCTCCGCTGCATAGCGACCGTGTAGAATTGCACGAGCCTTCGCACCCAGAATCAGCCCCTGGCTCGCCCGGGGACCCGCTCCAAAGGCGACGTTCTTCCGGACGAGCTCGGAAGCTCTCGGGTCTTCCGGGCGCGAGGCCCGCACCAACGTAACCGCGTGCTGAATCACGTGATCCGCGGCAGGAACCCGCGGAACGAGGTCCTGAAAGCCGACGATGTCCTGCGCAGAGAGGACGGGGGTGATCGACGTGGGCATCGGCGCGGTAGTGCGCTTCACGATGTCGATCTCCTCGTGTTGACTCGGGTACCGAACGTCGATCTGAAAGAGGAACCGATCCAGCTGAGCCTCGGGCAGAGGGTAGGTCCCTTCTTGCTCGATCGGATTCTGCGTCGCGAATACGAGGTACGGTTGCTCGAGAGCGTAGGTGTTGCCGCTGGCCGTGACCTGCCCCTCAGCCATGGACTGCAAGAGCGCGGCTTGCGTCTTCGGTGGCGCGCGGTTGATCTCGTCGGCCAGGAGAATGTTCGTGAACACCGGACCCGGGATGAAACGGAAGTGGCGCTTTCCCGACGTGGCATCCTCTTCGAGCACGTCGGTTCCGGTCACATCGCTCGGCATCAGGTCGGGCGTGAACTGGATGCGATTCGAATGAAGCGAGAGGGCATCGGCAAGAGTCGTGATGAGAAGCGTCTTGGCCAAACCGGGCACACCGACGAACAAGCCATGGCCCCGCGCGAACAGGGCGATCAGGAGGAGCTCGATCACGTCTTCTTGGCCGACGATGCGCTGCTTGAGGCGCGAGATGATCTCGTCGCGGGCATCGGAAAGCTGCTGCACGCGCAGAACGTCGGATGTGGCACCATTTGGTGCGGCGGGCGGAGAACTGCGGACGGGTTCGCTCACGAGGACCTCTTAGCGCCTGCTCGACCGAATTGCCACATTACTCCCGCATGCCTCCGAGCCTCGAGCACAAAGTCGCTTCGTGCTCGGCTTGGGGTAGTGGGAGCTTTGAAAGGATGCAGTGAGGCTGCGGATCGAACGGATTGTGAGCAATAGCCTCGTTGGCGGCATCCCTCGCGCCCCCAAAATTCGACATGCGGAAAAGCGCGGTCGCGAGGCTCGACAATGCTGGTGCGTGTGTTGGGTACCGTTCTAGGGTTCGCTTGAGCGGCGCGATCGCGTTTTGGGGTCGCCCTCCGGCGATCGCTGAACGCGCGTAGCGTGAAGCAACGACTGGATCCGCTGGAGCGGCCTCGTGTGCTTTCGCATACTCGACCGACGCCGCTGCGGGCCGAGAACGAGTCCACAAGAGATCACCCAAGCGAACATAGTTGCGGGCGCGATCCAGCTCGACCCCGGCAATCTCGTCTTGTTCGGTTGCTTCGCCGCTGAGGTAAAGGGGCATTAGTCTCGCAGGCGGAGAGTCCGGGTCGCTCGACAAGCTGCTCCTCCAGCGCGTCTCTAGGGTCTTCCACGAAACGCCTGCCACGCGAGCCAACGCCTTGCGTGCGTCTTCGCCGGCACCGACGCGCTCGAGCGCTTTCTGAACTCCATCTCGTCCGAACTCCCGGTAGTACATCGCCATGAACGAAGAGACCTGTGCGAAGGCGAGGGCGGCCACCTTCTGTGTCGGCAGGAGCGCGATGGACGGATGCATTTGATCGAAGTCGAGCAGCTGGTCCGCACGGGCCGCTTCATGAAGCAACTGGGTCGCCGCGGGGTCATGCCTGAGGCTTGCCTCGTCCTGACGCCAGCGGGTCTCGAGAAACTTGGCTAGCCCTTCCTGAAGCCAGACGGGTGCACGGTCGAGAGAAGCCTTCGTCAGGAGCAGGTGCACGTACTCGTGTACGATGGTGTCCAGCCAGGGATAACCGTGCATGAGCGCGCCTGGCGAAGCGATCATCAATCGACCCCACTTGCACAAGGCGATCGTGCCGGTGTTTCGAATGGCATCGACAGACAAGGTCGACACGCGCGCCAAGGACTCCGCGTCCGGGTAAATCTCGAGGCGGACTGGGCTGACCATCTTGACCCCGAGCTCTGCCTCTAGCGCCTCCGTGGCCGCTTTGAGCGCGTCGATGGCGTACGGAACCAGGATCTCGTCGTCTCCGGGCGCGTAACGCACTTCGAAGTTCTCGTACACGACGGTCTCGTAGTTCTTCGTCGTCTCGTATGTGTCGACGATGACGTCGACGAGATCCCCCAGTTCGGTGCCGTAGCGCGGATCCTTGCGCAGCTCCGCGATTCCGTTGGCTGCGGCCTCGTAGTCCCCGGAATAGAACTCCGCAAGAACTTCGAGCTCCATCACGCGCGAGGTCCTAGGAAACTGTTCTACATACTTCCGCACCAAAATCTGGGCGGGCACACCTTCGCCGGCAGCAAGAGAGGCTTCCAAGAGGTCGAGGACCTCCGAGCTCGTGGCGTTCTCGGCTGGCGCGGACGTCGCTAGCGAGCCGAGCAACAAACAGCACGCAAACAAGGGCAGCCGATTCATCGGAGAAGCCTTTCGTAGTAGTCGTCTACCGCTTGTTGGTAGCCCTCGGGAGGAGCGCCGTTCATCGAGTCTAGGACTCGCCGACGCCAAGCGAGCTCGTCCGCTTTTGAACGCGCGCCTGGGATCTCGACCCTTTCGTTAGACCGAGTGCCCTTGCCCGGGTCCTCACTTCCGCCCCCGCCAGAGTTTCTCCGCTGCGATTCGAGATGCTGCCGCAATCGGCGCAATTGATCCGCAGCAGCCTCCTGCTGCTTGTGCGCTTCGAGGGGATCTCCTTCTTCCAATGCGCGCGCGGCTCGCTCCATTGGCTGCTCGATCGACTCCAGTTGCTCGGCCGCTTCCTCGGAAACGGGTACACCGCCGACTTCTTCGCGAAGCCGGCGAGCCAGCTGATGGGTCGCCTCTTTCGCGTCTCCCTGCTGGGCCGCCTGCTTTGCGAGCTCCTGCCGCTCTCCCATCGTCAGTGCATTCGCGATGTCGGGAAGCGCACCCTGTGCGGCGTCCCGCAGGTCCTGGGCGCGAGCAGCAACCTGCCGTGCCTGCGCAGCCGCCTCGGCCGTCTGCCCGCCGCGGCCGCGAAACATCATGGCGGAGAGCTCGAGATCTTTCGCGAGTTGGTCGGCCGCTTGTGCCAAACGGTTTGCCATCGACAGGGCTTCGCCGAGGTCGGCTGCTTCGAGTGCCTTCTGGAAATCGCTCAGACGTTCCGATGCCCGTCCCTGGAGGCTGGACTCGTAGGGCCCGAGCGCCTCGTCGTTGAGCCCGCCGAGTAGCTCCGAGACCTCTTTTGCGATCTTCTCGAGCTCACCGCGGATCTCGGACGCCATTGACTTCTTGTCGCCCGAGACACGATCCACCGCCTTGTTGCCTGCTCGGCGCGCTTTGTCGGCCATCCGCTTCTGCTCGACCTCGAGGTCCCGAATCGTATCTGTCGCCTTCATCAGCGCCCGTTCGCGTGGGCCGAAGCGGGCCTCGACGAGGGAGTCCTCGCTCTGCGCGAGCGCCTGCGTCATCGCGTCGATCGTTTGATCCAGCTTGGTCAATGCGGCCTCGGCGGCGTCGAGATCTCCCGCAGCCAGTGCTTCGCGAACACTTCGCAGCGCATCCGTCGACTTGTTCGCCTGCTGCGCTTGTCGATTGACGAACTCGCCGGGAACGTACTGCATCGCCTGCCGAAGCTGGTCTCGCAAAGCTCCCATGCGCCGCTCGGCCCGATCCAGCGCAGCCATGAGCGCACGCTGCAGCTCTGGAGTCTGACCGCGGCGCAGCTCGCCGATGAGCGATGCAATTTCTTGTCGCAGTTGCTGCATCTCTCGGGCGATCTCCGCTGCGTCGTTGAGACGGGCTTCACTGATCAGGTCCGCTACGATCAAAGTGTCCTTCTCGAGCTCGCTCACAATCGCCTTGTCGAAGCGATGCCGGTTGCTGACCTGTGCTGCCGAAAGGTACGCTGAGTCCTCGCGTCTGCCTGCGCGCTCGAGACGCTTTCTCATGTCGAGCAAAAGCGGAACCGTTCGTGGTCCGCGATGATCTCCTACGTTGGCGAGCAACGACATGACACCCCGGTACGGAACCATGCTCGCATCCCGGCGGCGCCGCGCCTCGTCGAGCCTCTTGGGCAGAGGTTGTTCCAGACGCACTGCCAGTGCCGAGAGGACCGTGTTGAGCAGCTGTTCGAGCTCGACTATTCGATCCCGGCGTCGCGTGATCTCCGAAGCGAGAGTGAGTGTTCGCACGGCGGAACGCCCGATTCCTGGACCGTCGACTCGATTGGCATCCTTGGCTTCCAACCAGATGGTCACCGCATCTGCGGGCGAAAGAGAGAACTCCTCCAAGCGTAACGCCGTTTCTCCGTAGAAATCGTTCTTCGTCTCTTGCGATGGCGCGAGGATCGCCCTGCGCAAATGCTCGCCATTGGGGAGCTTGATGATCAGCGTGAGCTCCTGAACCCCGTAATCGTCGGTGGCACTGTGTTCGAGAAGAACGGGTTGCCTCTCCTCGACGACCAGGTCGTCTTCTGGAGCGATGAGGGTCACCCGCGGCGGCTGGTCAACTTGAACCGATATGGAGCGAGCGCGATGGTCCACTCGGCGTTCGCCGCGCGTGGATTCGACGTAAATCTCGAGAGGCCCGTCGGTATCGGCGACGAACGATGCGACGAATTGCTCGCCGGCGCGCTTTGCTTCTACATGGCGTCCCGGAAGCTCCACGACCACGCGCGCGGCATCGCCGATCGGAGTGATGGCGTATTCGATCGCTGTTCCCCGAGGTACGATGAGGCGATCTGCCTCTTCGATACGCTCGTTGACCCGTTGCATGTACTCCGGGAAAAACAGATCCGCGCCCGTGTGCGCCACTACATGGCTGGTTCGGACACCTTCGACTTCTCCGAGGTCCGCGTGCAGAAGAGCATAGCGGCCGGCAGTTGGACGATCGAAGTCGAGGGACCACCAGGCAGCCGCAGCGAGTATCAGTGCCGCCGCCAACGCCGGTTGAACTAGCCAACGCCATGGGATGAATTTGCGCGCAGGGGAGGCGTCGAGCGCACGCAAGAGCCCAAGTCGCTGAGCGATGACCAGCTCCCGGGAAAACGCCTGCTCATCCTGAAGCTCGTAGGCGCTCTGCAGGGGAGACAAGAGGGAAGGTTGCCCCGTGGCCACAAGCCCGAGCGCGCCATGCCCGCGAAGCTTGACCAGCGGCTGAATCGACCATGCCACCGCCCCCGTGGTCATGCCGAAAACCACGCTCCAGCCGATGCAGAGCCAAACGACTGGGGTCATGGGTCCCAGCGCCCATGCGACGATGACGAACGAGGCGAGGCCCACCGCGGCTGCGGCTGCTGAGATTCTGAGAGCCATCACGGTAGCCGCCGCGAGCCGAAGGTTTCGCCGGTACTCGGCCAGTCTGCCCGTGGTGGAGCTCACGCAGCGATCGTAGCGCCCAGCCCCCCGTCGGCGCCACCCCCTTCACTCGCACTGTCAACCTCAGCGCCAGTGAACGGCGATCGCGCTTGGCTTAAACGGAAAAGCCGGAGCACAAATGCTCCGGCTCTTCAGTGTTGAGGCGAGCGCTGGCTTAGAAGCCCATGCCGCCCATGCCGCCGCCGTGGTCGTGACCGCCGCCGGGCATTGGGGTCTCTTCCTTCGGTAGCTCCGCGATCAAGGCCTCGGTGGTGAGCATGAGGCCCGCAACCGAACCTGCGTTCTGAAGCGCGCTACGCACGACCTTGGTCGGGTCGATGACGCCAGCCTTGACGAGATCGGTGTACTCCTCGGTCGCAGCATTGAACCCATAGGCGCCCTTGCCGTTGCGGACCTCGTTCACGACGATCGAGCCTTCGAATCCTGCGTTGGCAGCGATCTGCCGAAGCGGCTCTTCGATGGCGCGGATCAGAATGCCGATGCCGATCTTCTGCTCGGCGCTCAGATCGAGCTTCTCGAGGCCCTTCTGCGCGCGAATCAACGCAACACCACCGCCGGGCACGATGCCCTCTTCGACGGCAGCGCGCGTGGCGTGGAGCGCATCTTCGACGCGCGCTTTCTTTTCTTTCATCTCGACCTCGGTGGCTGCGCCAACCTTGATCACCGCGACGCCGCCCACGAGCTTGGCGAGGCGTTCCTGCAGCTTCTCACGATCGTAATCGCTGCTGGTGTCCTCGATCTGCTTGCGGATGGTCTCGATGCGGCCCGAGATGTCCTTCTTCTTGCCAGCGCCGTCGACGATGGTGGTGGTGTCCTTGTCGATCGTGACCCGCTTGGCCCGACCGAGGTCGTTCAGCGTGACGTTCTCGAGCTTGATGCCGAGGTCCTCGCTCACGACCGTTCCACCCGTGAGGACGGCGATGTCCTGGAGCATGGCCTTGCGGCGATCACCAAAGCCCGGAGCCTTGACGGCGGCGGTCTGCAGTGTGCCACGCAGCTTGTTCACGACGAGCGTGGCAAGTGCCTCGCCTTCGACGTCCTCCGAGAGGATGATGAGCGGCTTCTGCTGACGGGCAATCGCCTCGAGAACCGGCAGAAGGTCCTTCATGTTCGAGATCTTCTTCTCGACGATGAGGATGTATGGATCTTCGATCTCGGCAACCATGCGCTCCGAATCGGTCACGAAGTAGGGCGACAGGTAACCGCGGTCGAACTGCATACCCTCGACGACGTCGAGCTCCGTCTCGAGACCCTTGGCCTCTTCGACGGTGATGACGCCTTCCTTGCCGACCTTTTCCATCGCATCGGCGATGATTTCACCAATGGTGCGGTCGCCGTTGGCGCTGATCGTTCCAACCTGTGCGATCTCTTTCGGGTCCTTCGTGGCCTTCGAAAGCTCCTTGAGCTCTTTGACGACCTGTTCGACGCCCGCATCGATCCCACGCTTGATCTCCATCGGGTTGTGCCCCGCGGCCACCATCTTGGTGCCTTCGCGGATGATCGCCTGGGCGAGCACGGTGGCGGTGGTGGTTCCATCGCCCGCGATGTCGGAGGTTTTCGAGGCCACCTCGCGCACCATCTGTGCGCCCATGTTCTCGAACCTGTCGGCAAGCTCGATTTCCTTGGCGACCGTGACACCGTCCTTGGTGACGGTCGGTGCGCCAAAACTTTTCTCGATCACGACGTTGCGGCCCTTGGGACCGAGCGTGACTTTCACGGCATTCGCCAGCGCATTGACGCCTTTCAGAATGCGGTCGCGAGCAGCGGTATCGTAAATGATTTCTTTCGCAGCCATGTTTCTCAGTCTCCTATTCGATGATTCCGAGGATGTCGTCTTCGCGGAGGATCAGGTGGTCTTCGCCATCGATTTTGACCTCCGTGCCGCCGTACTTGCCGAACAGGACGAGGTCGCCCTTCTTCACGGCAAGCTTCCGGACCTCTCCGCTGTCGAGGATGCGCCCGGTACCCACCGCGACCACCTTGGCCTCGATCGGCTTCTCTTTGGCGGTATCCGGAATGATGATCCCGCCTTTAGTTGTCTCTTCTTCCTTGACTCGCTTGACCAGTATCCGGTCATGCAATGGTCGAATGGCCATTTATCCCTCCGTGTTCGGGCAGCTACTCGGCCCGCTAGCTTGATTAGCACTCGATGATGGAGAGTGCTGATGGGCCGCCAACCTAATCCTGAATTGTAGCGAGTCAAGCCATGGTTCCCGGGTTTCTTAGACCGACGGGTGACTGATTTGCCGCGCCCTCAGACCCCTGCTAGCGTCCGCCCCCTATGGCACGCGTAACGGTCGAAGACTGCTTGGAACACGAAGAAAACCGCTTTGCGCTGGTCATTTTGGCCGCACGGCGGACCCGACAGCTCATCAAGGGCGCGCCGGCCTTGGTTTACAGCCGAAACCGCCCTGTCGTGACCGCGCTGCGTGAAATCGCCGATAAGAAGGTGTATTTCGCCCGCCCGGTGAGAAGCGCCGTCGAAGAGTTTATCATCGAGACCAAGGCGAACGAATCCACGCTCTGACGCGGCGCTGAGCTCCCTCAACTTTGCAGCCTGATGAGGCCGCAGGTAGCCTGATGGTGGGGTCATGGCTCGCATCAGCATCATGGGGCCAAGCGGCCGGCAGGAGCGTCAGCTCTTTCGGCACAACTCGCTTGGGCGTCATCCACGGAACACTCACCAGGTTCTCGACCGGGTGGTGTCGAAGGAGCACTGCCATATCGAGCTCGTGGAGGACCGCTATGTCCTCAAGGATCTCGGATCGCTGAACGGCACCTACGTGAACGGCGAGCGGGTCGACCTGCACCCGCTCGAGCCAGGGGATGAGATCACCATCGGCTCGACCCGTATCGTCTTCGAGCCCGAGGAGCGGCGCGGCGGCGTCTCACTCGATGGGCTCTGGAAGGACGAGCCCCGGGAAGCGACCAATCGGTTCAAGATCGGCGACACAGACGCGGGACCCTTGATCCGTGCGAAGGTTTCGATACTCGCCGAAAAGACCTTCTTCGCCGAAGAGCTGATCCAGGACGACGCATCGCTGCGACGTGATTACGAGAAGCTTCGAGCAAGCTACGAGGTCACGCGCGCGATCGAGCTCGGCACGAGCATCACAGCACTCTGCAACAAGATCCTCGAGGTCGCTTTCCGTCTCGTGCCCGCCGATCGCGGCGTCGTGCTTCTGCACAACGAGCAGGAGATTCTCGAACCCGTGTCGGTGCGCACCGCGGAGGGTGTCGATCCCGATCAGGAGGTCATCGTCTCGAAGACCGTGCTCGACACGGTCGTGCGTGAAAAAGAGGCCGTTCTTTCACATGACGCCTCGGCGGACGCGCGGTTTCAGAGCGCTCAGTCGGTCATCATGCAGGGCATTCGTTCGACGATGTGCGTACCGCTCCTCCACAACGAAACCGTTTTGGGAGTGATGATGATCGATTCGAGGCTTGCCACACACGCGTTCACGGAAAAGGACCTGGCTCTCTTGGAAACGGTCGCGAGCCAGGCCGCTGTTGCCGTTCAGAATACGCTTTTCGCACGCAAGCTCGAACAGGAAGCCGTGACCCGGGAGCGGTTCCGACGATTACTGTCTCCGGCGATCGCCGAGCAGGTGATTTCAGGAAAGCTCGAAGTGAAGAAGGGTGGCGAGCTTCGCGAGACGACGGTCCTATTCGCCGACATCCGGGGCTTCACGAGCATCAGCGAATCCTGCGAACCACAGATCGTCGTCGACGCGCTCAACGAATACTTCGAGAAGATGGTGGAAATCGTGTTCCGCTACGAAGGAACTCTCGACAAGTTCATCGGTGACGAAATGATGGTGCTCTTCGGGTCGCCCGTCGCGCATCACGATGACCCCATTCGCGCGGTTCGCGCGGCGCTCGAGATGCAAGCAGCGCTCCTCGACCTGAACGCACGGCATGAAGCCCATGGCTTACCACCTTTCGAGATCGGAATCGGGATCAACACCGGCGAAGTCGTCGCGGGCTACATTGGAAGCAGCCAGGCGCTCGAGTACACCGTCATCGGGGACCCGGTGAATACGGGCTCCCGATTGTGCTCGCTCGCGAAGCCGGGACAAACCTTGATCAGCGAGGGAACCGTGAGCAAGCTTGGCAGCCAGTTCGATCTGGAGGAGCTTCCCGCAGCGCAGGTGAAGGGCAAAGCCCAGCCGATTCGGGTTTTCGAGCTGCTCGGCCGTTCCGCTTCAGGGAAATGACCCATGCGCTTGCCCGGCAAGGCAGATATGCGAAGCATCTCATTCGATGGCGCATCTGGACTTTGAAGCCCCCTTGGTCGAGCTCGAGGAGCGAATCGAAGCTCTAGAGGCGCTTACCGACTCCGGCACCCCGGAATCCAAAGCCATCGAGGCCCAGATCGACAGCTTGCGCGCCCAGGCCAACGCGCTGCAACGCGAGCTCTACGAGGATCTCGACGTATGGACCAAGGTACAGTTGAGCCGCCACCCGGACCGTCCTTATTTCCGAGACTATTTGTCGTTCCTCTTCGAGGACTTCGTGGAGCTGCACGGTGACCGAGGGTTTCGGGACGATCCTGCGATCATCTGTGGCTTCGCGCGCTTTGAGGGCGAAATCGTTGCGGTCATAGGTCATCAAAAGGGTAGAACCGCGAAGGATAAGGCCTTGCGGAACTTCGGCATGGCGCACCCGGAAGGGTATCGCAAAGCCGTGCGCGTCATGGGGCTTGCGGAACGGGCCGGCCGACCGATCCTCACGTTCATCGACACGCCCGGCGCATACCCAGGGCTCGAGGCGGAAGAGCGGGGTCAGGCCGAGGCCATAGGCCGGGCCATCGAGGTCATGAGCGCTCTCAGGGTGCCGGTCGTCTGCACCGTGATTGGGGAAGGCGGTTCCGGCGGGGCGCTAGCGATTGGCGTCGCCAACCGGGTCTTGATGCTGGAGTACGCCACCTATAGCGTGATCACGCCCGAGGGCTGTGCCTCGATCCTTTGGCGTGACGGCGACCGGAGCGCGGACGCCGCCGAGCAGCTCCGGCTGCTCGCCAGCGATGCAAAGCGGCTCGGGGTCGTCGATGAAGTGGTGATCGAGCCGCCAGGAGGCGCGCACCGGAAGCCCGAGGCGGCGGCCGAGCACCTCAGGGAGCGCCTCCGCCACCATCTCGATGAGCTTCGACCCCTCTCCGCAGACGAGCTGGTCAATCAGCGATATCAGCGATTTCGGGCACTTGGGACCTGGCGATAGGCCACGCCTTTTTTGACGTGAGTCGGCTGGGCTACCTACGATTCAGGTGCGGGGCTATGCCGTGAAATCGCTCTTCGTAGTGGCTGGTGTGTCAACACTGATCGGGTGCAGCTCGATGGGAGCGCAGTCTCACGTCAGCGACGCGTCCGACGAGGCGACGCTAGATGCTGAGCTCACGGCGCTTCGACTGAAGGTCGATGAGCAAGAGCAGGAGCTCCGAACGGTGCGCGGTCAACTCGCCTTGGCTCGCTCAGAGGTACAGGAGCTCAAGAGTGAGGACACCTTCCGCGCTCAATTTAGTCGGGAGGACTCCGGCGGTGAGGCGCTGCCCTGGGCGAAGAACGAGCGGGGAGACCCCGAGATGGATCGGGTGCTTCGTCTCGACGGCGAGGTGGTCGAGGAACGACTGCCGACCACTTCCGACGTGCCGGACTTGCCGCCATTCGTAGCCGCGACTCCGGCCATAGCTGCAACGGGCGAAGCCAAAGCGACCGTCGAGGCTGAGGAAGTCAGTGTTGAAGGCTATCGGCGCGGCTTGAGCTTGATTCGAGAGCAGAAGTTCTCGGAGGCGCTCGTCGAGCTCGATGCCTTCTCATCTGCGCACCCGAGCCACCCGTACGCGGACAATGCCCTTTATTGGTGCGGCGAGATTCACTTTCTGCGCCACGAGTACGCTTCGGCGCTTCGCTACTTCGAGCGAATCGAGAAGCTCCATCCCTGGGCAAACAAGGCGCCCGACGCTCTTTATCGCATGGGCCAGATCTATCTGAGGCGCGGTGATACTGCTCGTGCTCAGGCATACTTCGAGAAGGTTAGGGAGCAGTTCCCGGATACCGCGGCGGCGCGATTGGCGCTGCGGGAGGACGCATCATGAAGCTGGTGGGATGGACGAGCATGGTGGCCGTGCTGATAGCGGGCACGGCGATCGCACAGGTCGGCGACGACCCAGGGACCGAAAAGGCCAAGGTGGAGGTTCCTGCGGACATGCCGGAAACGCACGCGGTGAAAGAGGGGGACACGCTCTGGGACATCACCGAGACGTACTACGGAGACCCCTATCGCTGGCCGCAGGTCTGGTCATACAACCCCGACATCACCAACCCTCATTGGATCTACCCCGACGCGACCGTGCGACTCCGCCCAGGCGATGACGAAGTGGTCAAAACCACACCGACAGGGTTCAAGCGCACGAAGCACCAAGGCGCATCGACGCAAGCGGTGTACCAAGCCGAGTACGGTTTCCTCGATTCGAACGCGCTCGGCGATGCTGGCTACATCATCGCTGCCAACGAAGAGCACATGATGATGGCCGACACCGACATCGTGTACGTGCGCTTCGGCGAAGGCTTCGAGCCCGAGGTCGGCCACGTCTACACGATCTTCCGAACCATCAAGAAATCGGAACGCGAAGCCTCCGAGAAGGGAACTCTCGTGCGGATCATGGGGGAGGTAAAGCTCCAGGACTACGACATGGCTCGACGGGTCGGTCACGCCGAGATCGTCAGCACCCTCGAGCCCATCGAGCGCGGATTCCGCCTCGCACCCCTCGAGCGCCATTTCTACTGGGTCGACGTCGTTCCGGCCGAGCAGTCGCTGCGCGCGACCATTGTCGCCAGCTTGTATCCCCGAAAGCTTCCCTCCACCAATCAGGTCGTGTTCGTCGACATTGGCGCCGAACAGGGCGTGGTCATCGGAAACCGTTTCTACGTCGTGCGCCAAGGCGATGAATGGCGCCGCAGCGCCGAGGGCAAGATAGGTCGCGAGATCGAAACGACCGTGGCCCTGCCAAAGGCGCCGGAGCACTATCCCTGGGAAGTCGTGGCGATCGGCCGAGCGGTCAACGTCCAGCCCAAGACCACCGCCATTCTGCTAGAGCGCGCCAACCGGACCGTTCGAATGGGCGATCGGGCAGAATTGCGCAAAGGGGAATAGCGCCCCCTCGAAGGTCGTTGCTTCCAAGCCCAGGTTTGGGGGAGTATCGACCGGAAGATGGCTTCAGACGGTGACCGTGACGGCCAGGAAGCGCTGCGACTTCAGAACGTCGTAGACCGCGAAAGGGCGAAGCTACGGGCGCTGCAAGACATCAGCGCTGCCCTCGGGTCGACTCTCGACCTGGGCGAGTTGCTCGAAATGATCCTCGATCGGATCTCGGAAGTCATGGAGGCGGACCGCTCGACGCTCTACTTGCTCGACGAGGACACAGATGAGCTCTGGTCGAAAGTCGTCCAGGGCGAGGAGGTCTACGAGATTCGGCTCAAGCCAGGCGAGGGTCTGGCAGGAGCCGTGGCGAGCACCGGCAAACCTCTCAACATCAAGGACGCCTACCAAGACGTCCGCTTCGACGCGGCTTGGGACCGGGCGACCGGTTACCGGACCCGCTCGACCCTCTGCGTCCCGATGAAGAATCAACACGGCCGCACCATCGGAGTGGTTCAGGTCCTCAACAAGCACGAGGGCTACTTCACCGTGGCCGATGAAGCCCTGCTGACAGCGCTTGCAAGCCATGCCGCCGTGTCCATCGAGAATTCGAAGCTGTTCCTTTCAGTGGTCGGCAAGAACATCGAGTTGCTCGAGACCAAGGAGAAGCTCGAAAAGAAGATTCGCGAGCTCGATGTTCTCTTCGAGATCACCCAGGTCGCGGCCAGCGCGATGGAGCTGGACGACCTTCTGGCCGGCGTGCTCGCGCGA
The DNA here is from genome assembly GCA_035686645.1 of Polyangiales bacterium. Lineage (GTDB taxonomy): Bacteria > Myxococcota_A > Polyangia > Polyangiales > Houyiibacteriaceae > SG8-38. The sequence goes on from DASRZF010000002.1 coordinate 18,604, forward strand.
ACCATGCGCGCGACCGATGCGGAGGCTGCCTCGATCCTGCTTGCGGACGAGTACACGGGAGACCTCACGTTTCGCGCAGCGGTAGGCGGAGAGCCGGACCGCGTGAAGAAGATGAAGATCAAAGCCGGGCAGGGCATCTCCGGCTGGGTTGCGGAGAATGGGCGTCCGCAGATCGTAAATCGGGTCGACGACGACCCTAGGCATTCGGCCCACATCTCCGACGAGGTGGGCTACCACCCGAAGTCCGTTCTCTGTGTGCCGCTGCGTTGGGACGAAGGCGCCGGCGCGCTGCAATTACTGAACAAATCAGGCGGTCGCGCGCCGTTCATCGACGACGACCTCAAGATGGCAACGGTGATCGCCGGCCATCTTTCGACCGCAATCGCTCAGGCGCAGTCCCGCGCCCAGAAGGCGCGGCAGGAACGGCTGTCGACGCTCGGCCGGTTCTTGTCCAGCATGCTCCACGACCTCAAGACCCCCCTCACGGTCATTTCGGGCTACACGCAGATGCTGGTCCAAGAACCCGACGAGGGGAAGCGGCGCGAGGCCGCGGCTTCGATTCGCCGTCAGGTCCAGCTGCTCAAGACCATGATGGGCGAAACGCTCGCGTTCGCGAAGGGAGAGCGGCGAATTTTAATTCGGCGCGTGTATCTGCACAGCTTTTTCGATGATCTCGTCGAGCAGCTCCAGCCCGAGCTGGCCGAGCGCGGGATTCGCCTCGAGCTGGTCCTGAACGACCGCGGCGTGGCGCACTTCGACGAAGAGAAGATGCTACGCGTCTTCCACAACCTCGCACGCAATGCCGCAGAGGCCATCGGGGACAAAGGCGGGGTTTGTCGGCTGGAGGTCGACCGAACCGAAGACGGCAACCTGGTGCTGGCCTTCTCCGACGATGGCCCTGGGGTTTCCGACGAGATTCGCGGTCGCCTGTTCGAGTCCTTCACGACCCATGGCAAGCAAGGTGGTACGGGATTGGGACTCGCGATCGTTCAGAGCATCGTCGAGGATCATGGCGGGAGTGTGTCGGTAGACAGCGAGCCGGGGCGAACGGCGTTCAGAATCGTCTTGCCCCAGCCCCAGCTGAGGACGAGCACCAGACCCGCTGCTGCCGAGTGAGGGTTTCGACTGAGGGGCGGGGCGCAGACACTTGCGTTGGCCCTCGCCCCAGTTGACCCGGGGAGCCACCCCTCCAAAGATAGACCCGGTGACCACCGAGAATGTTCTGGACGTGCACCCCAGGCGCGAAGAGCTCTACGAGGAGCTTCACAGTCGTCCTTCTCCCCTGGTCGAGACCCCTTGCTCCATCAGCCACATTGCGGTTCAGCTCGGCCAGGCTGAACGCGCCGAAGAGTGCTCCCACCTGGCCGAGCTCTGCGCCCGGTTCGAAGTGGACCCACCTTCTGACGGTGCATCCTGTTTCTACAAAACCTTCGATGGTTTCGAGGTTCGATGGGAAAAGCACACTGAATTTTCGACTTATACCTTCATTCGAAGGACCCTCGGCGACCCTCTAAGACAGCCAAGTGCACTGTCGCTCATCCCGGAGGACTGGCTCCGCCAGATTCCAGGAAAGGCCACCACGGCGCTGCATCTGGCCTTCAGCTGTGCGGATGGTGCCCTAGACCCTTCTGACCTCGACCGCTATTTCGAGAAGCAGTCGCTTCGCGGCGGGCTGGTGCGGCAGGGGACGGCATACGTCTACAGCAGCTTTCGGCTCCACTCCGATGGCTTTGGACGCATCGTTCTCCAGTCCCAGGGTCTCAGCGCCCTTCAGGCCGGGCGTTTGGTGCAGCGTGTGCTGGAAGTCGAGACCTACCGTGTGATGGCCCTGCTCGGGCTGCCCGTCGCCCGGAAGGTGACGCCAGAAGTCACCGCGATGGAGGCAGAGCTGGCAGGGATCAACCAGGAGCTGGCCCAGGAGCAAGACGAGCCCGGACAGCGTGCGCTGCTGGACCGGCTTTCAAACCTTGCGGCCCGCGTCGAGCGACATCGCTCCGATACGACTTACCGGTTTGCGGCCACCAATGCCTACTACGACCTGGTGCGCGAACGCCTCGGTGAGCTGGGCGAGGAAAAGGTCCCCGGCCTACAACCCGTGAAGGTTTTCATCGAGCGCCGCTTGGCCCCAGGAATTCGCACCTGCAACGCGGTCCGTGACCGTCTCGAAGGTCTTTCCTCGCGAATTGGCCACGCCAGCGACCTGCTCCGTACACGCGTCGAGCTCGCCATCCAGGGCCAGAACCGCGAGCTGCTCAGCTCGATGAACCGCCGAAGCGAAATCCAGCTGCGCCTTCAACAAGCGGTGGAGGGGATTTCGGTCGTCGCGATCACCTATTACTTGATGGGCCTGCTTGGCTACGTCTACGAAGGGGTGGCGTACACGGGCCTACCACTAAACAAGAAAGTTGGCTTTGCGATCGCGGTACCGCTCGTCATGTTCCTCGTCTGGCGAGTCATTCACCGCGTCAAGCGCCGCATCCAGCAGGAATAGAGGGGCCGACTACGCGAAGTCGCGCTCTTGGCGTTCCTGGTCTTCTTTGCAGCGGATACAGAGCTCGGTCTCGGGCCGCGCCTCGAGCCGCTTGCTGCCGATCGGCTCTTCGCAATCCTCGCAGATCCCAAAAACGCCCTCGTCGAGCTTCTTGATGGCTTTTTCGATCTTCTGAAGGAACACGCGCTCGCGGCCTCGAAGTCGAAATGTGAAGGACTGCATGTACTCGCTTGATGCCAGGTCCATCTCGTCCGGAAGCTCGGCCGCATCGAGGGTCATGTCCTGATCCATGGTCTCGCGCGCCCGGCGGATCACACCGTCTCGTTTTTCTTCTAGGATGGCGCGAAACCGCTTGAGCTCGGTCTTCTTCATGCTTGTGAACCCCTTTGAGGGAGCGCGACTATATTGATCAAGTCCGACTAGTCAAGAAGTCAACGGTCAAGGAGCTGAAATCACGAAAGAATCCGCTAAGCAATAGTATCAAATGGGGAGCCGCTGCCCATCAGCCCTGAACCCCAGAGGATCGCCTCCACCTGTGTGCCGGGGGCCAGCTCGGTGGCGTCGGAAGGGAGGATGACGAGGGCATTGATACCCACAAACGAGGGCACAGAGCCCGAGCCTTGCTGTCCGTGCAAGGCGACGATGATCTCGTCCCCCTCGCGGGTCGCGACCGCACGCGCGATTTCCACTCTTCCAGGACGGCGCGTGTACGCGTCCCGCAGCCGGGCAAGCACCGGCAGCGGATGGGGCTGCGGGTCTCCAAGCATCTTCCGGAGGCAGGGCGCGACCAAGATCTCGAAGGTCACCATCGCGCTGATGGGATTGCCCGGAAGGCCGACGACGGGCTTACCCGCGTGCTGCGCAAAAGCCAAGGGCTTGCCTGGCTTGATTCGGACTTTCCAAAACCTCGGCTCGATGCCGACGTTCTTGAAGGCTTCCTGAACGAAATCGTAGGCGCCGACCGAGACTCCGCCCATGGTGATGACGACGTCTGCTTCGAGTGCGGTGCGAAGGGCCGATTCGATCTCGGGCAGGGTGTCGCGCGCAGCGGGAAGGGCAACGGGGATAGCTCCCAGGCGATGCAGCATGTCCGTCAATACATAGAGGTTCGAGTTCACGATTGCGCCCGGCTCGAGCGGATCGCCGAGTGCACGGAGCTCATCACCTGTCGAAAGAAGGGCGACCTTGGGTCGCCTGTAGACCTGCACGCGAGCGATGTTCTGGCTGGCGAGCAGTCCGATCTCACCAGGCCCGATCCGAGCCCCAGCCCGCAAGAGGACGGTGCCCGCTCGCACATCGCTCCCGCGCGCCCGGACGTGCTTCCCCTGGTGCGAGGCCTCTCGAATCAGAACACCATCGGCGTCGCTGTCCGTGTCCTCTTGGATGACGACCGCAGTGGCGCCGGCGGGCATCGGCGCTCCGGTGAAGATCCGGTACGCCGCGCCGGGCTCCAGGTACCCGGGAAGCGGGCCGCCCGCACGCGACTCTCCCTGAACCGGAAGACGAACCGGCGCATCCGGCTCTGCCGACGCCACATCGCTCGCGCGAACGGCGTATCCATCCATCGCGCTGTTGTCGAAAGGCGGCGAGTCCAGCCGCGCCTCGAGATCGCGCGACAGGTACCGGTCCGAGCTTTCGGTCAGATGCACCTCCTCCTCGCCCAGAGGCGAAAACGCCGGCAGCATCGAAGCCAAAGCCTCTGCGATCGATCGCATGCGCCGGGAACCCTAGCACGGCTTTGATGCCGGCTGACTAGTCAGGTGCGACGCGATTGCGGCCGGCACGCTTGGCTTCATAAAGTCGCGCATCGGCCGCCCGGACGAAGTCATGAGACCGCCAGGTCGGCTCGAGCTGCGCAACACCGCAGGAAATCGTGACGTCGATGTCCTCGTCCTCGAAGACGAAAGTCTGGCTCGCGATCATTTGGCGAAGCTCTCCTGCAATGCGTACCCCTCCAGCAAGGTCGGTCTCGGGCAGGATGAGGGCGAGCTCTTCACCCCCGTATCGCGCAATCACGTCGTCCGGTCGGATTCTACTCTTGGCGAGTTGGGCAACCTCTTTGAGGACGTGGTCACCCGCGAGATGTCCGAACTCGTCATTGACCCGCTTGAAATGGTCGATGTCGCAAATGACCAAGGTCAATGGCCGTTGATGGCGTGTCGCGCGGGAGAGCTCACGATCCAATTGTTCGACGAGATAACGCTTGTTGTAGATGCCGGTCAGTCCGTCGACGATCGTCATCCGATAGATGGTCTCGTGGTATTGCGACTCCAGATCCGCGCCACTCAGAAACTTCAAGATCGTATCGCCGACTTTGATCTGATCACCGCGGCGAAGTTGACGGTCGCGCACGAGCTCATCGTTTACGTATGTGCCGTTGGTCGAGCACGTGTCGATCAGATGGTAGCTGCCTGCGCGGATCTCGATTCGTGCATGTCGGCGTGAAACGCTGTCGCTCAGAAGGACGACATCGTTCTCCATGCCACGGCCAATTCTCGCCAGCCCGTCGACGAGAGAGAAACGCTGCCCCAGCTGACTCGCGCCAGGAGCGTAGATCACCACGAGGCAGTCCTGGCCCGCCCCAGTGGCGATGTGCGGCGCGGAAAAGGGCGCGACCCTCGTCTTGATTTCGCTCTCCACAGGTTCCAGTCAGGGTAGAAAGCACCGAATCGAGCGTCAACGTCGCCGAATGTAGGTCATGTTTCTCTGGTTGATCCAGACGTGGGCCAAAACCGGCCCCCAAAGAACACCGGTGAGCTCGAAGATCAGCCCGAAAAGAAGGCCCATGACGAATGCCCAGGCGATCCAAGCTAAAAAGACTTTCCTAGGCCCTACATGGACCAGCCCGAAGATCGCCGAGCTCAGCAGCAGTCCCAGGACCGGCTGCATCGCCCCTCGAAAAAAGAGCTCCTCGGCGATGCCGGAGCTCAAGGCGAGAACCATGATCTCGGACGGCGACAGCACGTGGATCATCTCGGCAAGCTCTTCGTGAAGAGCGCGCGCCCATCGAGCACGTTCGACGAATACCGGAGTCATCGCCACTACGGCGACTGCGAGCACGAGGCCCAACCCGAGCGAAACCAGGAGGCGCAACGCATAGGAGCCACCCATCCAGGGGGTCTCGAGAGCCCAAGCGAGGCGCCGATCGCTTCCCCATGCCCAAAGCAGCGCACCCACGGTCAGCGGGGCGTAGACTAGCAGAGCGAGCCGCGTGATCCGGGTAGGCGATGGCAAGAGCGGTTCGCATGTATCAAAGTGACCGCCTAACCGCAATGCCAGCCAGACGCAGAATTGACACGAGAGCGCAGGGCAGAGTAGTAGCCAGGATCATACGCGCATGAGCAGCCCGCCTGCCGATGACGTCGCGAAGATCCTCGTGGTCGACGACGAGGAAGTCATCCGTGAGATTCTCGCGGACTTCCTTACTATGGAGGGCTTCTCCGTGCGTACCGCCAAAGACGGGGGCGATGCGCTGGTCGAGCTCTCGCGGGATCGCTTCGACCTGGTCTTGAGCGACTTGAAGATGCCGAACATGGGCGGCATCGAGCTCCTCGGCGCCATCCGGAAGCACACTCCTCACGTCGTGACGATCATCATGACCGGATTCGGCACCGTCGAAACCGCGATCGAGGCGATGAAGCAGGGCGCATACGACTACGTTCTCAAGCCCTTCAAAGTGGAAGAGGTCGTGCATACGATCCGTCGCGCCCTCGAAACGCAACGGCTCGAAGCGGAGAACTTTCGCCTCAAGGAGGCGCTCTCCCTCTACAAAGTGAGCGAGGCGATCGCGGCCAGCCTCTCGCTGGAGCAGGTCGTCCACACTCTCAGCCGTGCCGCGATCGACGAAGTCGACTCCGACCTGGTGACCGTACTGCTCAGCGACGCGGCGGGAAGCTTCTATCGACGTAGCACCGAGCTCAACCCGAACTTCCGCTTGAGGCGCGAACCCGACGAGTTGAGCATCCCGGCGCTGACGGAGCATTTCGTTCATGCGCCGGCCCTGCTCGAGCATACGCAGCGATGTTGGCGTTACTTCGAGTCCGTCGCAGAAGACCCCGCGCCGCAGTCTCTGGCGGTCGCGCGTCTGACTGCCCGCGGGGAAACGATCGGCTTTCTCTGCGCACTCAGCTATACCCAGGGCAAGCGCTTCGACGAGGGCCAGCGAAAGCTTCTGCATGCGACGGCCGACCGCGCGTCAGCGGCAATCGAAAACGCCCGCCTCTACGAAGACCTTCAGGCAACCTTCAAACAAACCATCAGGGGCCTGGCGAGCGCGATCGACAAGATGGATCGATATACGGCGGGGCACTCCGCGAGGGTTGCGGCTTATGCGCAAATCCTCGCCATCAAGCTGGGCCTCGGCGACGCCGAGATTGAAGTCGTTCGCCAATCTGCCTTGATGCACGACATCGGGAAGATCGGTTGCGTGATGAATCTGAACAAGCCCGGCAAGCTATCCCAGGAAGAATACGAGATCTTCAAGGAGCACCCTGAGCATGGCCGGGACATACTGCAGCCGATCGAGTTTCTCCATCCGCTCATTCCCGGGGTGCATCTGCATCACGAGCGATGGGATGGGCTCGGGTATCCGCTAGGGCTCAAGGGAAACGACGTTCCCCTCGTCGCACGGATCATCGCGGTCGCCGATACCTACGACGCCATGACGAGCGACCGCGCCTATCGAAAAGCGATGAGCCACGACATCGCGATCTCCGAGATCGATCGATGCGGCGGAAGCCAGTTCGACCCGGAGCTCGCGGACGGCTTCCTTCGCTCGATCGAGGATTTCCGGGTCGAAGGACGATCGCTCGAAGAGTTTCCCGACGTGCGCGAGACCCGATCCGGCCTCATGGCGCCACGGAGGTGACGGCGCCGCTCGGCGGCTCTGGCATCGCAAACGCAGCATTCCAGTGCCGCGAGCGGGGCGTTGCAGACCAGCGGCGAACGATCGGAGGCTGGTCCCCAACTTTGAAAATCGTAACGAGCGTTAGACTGCCGAGACGCATCTCCCGGATGGGCAAATGCGTCACCGATACGAGCGTCAGCGTTTGATTGGGTCCTATGGCCGGGTCAGCGTAGTCCAAGTCGCCCAGGCCTTCGGAGACCAAACGCCGAATCGTATTCTCGTTTCGAAACGAGCGAGTCGTGGTCACAAGGCGCCCGTGCTCGCTGTCGTAC
>DASRZF010000003.1:0-2207 GCA_035686645.1 Polyangiales bacterium
TTGGTTGCCATCCCTGGGCAAGAAGGGTTGCATCCGGCAGCCGCAGAAAGTATCCGTGAGCTATCTGGCATCGACCTGTTCAGCGAGTTCTCAGACCCAAAACCGGGCGAGGCGTGGCTCGTGCGACTCGACAGTCCTCCACGCGCAGAGCGCTTCAAACTGGGCCGGCGCTTCGTGCAACACGTGCGCCACTGGCACAAATATGCCGAGGCTCGCCTTCCTCCCGCCAGGGTGTTCCGCTTTCGCTCGTTCTCCGGGCCCACGGGCGCTCAAGCCGACAATCTTTCTGCATTTCGCCGGGAGCTACTCTTGTGCGATTCGAAGGTTCTGCAGCACCACGCCGCCAACCACGATTTCTCGCACTGGCTGGAGCATGCAATAAGCGACGAAACGCTGGCACGCGTCGCGCATGAGCTCGAGAAACACGGCGCGGTGGACGGGTCGTTCGAAGACCTTCGTCGTGGGCTGGTCGAGGCGATCGAGGATCGCTATCTGGGATAGGGTCTGCGCGATGTCGATGGAACCGCTCGAAGAGGCTGCTGAGATCATGATGCGTTTTGCGGAGCGCACGGGTCTCGGCGCGGATCGGTCTCCGCGTCGCTACCTATGGACGGACGCCTTTGCGGTCTGCAACTTCATCGGTCTGGCGCGAGCTACTGGCGACGACCGGTACACGGAGCTTGCGCTGCGTTCGGTCGATCAGGTTCACGAGGTGCTCGGCTCGTATCGGGCCGATGATCGGCGCGTCGGGCGGCTCGGAGGACTCAGCGATGAAGAAGGTGAGGTTCACCCGACGCGGGGTGGCCTCCGAATCGGCAAGGCCCTCCCCGAGCGGGCGGCCTCCGAGCCGTTCGACGAGCGACTGGAGTGGGAACGGGACGGGCAGTACTTCCACTACCTGACCAAGTGGATGCACGCGCTCGATCAGGTGGCGAGGTGGACCCGGCAGGCGCAGTTCAACACTTGGGCGCGCGAGCTCGCGGAGGTGGCGCACGCAGCGTTTAGCTACTCGAGTCAGAACGGCCGACGGATGGTCTGGAAGATGAGCACCGACCTTCAGCGCCCGTTGGTCGCCTCGATGGGGCACCACGATCCGCTGGATGGATTCATTACAGCGCTTCAGCTTCAGACGACCAGGTCGGCCCTTGGGACCGCGGCGAGTGAACCTACGTTGGAAAGGGAGGCGGCCGACTTCGCGAAGATGATCCAAGACCAGGACTGGGCCACGGCGGACCCATTGGGGTTGGGAGGGTTGCTGACGGATGCGTCTCGCGTCGCACAGCTCATGCAGCTCGGGGCCTTTGCCGGAGGTGAGCTACTCGACGATCTACTTTCCTCCGCCCTGCCGGGCCTTTCGTACTGGGCTGGGCAGAACGACTCCGGACTCCCAGCGTCGCGGCGCTTGGCCTTTCGTGAGCTTGGGCTCGCGATCGGGCTTTCCGGGATCGAGCTCATCGACGAGGCAGTTAGGCGGGAGCACTTGGCACTGAGCGCGAAAACAAACGAAGGGCTCGAAGCGCTGACGCCTTACGCCCACCTCGGATCGGAGATTCGGTCGTTCTGGCTCGATCCGGAGCATCGCGAAGCCCGAACCTGGTCGGAGCACCGTGACATCAACGAAGTGATGCTGGCGACCAGCCTCGTTCCGGCCGGGTTTCTGCGGATTTCATGACCGGACGAAGACGGGACGGTCGAAGGCGACCTGGCGCTTGGGTCTGGCGACGGGGATACTCGCGCGATGTTTTCGGAAAGGGGCGCGTTCGACCTCGGCCCCAATGTCATCGCTCGGGCAGTGGAGGCGACGCCGCCCAGATGGGATCTGACCCATTCGAATCCGACTCGCGCTGGCATCGCTTTTGGAGACGAGGCGATGCGGGCCATGCAAACCGCCTCGCTCGATCTCTACGACCCGCAGCCGCGGGGGCTTGCGTCGGCTCGCCAAGCGCTGGGTGAGCATCTCGACTGGAATCCCGATCACCTGGTGCTCACCGCTACGACGAGCGAAGCGTATTCGTCTCTGATCAAACTCTTCTGCGACCCGGGGGACCAGGTTCTAATTCCGGAGCCGAGCTATCCGCTCCTTCCAATGCTCGCACGTCTCGACGGCGTCGTCGCTTTACCGTATTCGTTTCGCTACGACGGGCAGTGGCACATCGATCGCACGGCTTTCGCCGAGGGTGTGGGTCCTGAGGTCAAGCTGATTCTAG
>DASRZF010000004.1:0-7350 GCA_035686645.1 Polyangiales bacterium
GCTCAGGCTTGTGGATGGTGGGTTGTGGCGACGATGGAGCTTGCCCGGGCGGGCAAGTGAGCTGCGACGACGTGTGCATCGACGCGATCGAGCCGACACTTGCCGGCGCCGACGGCATTCAGGAACGCGTCTTTCAGGGCAGCTGCGCGTTCACCAACTGCCACGGAGCCGAAGGTGGTGTGCAAGCGGACCTCGAGCTCAGCTCGGCTTCCATATCGGCTGACAACCTGATCGATGTGCAGTCCACGGAAGTCGACGGGCTCAGGGTCGCTCCTGGGAACACGGGCGCCTCCTACCTGGTCGATAAACTGCTCGGCCAAAACCTCGCTCCAGGGACAGCGCAAATGCCCAACGTCGGCACAGCCCTATGCGACGCGAAGATCCAAGCCGTCGAAGCATGGATTGAGGCCGGAGCGAACTAGCACCGGGCCAAGCAGATGGAGATGGAATACCGACGATTGGGTAGCTCGGGCCTCAAGCTCAGCGTGATTTCGTTCGGGTCCTGGGTGACGTTTCACAATCAGCTCGGCCACGAAACCGCCTTGCGGTGCATGAAAGCCGCCTGGGAGGCGGGGGTGAATTTCTTCGACAACGCCGAGGTCTACGCGGGGGGAAAGTCGGAGATCATCATGGGTCACGTCGCCCGCGAGCTCGGATGGCCTCGAGAGTCGTTCGTGATCTCGACCAAGCTCTTTTGGGGCTTGACGGCCGGGCCCAACACGAAGAACACCCTCAATCGCAAATACCTGATGCACGGGATCGATGGCTCGCTCGAGCGTCTGGGCCTCGAGCACGTCGATCTCTTGTTTTGCCACCGCGCAGACCCTGAGACGAGCGTCGAAGAGGTCGTCTGGGCGATGAGCGACATCATCGGCGCCGGCAAGGCGCACTACTGGGGCACCTCGGAATGGCCTGCGGAGGCGATCGAGGAGGCCTACGAGATCGCCGAGCGGTATCGACTTCGAAAGCCTGTGATGGAGCAGCCGCAGTACAGCCTGCTCTCGCGCGACCGGGTCGAACGAGAATACGCGCCGCTCTACCAGAAGCACCAAATGGGAACGACGGTTTGGAGCCCGCTCGCCTCGGGTGCGCTGACAGGCAAGTACCTCGATGGCGTGCCTGCCGATAGCCGCGCCGCATTGCCAGGCTACGAGTGGTTGCGCGAGATCGTCACGTCACCGGACAACCACGCCCAGATTCGACGGGCGATCGAAGTTGCGGAGGAGCTCGGCTGCACACCCGCGCAACTCGCCATCGCCTGGTGCGCCAAGAATCCTCGTGTGTCGACGGTCATTACCGGCGCGAGCCGCGTTGAGCAGGTACATGAAAACCTAGGTGCCCTGGACGTGATCCCGCGGCTCACCGACGAGGTGATGGCGCGACTTGAAGGCCGCGCCTAGAAGGCAACCAAGGCTTCGCGCGCCGTCTCGACGTAGGCGTCGTAAGGCTCACCTGCATCGAGGGCTGCTACGGCAGCGTCGAGGGCTTGCATGGCCCCGGCCACTGCCACGCTCAGCTCTCCAAGCCCTGCTTCCCGTGCAACCGACTGCGTGGCCATGAGCTGCACGAGGGCCCGCCTCAGGAAATCCCGCTCGCTCACGTTCGAAGGGGCGTCCGATTGCGAGCGCGACAGGAGATCGAGAGCCTGCTCAACGCCCGCCTCCGCTTGTGAGGCCGACGGGCTGGCCTCGACCGCGTCCGGAACGTAGCGTGTCATCCCGTTCAATGTGCCTTGGTACACGGTCCCGTCCGGACCGACCGTCGTCGCGGCGTAGACCGAGTTCTCGCAGGAATCTGGGACCTGTTCGAGTACCTCCGACACGCCCGGAAGAATCGACGCGAGGTTCGAGGATTCGCCGGCGCAAACCCCAGAGCCAGCCTCAACCCAAACTCGCGACTCGCCCGTGTCGAAGTCCAGTCCTTCGAGACCCCATTGACCGTCGCGCTGACCGGCGCCGTAGACCAAACCGGAGGCTCCGCTAATGCTCGGGATGCCATTCGGAACACTGACGGTCGCGTTGGCCCAGACCGTGGAGCAAGTTCGCGTTTCCGGATCCCAGTCGATGCGTTCGAGACCAAACGGCGCTTTCTCCGGAATACCGCCTTCGAGCGCGGAGACGAGGTTCTGCGCGAGTGCACCGAGCGCCAACATCGTGGGCGGATTGATCGTCGGGTTAGTGAGAAGGTCGTTGACGATGACCGCCGAGTAGCCCCGGACGGCGACGGACTGTTCGGAGATCGCCTCGATCGCTCCGGTGCCGAAGTCGACCGGAACCTCGCACGCGATACGAGGATCTCTGCCCGGCGCGATCGGCTGCCAGTCGCCGGGGATCTCGTCGCGCCAGAAGAGAACCAGGTTCATCAAGGCTTGGCCGTCCGTGATCACGACGAAGCGATCGTCGTCGGCGCGCGTGCCCATGAGGCTTGGTGTCGATCCGGAACCGGGTCCTAAACGGATAGGGCTCGGGACTTCGTCTGCAGATTCGTACTCCGCACGCCAGATTCGCTGCAACACGCTGCCGTTCCAGTCGAACCGGTACATCGCTGCGCTGGTGAGCAGGTAGACGCCACCGTTTTCGTCTACGGCGATGCTATTGGAGACGATCTCGAGATCGTCTTCATCCGTGCTGACGCAGTCGTCGTTCGCGGACAGAACCGGCACATCGCCTAGGTTTTCTGGATCGGCATCCAGCGAAATGACGAAGAGGTTCCCGAGCTCGGTCGCAAGCGCCAAATGACCGTCGTAGGTGAGTGACATCCCTGCAATGACGTCGCTCCCATTGCAGAACGCTTCGTCGGGAATGAAGATTCGCTTCTTGAGCTCGATCGGCGATGAGCGATCGCCCTCCACGCTGTCGCCATAGAAACCGACAAATCGAGTGCGACCCACGATGAATCGGTTCTGCGAATCGATCGCCGTATAGGCGCCGCTCAACCCGAGCGCGAATGTAGGAGGGCTGTCCTCGCGCTCGGCTGGAACGTACCAGTCGATGATCCCGAAGGTCTCGTGGTCGATTTTGACGACCGCTGCATCAGCCCCGGTTGCGGTCGACCAAATCGCGCGACCGCCGTCTGCATACGGCTTGGTGAATGAAGTGATCACCGGAACGCCAGCGCCTGCGAGTATGAGATGCGCGCTGCTCGTTCCCGCACTGTCGCTCGGCCCAGCAAGCGGCGAAGACCCTTGCGCGTAGCTCGCCCGGTGCGCACCCGACCAGACCGAATCTCCGAACGAGGTGTTGCAGAGGGGTTCGTCGCTCGCGAGCGGTGTCGTGCAGAGATCCGACGTATCGGTCGTGGGCTGGTATCCCGTGGAACTGGCGCCGCCCGAGCTGCAGCTGACCGTCACGAGCAGAACCAAGAGCAAAAGCAAGGGATTGACGCGCACTATAGATGCCTTCTAGCAGGAGATGCGCCGAGGCCAAACGGCGTTATGATCGCTCCATGACCGCCTTCGACGCTCTATCCAAAGCCCGCTATGTGAATCTCGAAACGTTCCGAAAGAACGGGACCGGTGTTCAGACTCCGGTCTGGGGCGCCCCCAACGGGGACGAAATCGTCATTTTCACCAATGGCGACTCATACAAGGTCAAGCGATTGCGGCGCAATCCCAGAGTTCGAATCGCGGAGTGCGGGGTCCGCGGCGCGCTCAAGGGGCCCTGGCATGACGGGACCGGTCGACTGGTGAGCGACGAGGCCGGTAAGCAGTCCGCGCTCCGGGCACTGCGCAAAAAGTACGGTTGGCAGATGCTGCTCGCCGATTGGGGCGGTCGAATCCGAGGTTCGAAGAAGAACTGGCAGATCATCGCCGTGCGCTTGGGCGCCGATTCGTAGCCGCTATCTACGTCGAACTAGAACGCCGACGTAAGGTGCTAGCCACCAGCCGCTGTCTTCGAAGAAGTTACCCTTGCCGGTAAACGAGAACTGGAAGCCCGTGTCGATGTAGACGCCGTTCTTGACCTCGAAACCGAGACCGGCCTTGCCAGTGAAGCCTGGCGTGAATCGATACACGTTGTAGGCGCTGCAATACCAATAGCCGCAACCGATCGCTTGCTCGGCGAAGTTCCAGAAGTTCATGTCGAACGCACCGCTGATGTACGGGAGGACGACTTTGAGATCTGGGACCTGGAAGCGGACCTCCGGAAGCGTGAGGTAGATGCGCGTCAGTGGATGCCGACCGGAAAACGTGACGCCGTTGACTGGGGGGGCGTTGTCCAGGTTGATGGGAGTCCACTGAAGACCGACGTCGCCGCCGATGATGAACCATCCGAAATCGGCGCCTCCGAAGAAGAAAAGGTTCGCGCCCGGTCGCACTATGTCGTGAGGCACGTCCAGAACGATCGGCACGCCGATACCGAGGGACCAGGTGAAGCTCACATCGAGGCCCTTCTTTTCTTGGGGCTGCTCAACGAAGTTTTGGGGCGTCGTGGACACCATCTGCTGAGGCGGAGGAGTCGGGGCCGTGGTGTAGGGCCCCTCTTCCGGAGACGCATCCCATTGAGCAGCCGCAAAGCTCGCCGGCAGGCAACCCATGACGATGACTGTCAGGAATCCAAGGCGCAGTTTCTTCATCGGAACCTCCCAGAATGCGCTCAGCTATACCCGAGCAGAACTTTCGATTCAATGTTTCTGGCGACTTGAGCCGTGCCAAGACTTCGACTAGCACTCCGGCTCTTTCCAGGGTCGGTCCCACGGCCGGGCAACCACTTTTAGGGGTACTCAACATGACCAGCGCGAAACCAGGTCGGGCGCTCGAGCCGACCGCAATCTTCGTATTCACCCTCGCCATCGCCTCTTTGCTTCCACTCGTGGGGCTCGGGCAGGAAGACCAGGCCAAGCAAGAAAAGACCGTGACGGAGCAAGTCGCGGAGCTCATTGCCGACCTACAGACACGGGAGGCGGACCTCGAAGAGATGCGTCTCAAGATCGCGAAGAACCCCGACAACGCGGCCGCCAAGATTCTGGAGAAGGAGCTGAGCGAGCGGCGGGAGAAGTATCGCCGCGACTCGTCAAAGCTTGTGAAGCTCGTCCTGAACGGCGAGGACGCAGGGGCCGACGTGGCCACTGGCAGGGCCGCTGTGACGGAAATCCTCGAGAAAGACGCGCAGTCGATGCTCGAGAAATCCCGCGAGCTCGACCAGAAGATCGTCGAGCTAATGAACATCGTCGACGGTGGAACCGGCGAGGAAGCGCAAATCGCGCGTGCGAAGATGATCGACTCGATCCCGATATCCGACCGCCTGATCAGCTACATCGATACGAACCTTCACGAGCAGGAACAGCTCGGTCTGGACGTCCAAGCAGAGAGCACCAACCTGCTCAAGCGCCTCGAAACCCGCGCGGACATCGTCTCGGGCTTGTTGCGGAACACCAAGTCCGAAGTCGATGCCATCACCCGGAACCCCGGTGCAGGCCAGGATGCCGAGGCTCAAAAGCAGCTCGCCGAGCTCAAGCGCCAGCGAGACGCCCTCGCCGAAAGCCAACGTAGCACCGTCCGCATCCTGAGCGAACGCGGTGTCGACACTGCGATGCTCCGGCAGGAAATCATCACTGCAACGGGCAAGCTCTCTGAGGACATCCTCGACAAGGACGTCGCGGCCGGGCTGATCGAGCAATGGTTTGCGAACACCGCTGAATGGTTTCGGAGCAACGGCGCGTCGCTGCTGTTCCAGGTGCTGGTTTTCTTTCTGATCCTATTCGGTTTCTGGATCGTGTCGCGGATCGTGAGAGGCGCGGTTCGTCGCGGAGTCGAGCGCTCGAAGCTCAACATCTCGAGCCTCGCTAAGGACTTTTTCATCAAGATGACGAGCCGGATGGTCATGCTCCTCGGCGTGATCATCGCGATCGCCCAAATCGGCGTCGAGGTTGCACCCTTGCTCGCCGGCCTCGGAATCGCGGGCTTCGTCGTCGGCTTCGCGCTGCAGGATACTCTTTCGAACTTCGCATCCGGACTGATGATCCTCGTCTATCGGCCATTCGATGTGGGCGACGCGATCGAAGCAGGCGGTGTCACGGGCAAAGTCGACCAGATGAACCTCGTGGCGACGATGGTGCTCACCTTCGACAACCAACTCCTGATCGTGCCCAACAAACAGATCTGGGGTGGAGTCATTCGCAACATCACCCATCAGGCGACCCGGCGCATCGACTTGACGTTCGGCATTGGGTACTCCGACGACATTCCCAAGGCGGAGAAGGTGCTAGCCGAAATCGTCGCTGCGCACGAGAAGGTTCTGAAAGACCCAGAGCCGGTCATTCGTCTGCACGAGCTCGGAGACTCTTCCGTGAACTTCGTGGTGCGTCCTTGGAGCAAGACCTCCGACTACTGGGACGTGTACTGGGACGTCACTCGCGAAGTGAAGCGCCGCTTCGACGAAGAAGGGATTTCAATCCCCTTCCCGCAACGCGACGTGCACATCTATCGAGAAAATGGAGACCAGCCGAAGGAGGCCTAGGCCTCGTCGTTGATCTTGCGGCGCCTGCGCTCGCCGTATCGAATGAACGGCTGAAGCGCCTTGAGGCCCAACGCGGGAAAGGGCCTGAGTGCGTGCGCCAAGGCGGCACGCGAACGCGGCACGCTCACCGCGAGCTTTGGTTTGTCCACGAGCTCGAGCACGACGTTCGTGACTTCCTCGACCGTGAGAAGCTTGGGAGCGGCAAACACGATCCCCGCTTGCTTCGAGCCGCGGACGTTTCGGACCATGTCGGTATCGATTCCATCGGGGCAGACCGCGCTGACTTTGATGGGAAGCGCGGCACGCTCGAGGTCGCCGGCCAGCGAGATCGTGAACCCGAGAACCGCCTGTTTGGTTGCACCGTAGATCGCCAATCCAGGAACGGGCGTAATCGACGATAGGGAGGCGATGTTGATCAAGTGGCCACCCTGGGCGCGCATGGCGTCGACCGCAGCGCGTGAACCCCAGATCATTCCGAGCAGGTTGACATCGATCATCTGGCGAACGACTTCATCGCTGTGGTCCCATACGTTTCCGGTGTGAAGCACGCCAGCGTTGTTGACCCAGAGGCCGAGGACACCTCGCTCGTTCGCCGCGCGTGCGATCGCCTGATGGGAGGCAGGGTCTCTCACGTCCTGTTGTATGGACCAAGCTCCAGCGCCGATGGTCTCGGCCGTCAGGCGGGCGGCCTCCCCGTCGATGTCCGTCACGAGGACGGCGAATCCCTTCTTGGCGAGACCCTTGGCGATTTCCCGCCCGAGACCCTTGCCGGCTCCTATCACGACCGCTGTTTTCATGCCTGCCTCTTTGAAGCATCCCGGGCGAAGAGCAAGAGGTGCCTCGACCGGCACTGGAAAGCGGGCGCGAATCCGTCTAGCATCGGCCGCATGAAATA
>DASRZF010000005.1:0-25425 GCA_035686645.1 Polyangiales bacterium
CGAAGCTCGGCGAGGGCGAAGACGGACTGGTGCTTTCGGGGCACACCGACACGGTTCCCTACGATGCCGATCGCTGGAGCGACGATCCGTTCGTCCTCACCGAGCATGACGGAAAGCTGCATGGTCTCGGCACAGCGGACATGAAGGGCTTCTTTGCCGCCGCCCTTCATGCGATCGCGCGCTTCGAACCCGGGGCGCTGCGCCGGCCGATCACCATCCTGGGCACGGCCGATGAAGAGAGCACCATGAATGGGGCGCGCGCGCTCGCAAAGAAGGGCGAGCGCCTCGGGCGCTATGCGATCATCGGAGAGCCGACCGGACTCGCACCGATTCGCAAGCACAAGGGAGTGTTCTACGTTCAGGTCACTGTGTCGGGAAAGTCCGGACACGCGAGCAACCCCGCGCTAGGGGTGAACGCCATCGAAGGACTGCAGCTCGTTCTCGCCGCTTTGCAGAGCTGGCGGGATACGATTGGCGCGCGCTACCACGACGAGGACTTCGAGGTCCCAGGACCCACCCTCAATTTCGGGCGTGTGAGCGGTGGAGACAGCCCCAATCGGATCTGTGCGGAGTCTAAGCTCACTCTGGACGTTCGTCTGCTGCCCGGGATGCAGCGATCCGAAGTGACCGCCGAGCTTCGCGACGTCGTTGCCAACGCCCTCGACGGAGGTCCATGGGGTTTCGACGTGAAGGGGGTGGGCGGCTACGCAGACGCGTTCGGAGGTCCGAGCGACGCGCAGTTCTGCACCGCGGTCGAGACCTTGTGCGGATGTTCAGCCAGGACCGCGCTCTTCGGAACGGAAGCGCCGTTTCTCACGGAATTGGGGCTGCAGACGCTGGTGCTCGGCGCCGGGGACATCGCGGTTGCACATCAACCCGATGAATATGTCACCATGGCGGCTATCGAGCGTGCCACCGACGTGTACGCGAAACTGATCAAACGCTTCTGCATCGAGCCGGCATGAGCCCCCAAGTCGACCCATTCGTCCAACACTTCCGAGCGAGCGCGCCCTACATCCACGCGCACCGCGGGCGTACGTTCGTGATCATGTTTGGCGGCGAGGCAGTCGCTTCGAAGGAACTGCGCACGCTGCTCTACGATGTGGCGCTGTTGCACTCGCTGGGCGTGCGGATCGTGCTGGTCGCAGGGGCGCGTCCTCAGATCGACGAAGCGCTGGCGCGGCGCGGTGAGAAGCCCATGTACGAGGGCGGCCTGCGAGTGACCGATGAAGTCGCGCTCGAGTGCGTCAAAGAAGCCGTGGGCGCGACCCGCGTCGAGCTCGAGTCCTTGCTTTCGATGGGGTTGCCGAACTCGCCGATGGCCGGGGCACGACTGCGGGTCGCTGCGGGCAACTTCGTGATGGCCCAGCCGGTGGGCGTCGTCGACGGCGTCGACTATCAATACACGGGCAAGCCGAGGCGCATCGATGCGGAGGCAATTGGTCAGCGGCTCGACGATGGT
Organism: Polyangiales bacterium; assembly: GCA_035686645.1. GTDB lineage: Bacteria > Myxococcota_A > Polyangia > Polyangiales > Houyiibacteriaceae > SG8-38. The sequence goes on from DASRZF010000005.1 coordinate 1,463, forward strand.
GCGATCGTCGTCCTCAATCCGATCGGGTATTCGTCGACCGGAGAGGCCTTCAACATCAGCAGCCACGATGTGGCAGCCGCGACCGCGATCGCGCTTCGCGCCGACAAATTGATCGGTCTTCTCGAAGGGCCGGGCGTGCTCGATGCCGAGGGGTTGGCTCAGTCCCAGCTCAGTCCGAACGAGGCCGAACGTTTGCTCCAGTCAGGAGCCGATCTCGGTCACGACGTGGAACGACATCTCGGTGCAGCCATCACGGCGTGCCGAGGTGGAGTGCCGCGCGCGCATCTCGTCTCCCGTCAGAGCGACGGCTCCTTGCTGCGCGAGCTCTTCACCCGCGATGGCATTGGAACGCTAGTGACGTCGGAGCCCTTCGAAGGGGTGCGCCATGCGGCCCAAAGCGACATTGGTGGGATCCTCGCCCTGATCGAGCCACTCGAAGAGCAGGGCATCCTGGTGCGGCGTTCGCAGGAGATGCTCGAGAACGACATCGATCGGTTCACCGTGATCGAGCGCGACGGCATGGTGGTCGCCTGCGCGGCCCTCTACGGCTATCCAGACGATTCGATCGCCGAGCTCGCCTGCCTGGTGGTCCATCCGGACTATCGAACTTCCGGCCGTGGCGATCAGCTTCTGCAGTACCTCGAGAGGCAATGTGCCGCTCAGGGTCTCAAGCGTCTATTCGTGCTCACGACGCAGACTTCGCACTGGTTCAGGGAGCGTGGGTTCGACAATTGCGAGCTGGGCGAGCTCCCCGAGGCCCGTCGCTCGTTGTACGACTTGGGGCGGCGTTCGAAGATCCTTCTCAAGCCGCTCGATTGACGCATCTGCCCCAAACTACGGGCGTTTTCGTTCATGCTTGGATGAGTCCGCGAATCGTGCTACTCGTCCCCGAATTCGCCTAAACGGGACCTGATTCGTCCTTGATACGCGCAAAATGAAGCAGGCCGAGCTCAATCCACGCCCTGAAGCGGACGCGCCACCCGCAGACGCGGAAATGGACGAAATCGTCGCTCAGGAAGAAAAGGTCCTAGCGCGGGTGCACCGAACCGTTGCGGCGAGGCGCCCCAGCCATCGCGGGCAGCTGATCGACTACGACGCCGAGTTGATCGCGCTCCGCGATCAGATTCGAGAGGCGCGCCTCGAAGACATTCCGCCCCTGGTCGAGGAGATGGAGCGACTGCAGCAGGTCGCGCAGCGCAGGGCGAAGGTGACCGAAGGCTCGGTCGACCGTGGTTCGCCGTACTTCGGACGCATGATCCTCGAGGAAGAGGGTCGCAAGCGCGAGATCCTCATAGGCCGCAGCACCTACCTGGACCCGAAGACCGGCGTCCGCATCGTCGACTGGCGGGACGCACCCGTGAGCCGTGTCTACTACCGATACGAAGAGGGCGACGACTACGACGAGATCTTCGGTGACCGCGAAGTCGAAGGCGAGGTGCTGGTTCGGCGCAATCTGTCGATTACGACGGGCAAGCTTCGACGCATCGGCGCTCCGCAGGGAACGTTTCGGCGCTCGCGCGACGACATATGGCGGCGGGTCGCGGTGCTGGAGACGAAGCTCTCGGGCGGCCAAGGCGCCGCCATGCGTCCTGAGTCGCACCATCGTCCCGGGGAGCTCGGAATCGGTGAGGACGACATCAGGGAGGACAAGCACCTTTCCGAGATCACCGCGCTCATCGACCCGGTGCAGTTCGAGCTGATCAGCCGGCCGACCTCCGGGCTCGTCGTGATTCAAGGTGGCGCAGGTAGCGGCAAGACCACGATTGGGCTCCATCGACTCGCCTTCCTCGCATTCCAGGATCCGGATCGCTTTCGTTCCGAGCTCATGCTCGTCATCGTCTTCAACGACGCGCTCGTGCGTTACATTTCGCGCGTCCTGCCGGCGCTCGGGGTGGAGGACGTGCCCGTTCAGACCTTCCAGCGCTGGGCCGAGCAGCAGCGGCGGCGACACTTTCCCAAGCTGACGACGAGATACGTGGAAGACACGCCGACGCACGTCGTTCGAATGAAGAAGCACCCTGCGATGCTGCGCGCGATCGATCAGTACGTCGCCGAGCTCAGCGAGAAGGCAGAGGCCGAGCTGCTTCAGGCCACCGATCAATCCGACGATAGCGCTCGAGTGAGCAGAATTTGGCGCGGAACCGCCGCCCAGCCTCTAGGGGTGCGACTCGAGGTGCTTTCTCAGTGGCTTCAAGATCGGACCGGAGACGCTCAGCAGCTCTCGGCGGGCACCCGACATGCGTTGGGGCGCATTTGCAATCGCTGGACTTCACGGGCACGTGACGTCGTCACGGCCTGGGCCGACTTGTTGACCGACCTGCAGCGGCTGACGGGTGTGTTCAACCGATGGGCCCCGGATGCTCTCACGGACAAAGAGATCGAATGGGCGCACTCCTGGTGCAGCCGTCACTCGACGGGCGTGTTGGCGGCGTACGAAGAATCGATCGAAGACGACGATTCGCAAACCCGGAGCACGGGCGTGGACGGTCTCGACGAAGAAGAGCCTGCGGAGCTCGACGTCGAAGATGACGCCCTCTTGCTTCGGCTCTTCCAGACGCTTCGGGGTCCGCTTTCGGGCCGGCGGGGTTCTCTCCGCTACGAGCACATCTTCGTCGATGAAGCCCAAGACATGAGCCCAGTCGAGCTCGCGGTCGTGCTCGACACGGCGACGGAGCAGCAATCGGTCACGCTCGCAGGCGACATCGCCCAGAAGCTCCATTTGGACAATGGCTTCAGCGATTGGCGACACGTGCTCGAGGAGCTGAAGCTCGACCACATCGAAATCGAGCCGCTGAAGCTGAGCTACCGGTCCACGCACGAGATCCTCGACTTCGCTACCGATGTGCTCGGACCCCTTCGTAACGAGGTGTCCGGAGTCGCGACCCGCTACGGCGCCCCGGTCGAGCTGTTCCAGTTCGGAGGCAGCGGCGAGGCGGTGGGATTCCTCTCCGAAGCCCTCCGGGCGCTCGTGAGCTCGGAGCCGATGTCCTCGGTCGCGGTCATCGCCCGGTACCCCGAGCAGGCCGACCTCTATTACAAGGGGCTTCGCCACGGGGAGGTGCCCAACCTTCGACGCATCGCCGAGCAGGACTTTCCGTTCCGCCCGGGTGTCGACGTAACGGACGTGAGGCAGGTCAAGGGCCTGGAGTTCGACTACGTGGTCATCGTGGAGTGCAATAGGGGCGAGTTCCCGGCCGATGACGAGTCGCGCCACCTGCTTCACATCGCCGCAACCCGGGCTGCGCACCAGCTCTGGGTGTTCTCCACGGGACGGCCCTCCCTTCTGCTGCCCGAATCGCTCGTTCGTCCGCAGGACTAGCGCTTTGCCCCAAGGGGCTGTATCCAGTTGCAGTCTGCGATGGGGCGTGTAAGATGCCCCACGTAGCGGCGGTTGCGGCCTACACCGGGGATTCACGGTAGAACGAGCAACGACGCCGCTAGGGGAAAAGACGCAACGCGCCTAGTTCCGTGTAGGTCCTACTAGCCTCCAACCACAACCCACTCAGGCTGATCTCAGCCTCCATGCGATGGCAGATACTGCTCTTCAAGATACGCTCGAGAACGAAGCCAGCCCGGAGCTCAATCCGGATGCGCTTGCGGACGACAATGCGCCGACCTGGCGTGAACCCACGACCGAAGTCGCCAAGAAGCTTGCTTCAATGAGCGACCGCGCGATTCAGCGGGTCACCGGGGGCAACGCGTTCCTGCGTGGTCGTCTCTACGCGCGGCGAAAAGCGGTCGAAAGTCTCAAAGAAGACGGGCATTCTGCGCGCGGTGAGATTTCGGTACGCACGGCCGACGAGCCGTACCGAACGGCGATCAGCTACAAGGAGGAGAGCGACAGCTGGGAATCGAGCTGCACTTGCCCCGGGTGGAGAGGGCCGACCGGGCATTGCAAGCACGTCGCCGCGGTGATGGTCGCCTTGCGTGACGAGGTTCGCCCTCCGCGCTCCAAGGGCCAGCCGCAGCAAACCAAGAAGAAGAAGTCCGAGCCCTTGCATGTACCGGGGACGGTTTCCGTTGGCGGCAAGAGGCGGCGCTCCCGCCGCAGACGGCGTGGCGCAACCGGCGGTGAAGGGGGCGGGCTGGAGATCCTGTCGCCACGCGAGATGCAGGCCAAGCGCGGCGAGGCCCGCGGGCCCATGGATGCCTGGCTGCCCGATGAGGCCTTGGATAAGCCTCTCGATTTCGAGTACCGCATGACGGTTCGCCCGGCTTCCATCACGGTGACGCCGGTTTTGGCGGGCTCGCGAAGCGCAGTGCCCATTGCTGATGCTCTAGGCGCGTTCAACATGGTGTCCATCGACGAGCGACCGCTGTTTCGCGCGCTCGCCCGGAATTCCAATCGCGGCCAGACCACCACGGCCGAGCTGCGCGGTGAAGATGCCGCGGAGGTTCTCGAGATGCTGAGCGACCGGCGTGTGCTCCTCGAGCCTGCATCGATGGAGCTCCGGTTTGCGAACGAGGCGTTGAAACCGCGCATCGAGCTCGATCCAGCAAACGGCGACAGCCTGCGCGTGCGCGTCGTGTTCTATTTGGAGAGCAACAAGCGTCGTTTCGCCTTGTCGAGTGGGGCCTGGTTCGAAGGGACGCCCGGTTGGCAGATCGACACCACCGAAGGGGTCGCCCGGCCCGTGAGTGAGCTGGTGACTCCGGCCTGGCTTCAGCGGCTCTACCGCTCGCCAGCCATGGTGCAGTCTCACGACGATCTTCCCGCCTTGCTGGGCGAATACATTCCGCGAATCTCGGCATCGCTCGGAGCAGATCTTCCCGACTTGAGCTCGGTGGCCGATCTGGTCGATCAGAAGCCGCGCTTCGAGCTCAAGGCGAATGGCGACATCATCGACGCGCGCGTTCGGCTGTACGTCCGCTACGAGAACCAGGAGTTCGAGGTTCCTCCCGACGATTTCCCTTCACCGCTGGCGTTCCTTCCGCCCAAGCGGGGCGAGAGCCGACCGCGTGTCGTGCGCCGTGACGTCGGGGCGGAGATGGCGGGGATCCAGGCGCTCCTCAACCAGAACCTGGAGGTTTCCGAGTCTGGCGATGAGCTCGTGGCCACCGGTGATGATGCGATCGCGTTTTGGACCAACGGGATCGGTGAGCTTCCGGAGGAATGGGATCGCTTCATCCCCGACGACTTGGTCGACGTGACCATTCGAGACGAGTCGGTGTCCCCGCAGATGCGCGTTTCGAGTGGAGTCGATTGGCTCAATCTCGACATGAAGTTCGAATCGGGTGGCGCCGTGGTGCGCGAAGAAGAGCTCCGAGCGTGTCTCGAGCACGGGCGTCGGCTCGTACGGCTCGAAGATGGCACCTTCGCGCCCGTCGACCCGGAGAAGGTCGGCGACGTGCTCACGCGAATGGCGGAGATCTACGCCACGGCAGGCAAGAGCGAAAAGTTACCGCTCTCGCAGGCAGGACGGGTGCAAGACCTCTTGAAGATGGTCGAAAACGCCAAGGTCTCGGCCACCGCGAAGACCTTGTTCAAGAAGATCGAGCACATCGACGAGATCCCGAGCATCGCGAAGCCGCGCACGCTCAAGGCGGACCTTCGTCCCTATCAGAAGGACGGGTTCTCCTGGCTCGTCTTTCTTCACGAGCTCAACAGTGGCGGCATTCTGGCCGACGACATGGGCCTCGGTAAGACGATTCAAACGATTGCCCTCCTTCTCTGGGCGAAGAGCAAGTCCAAGCGCAAGCTCAACCTGGTCATCGCGCCCACCTCGGTCGTGCCGAACTGGGAGCGTGAGATCAGCAAGTTCGCGCCCGGCCTGAAGACCGTCGTTTGGCAAGGACCCAACCGAAATCAGCAAGCCTCCGACCTCGAGAAAGCCGACGTGATGATCACGAGCTACGCGCTGCTTCGGCGCGACGAGGAGCTCTTGCAGGCTCTCGACCTCGGCTATGTGATCCTCGACGAGGCTCAGCACATCAAGAACCCCATGAGTCAGACCGCACGGTCGGCGAAGAAGATCCGCAGTGAGCGACGCCTGGCGCTGACGGGCACACCGATCGAGAATCGTCTGAGCGAGCTCTGGAGCATCTTCGATTTCGTATCACCGGGGCTGCTCGGGCCGCTCAAGGCGTTTGAAGAGCGGATTGCGAGGCCGATCGACCGAGGGGACATGGAAACGGCGCAGCGACTGCGGGCGACCATCAAGCCTTTCGTCATGCGGCGACTCAAGCGTGATGTCGCCGCGGACCTGCCGGACAAGATCGAGCAGGAGATGATCGTGCCGCTCGCCGAAGAGCAGGCCAAGCTCTACAAGCAAGTTCTGGGTCAGGTGCGCAAGAGCGTGTTGAGCGAAGTGGAGAAGAAGGGCGTCAGCAAGGCGCAGATTCAAATCCTCGCTGCGCTGACCCGCTTGCGACAAGTGGCCTGCGACCCGCGCCTGATGAAGCTGCCGGATACCGATTTCAGCGCGGACGATAGTGGCAAGCTCGGCGCGTTGCTCGAGATCATCGACGAAGCGGTGGATGGCGACCACCGCGTTCTGGTCTTCAGTCAGTTCGTGGAGATGCTCACCCACATCCGAACAGCGCTCGACAGCGCCGGCGTGAAATACGAGTACCTCGACGGGTCGACGAAGAATCGCCTCGAGAAGGTGGACCACTTCAACGACGATTCGAGCGTTCCGGTCTTCCTGATTTCGCTCAAGGCGGGCGGCACCGGGCTCAACCTCACGGGCGCCGACACCGTCGTGCATTTCGACCCTTGGTGGAACCCTGCAGTCGAAGACCAGGCCACTGACCGAGCGCACCGCATCGGCCAAACCAAGAACGTCAACGTCTACAAGCTCATCGCGGCTGGCACCGTCGAGGAGAAGATCCTCGAGCTCTCGGCCAAGAAACGTGCCTTGGTCAGCAATGTCCTCTCGACCGAGGGCAGCCCGCTCAAGGGCCTCACCAAGGCTGACGTCGAGAACCTCTTCAGCGACTAAGCCGTCCCGATGTGTCGTTCGAAGAAGTCGAGGAGCTTGCCCCAGGCCTTGGCTTCGGTTTCTGGCTCGTAGAACGCGTGGATCGGGGTGTGGCGGCCCAGGGTAGCGAGCCTGCCTTCGTGCTGGTTCATGAACGAGTGGCCGACGCCTTCGTAAATGTGGACTTCGTGCTCGATGCCGAGCTCTTCGAGGTGGCGCACGAGGCGTTTCGCATGGGGGAGGAAGACGCGGTCCTCGGCGCCGAACTGGGCGATGGTGGGGCAGAGGTTCTTTAGACGCGATGCTTTGCGAGGAACGGCGCCGTAGAAGGGGGCGGCCACCGCGAAGGACTGGTCAGCAGCCGCGATCAGGGCGAAGCCGCCGCCCATGCAGAAGCCGGCGACGGCGATCTGCTCGGGATCGACGTCGTCTCTGGCGGCGAGCAATTCGCGTGCGGCGTCGATCACTTCGTATGCAAAACCTTTCCCCGTCGCCATGGACGTCAGTGTCTTGACGACGCATCCTGGTTGGCCTCCATTGTAGAGGTCGGGGCCAACCGCGACATAGCCAGCGTCGGCGAAGCGCTGGCAGTGACGCTTCAGATCCGCACTGAAGCCGTAGATGTCATGAATGACGACGACGCCCGGAAAGGGCGCGTCGCCTGCGGTCGGTAGCGACAGTGCGGCCTCATGTCCGCGCGTTCCGGTGACGGGGATTGTGATTGACTCGATCATCCGGGAGAGAGCATGTGCCAGTGCCAGTGCCAGTGCCAGTGCCAGTGCCAGCGTCAGCGGGCGGGGAGACGGAGGATGGCCTTGCGCCCTTGGATTGGATCTCGCAGAGGGTTGCGGCGCAATTCGCCGACTTCCTTTGCCGTGTACGCGGGCTCGACCGGGTTTCCGGTAAACCGCTCGACCAGCCAGTTCATGAGCGCCGCCAAGCGAGCGTCGGAAAGCGGAGCCTGAGCCGCCCCTGGGACTCGAATCCAGTATTCGCGCGCGCCGGGCTTACCGCCGAGCTCCGGCATGGCATCAAGAGGAGGCACGGTTCTCGATCCTGAGCCGTCCATCCGATGACATCCCGAGCAATTCAGGATGTAGTCGTGTTCCTCATATGAGTCGGCGGCTGCCGATTGCGTCATGAGCAAGATGCCCAGCGTAGCGACGAGGCGCTTCATTTCTCTGGCTGGGCTTCTTTGGCGGTCTTGACGACCACTGCGGTCGAGCAGCTGTAGGTTTGCGCCTTGGCACCGCCGCACCAGTTGATGTCGTTGTTGCGGTACCAGTGGTAGAGCGGGCGTTCACCTTCGTTGCGGTTGCACATGCACCGGCCGCAGTAGGTCTTCCCGCAGCAATCGTTGTACGAAATGATGTAATCCTTGCCGTCTGCGGGATTTCGGCAGGTTCCGATCCAGGTAACGGGGGACATCTCGGTGCCAGGCGGGCAGGCGGTGTGCGAGCCGCCGCAGCAACTGCAGAGGAAGCCGTCGATGGCGCAGTGACGCCAGTACTCACAGCGGGTCGGATCGCCCTCCGGCCCTTTGACACCGTCTTCGCCAAGCGTGTGTTTCTCGGCCGCGCGTGCAACGGGAAGCAAGGGAAGAGCTGCGCCGCCTACGAGAACGGCGCCAAAGCGCGAGAACCAGTGTCGACGGGATACCCGCCGAGCGGACTGCCTCGCCATCCCCTCGAACCAATGATCGAGTCGACTCATCTCGCCTTCTCCTCGAGATAGTCCTGAATCGACGCAACGCCGTGTCGCTGCGCTTCGAACAGGCTCTCCAAATGCTCGCGCGTGTTGACCAAGCCCTGCGCAACCACGATTCCGTGTTCGTCGATGAGCACCGCGTAGGGGAGCTTGGCGACGCCGTAGCTCATTCCGAGTGGCGCCGAGATGACATAGGGGAGGTGGTCCACGCGCTTTTCGGCGGCGAATGCCTGGTGCTCGCCGAGCTCCCCGTCGCTGGCCAGAACGACGCGCACGCGCGGCACCTCCGTTCGTGCGACTCGCTCGACGGTGGGCAGCACGGTGTCGCAAACGGGGCAGGTCGGTGAAAGGAAGAAAAGCAGCGTCCGGCTCCCATCTGCCGATGCGCCGCCGATCTGCACCGGGCGGCTGTGGATGTCGGTCAACGCTAACTCGGGCGCTTTGTCGCCGACCCTGACCTTTGCTTCGGGAGAGAGCGCGCCGACTGGAGAGATCCGTTCGTGAAGAAGCCCTATCTGGCGAGTGAGCGCGAAGACGGTCAGTGCCAGCCCGATGACCAGGAGCCACAAGACGCCATTGGAGATGACGAGGGCGTCGATCATCGCGCGGCCCCTCGTCGACGCAGTGCGGGTCCAGTGCTCGCGAGGCGTTGTCCTGCGTTCCAGAGGACCCATAGTGTAAAGAGCGCTGCAAAGACGGTCAGACCGTCGACCCAAATGAGCGCACGCGCTCGATTTGGCATGACGAGAACGCAGGTGGCGAGCATCAACACGACGTTGCGCGCGACGAGCCAGCCGCTCGGCGGTACCTTCGCCGAGCTTGCAAAGCAGCCGCAGTCGATCTGGCGTCCGTCCGGTGTGAGGTTTTGCCAGATTGCGAAGCTGTAGAGAGAGAGCAGCAGGACGGCGGCAAACACGGTGGCCTCGGTCGCGGGTGGGTAAAGAAGTCCAATGGCGATCCCGAGCTCGACCGCCGGGAAGAGCCACGCTGCCAGGGACAGCAACCACTCCGGCAACAAACGATAGGCACGGACCGTTGCGACGAAGCGAACGTGATCCGAGAGCTTGTGCCAAGCGGCCGCGGTGAACAGGAGCGCAAGCGCCAGGCGAATCGTGAGCGAGATGACCGGGTCGATCATGGCAGCACCAACATCACGCCTGAGAGGCCTGCTTCGCTGATGTCACGGAGGTGCTCACCGCTCTGTGCATCGAGCACACCGACCGCGCCAAAATCGACATGCCGAACGAAGAGCAGCGGCGCGGAGTCTTGCGTGACGGCGATGCTGTGCACGCCCAAATTGGGCAAGACGAAGTTGAGGATCTTCCCGATCATGCCTTTGGCGTCGAAGCCCGCTTGAGGGCCGAGAAAAGGGGGAATGAGGTTTGGCGCCTCGAATACGTCGACTCTCTTCTTTGCGGGAAGGTCGTAGACCCAGATTTCGGTGCCCGGGTCCTTGTGTGAGCCCGGCCCGCCCTGATGGACGACGGAGTAGAGGCGCTTGGTGGCGCGATGGTAGGTCAGGTGTTGCGCGCCGCCGACTCGCCACTGGTCGCTTCGCTCCGATTCGCTGAAGAGCGACCAGGGCTCTTTGGGCATGGGTGCGTCATCGCTGAAATCGACTTCGTAGAGTTGCCCTTCGAACGACGGAAACCACCAGGTCGCGCCGTCGCGCACGCCTTTTTCGGAGACCGGATCAGCGACCACGTCGAAAAATGGAGCGCTTCGCGCGATTCGGTCGAGCTCGCCATTCTCTTTGAGGTGCACGGTGATCGCCGTCCCGTTGCCGCAGAGCATTCCGAAGCGTGTCGGACCAGCCGGAAACACCGCCGCGCATCCCGCCGTCTGGACCTCCGCGACCAAACGCCGGGCAACTAGATCGACGACCGAAACCGATGATCCTGGCGATTGGTTGAGCGCGACCAGGAAGCGCTCGCCGTCGAGCATGCCGACGAGCGCGATCGCCGTTCCCGTATCCATCGTCTTGGGAGGGATCTCGACCTCGCCCTTCACCTCGAGGCTATGCGAGTCATAGATGACGACGTAGTCATGCCGTTCGCCGCGATGCCCTCGAGAGTAAACGGTGTCGATGTTGTAGATCTCGTGTCGGCTGCGAGACCATAGCGGTGACTTGGGCGTGATCTGCATGCCGCTATCGATCGCACCGAGCATCTTTCCGCTGTCTCCGTCGAAGAGCGGCGAATGACGAAACAAGCGGTCGGGCACCCAGACCCAGTGATCGCCGACCAGCTCGGGTAAGCGGGCAACCTGGCCGATCTCTTCGGGCGGCAGATCCGCGCCCGCGTCTGCCGAAAGAGCGAGTAGGCAACCCGCTAGGCAAAGCTGAGACCAGAGCTTCGCCCCGTGGATCATGAAAGACTAGGTACCCGATCTCTCAACCATCTGGCAATACCCTCAGTGCCCGGCGTCGCGGCGGAACTCCAGGCATTGGGGACTGCCTTTTTCGAACTCGCGGCAGGTCGTCCCGCGGATTTCGTAGATCTGGCAGGCGTGGGGGCTGTCTTCGGTTCCCAGGTGGACGCAGGCGCCTTCTTCACTCGTTGCAAAGCCGAGCATGCCGAAGTGACCCGGTTGGACCGCCAGCGCGATGTCCTGCCGCCCCATCTTGCGCCAGCGCAGCAGATCCTCGGGAGGGATCAGGATTCGGCCATCGGCCCCAGTGCGGCAGCATGCACCGCAGGTCAGGCAATCGAGCGTCTCGGGCATCACTCGGAGATTATGGCTCGGGCGAGGCCAGGCGCACGCGCTAGACTTCGCGCAGGAGTCGTGATCTAGTGCGCGCGATGTGGAAGTCCCTTCTCTTTGCTTCTGTGATTCTCTGCGCCTGCCAAGGAAAAGAACAGGCCGCAGAAGTCGCGTTGCCCAAAGTTGCGCCTGACACGGTCGTGGTGTCGTGGAGCGTCATCAGCCGAACCGCGGACAGAGACAGCATTCACGTCGCACTCGACGCGAGTCGAAAGCTCCACGTGACCAACAAGGCACCCAACGGCACGATGATGAGCATCGCTCGTACCATTTCAGACGACGACTATGCGAAGCTCGTAGGAAGCCTTCGCGCGCTCGACTGCTGCTCACTGCGCTCGACGACGGAAGAACGGGCAAGCCCGAGCGAAGCAAAGCCGCAGCTCGAGATCGACTTCGGCGACGTCAGTTGCGAGGTCGCGCTCTGGGATCGAGAGTGGCGGGAAGGTCTTGCGCGCGAGTGCGGATTCACCGTCGCGCGCTTGCACGGCGCAGGTTTCGTTCCCGACCCGCCGGTCGACGAGCACTCGCCATAGACGTATGCTCCGGCCCGATGCCGAGCAAGTACTTCTGCCCCAACTGCAACGCGGAGTTCGTTCTTCAGGAAGCGACCGAAGAGCCCCGGTGCCCACGATGCATGCGGCACGGCCTGCCCGAGCCGATGGGTGACCCGCGCGCCGAGAACCGTCTGCGGAGTCCATGGCTTCTCTTGATCGTGCTGGTGATCGTCTCGGCTGGGATCGGACTCGGCCTGTACTTGAGTGCGCGGACCGTGCTCGAGGAAACGCCGCCGCTGCGTCCACTCGAGCCGCGTGAGCTGTCGGCCTACTTGGAGCGCGACCAGATCGCGTCGGGCCCCTACGAGTCGATGCTCGTGCTTTCCGGGGAGACCGGGACTTGGCCCTCGGCACCTGCCGAGATCGCCTCTGCCATGCACGCGCAGTCTGCGTCTTGGTCGCTCGAGCGCCCTCTCACACGCGAGGTTCTCACCGCCGACCAAACGCTCGCGCTGCTCGATGCGCACGATGAGCACGTACCGGTTTATCCGCTCGAGTTGGCGACAGCGATGACCTCATTGCTTCGCGAGCATGGGATGAAGGCGATGGTGGCGGAGGTATGGGAGCTCGAAGGCGCGCGCGCGCCAGCCGATCCGTCCGGGGTTCTGGGCTACTTCGTGACGGCCGTATACGACGACCCTGATGCGTCCGAGCCGCTGGCGTACTTCGACCCCTGGGGCGGTCGAGGAGAGGTCGAGCTGAGCTCCGTTCGGGTGCTTCGCGATACCGAGGTCCTGGCCGCGGCCCTCGGAACCGAGGCCGCACGGATCTTTGCGCGGTCCGGGGATGCGCCGAGAGCGCTTGCGATGGCGGAGGCGGCGCTTCTGCTCGATCCGGTGTCGCCGATGCTTCGTGCAGTGAACGCCACCATCCTGGCCGATTCGGGCGGCCTTGCCGAAGCGATCAAAGAGTTCGAGGCGGCAGCGCAGCTCCGCTCAGATGGCCCGAGGCAGCTCAGTTTGGCGCAGCTCCATCTTGCTCAGGCTGGGATACTGGAGATGAATGCTGAGCCGGCTGCTGCGGAGGCCCAGTTCGGTGAAGCCAATCGAATCGTCACCGACGTGATCGAGCGTTGGCCGCGGTTCGGTCGCGCGCATGTGGTCCTGGCGACGATCTATCTCGGCATGGACCAACTGGAGCGTGCTCAGGTGGAGCTCGAAGCTGCGGAATCCCTCGCACCAGACGCTCCCATTCTCTGGGCCGTTTGGGCCCAGTACGACTTTCAACGGGACGACATGATCGGTGCGGCTGCGAAGATTCAACGCGCGGTCGGTCTTGATCCGGAGAACTGGCAGCTACGCCTTCAGGCCGGCCGCGTCCTGCGAAACGCAGGGCAAGACGAAGCGGCAAAGGAGAATCTCGCGAAGGCCATGGAGATGGTCCAGCCCGCGAAGCGCGACGAGGTGAGGCAGTTCATCGAACGCATGATGGGAGCGGGGGCCAATCCCCCGTCAGCGCCTCCGCAGGCGGTTCCCGAGGATCCCGCACTGAAACTCGGAGATCCGTCGAACCTGCGCCTGCGCGATCCGAATCAATCGCTCGAGCTCGATCTCGGCGAATAGAAAGTCAGCCTTCCGCTGCGTCTTCCTGGCGTTCGATGCTGCTCACCGACAAGAGCCGCTCCCAGAGGGCTTCCCAGCCGTCACCCGTGACCGAGCTGTAAGCGAGCACCGGCCGGCCGAGCTCGCGCCGCAGCGCAGCGATGGCTAGCTTTCGCTTGCTCGCAGGAAGCTTGTCGAGCTTGGTCGCTACCAGGATGGGTGTGACCTCGATGCTCTCCAAGAAATCGAGCAGCTGAACGTCGTCGTCCTGGACGCCGCGCCGGATGTCCACGATGACGACGGCCCCACGTAGCCCCGGGCGCTCCCTCAAAAAGCCTTCGATCAGCGGACCCCAGGAACGGCGCTCCGCCTTGCTTCGTTGGGCGTATCCGTATCCGGGAAGGTCGACGAGATCGAGATGCGCTTCCTCTTCGTCGGTTCTCAGGCGCACGCGAAAGATGTTGATCGCGCGCGTACAGCCAGGCGCGCCACTGGTGCGTACGAGCTTCTTTCGGCGCACCAAGCTGTTGATCAGGCTGGATTTGCCCACGTTCGAGCGTCCAGCAAAGGCGACTTCGGCAAAGGTCGGCGCCGGTAGCTGAGCGAGTCCGGTCGCTCCTGCAACGAATTCGGCGTCGAGCACATCCATCCCCGCGTTGTAGCGCCCCTGCTCGCTCACGCACGCACGCGGCGTACCAATGCCGCCTTGAGGTCGCTAAGCTCCGGGGAGCCCAGAGCCGCCGCCACTGCAAAATAGGTCACGGCACCGACGATCGCCGTCGCGGTGAAGACCAGCAAGTTGAGCGGGTCGTTCCCTCCCTTCGCCCAGTTTCCTGCACGGGCCCCGGCCCAAACGACGCCTCCCATCGCGGTACTGGCCACCACGACGCGCAGCAAGCTTCCACTCACCTCCACCAAGCCGAGATGGCCGGTCCTCTTGCGGAGCAACCAAAGCAGCACGAAGAGCTGTAGGACCGCGGCAGCGGTGGTCGCCAGAGCGAGCCCGGCGTGCTGCATTGGTTCCATCAGGAGCAGGCTCAGACCGATGAACGCGACGAGATTGAAGGCGCTCGCGATCACCGGCGTGCGCGTATCGCTGTGAGCGTGAAACATCGGCACGATGGTACGTACGGATGCCACGGCCCAGATGCCCCCCGCCTGCCAGACGAGGGAACGCGTCGTTTCTTCGATGGCGAGCGCATCGTAACGGCCGCGTCCAAAGAAAACCGTCGCGGTTGGCTCGGCGAGGACCACCAGGGCCACTGCCGCTGGGACCGCCACGAAGAGCGATAGACGCAAGGCGTGGCGGAAGAGACGCTTGGCTTCTTCTTCGTCACCGTGCGCCACGGCATGGCTGAGCGAGGGGAGGGCAGCCGACGCGATCGCGAGTGCAAACATCCCCTGCGGGATCTCCGCCAAGCGTTGACCGTAGTAGAGGTAGCTGACGCTTCCGGTCGGCAAAAAGGAAGCAAACAATCGCGAAAGCAGCACGTTGAGTTGGTAAACGCCTAGACCTGCGAGCAAGGGCCCCATCAAGCGTATGCACTTGCGCACGTAGATGTCGCTGAAGCCGATCTTTGGCCGGACCAGCAAACCCTCTCGTCGGAGGGACGGGACTTGCGCGGCGATCTGTAGGATACCGCCGAGGAGGGCGCCTACCGCGAGGGCGAAGATCCCCGGCCAGCCGAGCTCGCGCAGCCGAGGAGCGAGCAGGAAAGCTGCGGCAATCAAGCAGATGTTGAGAAACGCCGGAGCGAACGACGAGGCGACGAATCGCTTGCTCGCGTAGAGGGCCCCCATCATCAGCGCCGAGATCCCCATCAGAAAGATGTAGGGGAAGAGCAATCGTGTGAGTGCCACCGTGGTATCGAACAGGGCCTCGTCGCGTTGGAAGCCCCAGGCATAGCCCTTGACGATCCATGGCGCGAAGAGGACGCCCAAGACGGTCACCGCGAGAAGCACCAGAGCCATTGCGCCGACGAGATTTGCGAAGAATTCCCTCGCCCGGGCCATGCTCTCGCGCTCCCTGACCTCGGTGAAGACTGGGACGAACGCGGCCGACACGGCGCCTTCTCCGAGCAACACGCGGAGGGCATTTGGGATCGTGAAGGCCAGCCAGAACGCGTCGGTGGCGGCTAGGGCGAAGACTGCAGCGACGACGGCGTCCCGGACGGCCCCCAAGATTCTCGACGAGAGTGTGCCGGCCGCGACGACGCCAGCTCGACGTACGATATCCCCGCCTACGGTTCTAACTGGCTTCTCCGACATCGGCGGAAGGATGCGCATGGGGGGCGGGTCCCGGCAAGAAACCCGGTCCGCTCAGCTCGCGCTCAGAAGCCCTTGAAGCTGTGCGATTTCCACGGTGTACGACGCGCCGCAGTAGTCGCATCCAACGCTCAGAGGCTCCCCCTCGTCCACTAACTCTTGGATGTCGGAACGATCGAGGATGCTGAGTGTCGTCATCACGCGAATTGCGCTGCATTGGCAGCCAAAGCGAATCTCGCTGCTGTGCAGCCAGGTGAAGGGCATGCCTTCGAAAATCTGCTCGATTAGGCGCGCGGGCGATCCATCCGACTGCTGCAAGCGCTCGCGGATCTCCACGAAATCCTCGAGGCGACGAGTCATGGTTTCCATCGCCGCGTCCGCCTCGGCCGCTTCGGGGAGCAGCTGCACGACGTACCCTCCCGCCGCAGGCGTCTCCCCCGCAACTGCTGAGCCCAAGGAAATCATCGAGACGATTTGCTCCGATAGCTGCATGTAACGCATGAACGCCTCGGAAAGATTCCCGTTCCCGGGCACCTCGACGACGCCACGGTGCAGGTCTGAGTTGGGCAGCGTTCGCATCATTTGCAGCGTTGCGCGCGTCCTTCGGACGTCCGGCTCGGCATCGCCCACGCCACGCTGCAGCAGGCCGCGGGTCCAGCCGTCCGGATGGGAGTCAGCGACCAGCTGCCCTGCATCCTCGTCGAAGCGCACGATGCACTGCACCCGAAGCGAGGGTGCCATGGTCTCGCGGTAGAGGACGGCAGCCGTCACCAGGTCCGCCAGGTCCGCAGCGATGCGTCCGGAAAGCTTTTGGGCCTGAATCACCCCCCTGACGGTGTCCGTGGTACGCGCGGCCACGATCCGAAATGCGCCATCGTTGGTCATGGCGCGCATTACCGAGTCAGTTTCGGACATGTTTTCCTTTGAAGCGCATTGGCTATCGCTTGGCAAGCGCTACTCTTAGGCCCGGAGTAGCCCATGACAACGCATCAGATCGTTCTCATCCCAGGTGACGGAATTGGCCCTGAGGTCGCTGAGGCCACGACTCGCGTCCTCGAGGCGGCGGGAGCGCCGTTGGCTTGGGCCGAGCATCACGCGGGTGTCGCTGCTCTAGAGCGGCATGGAGAGGTGCTTCCCGAGGCGACTCTCGATGCAGTTCGAGACAGAGGGATTGCGCTCAAAGGCCCGTGCACGACGCCCGTCGGGAAGGGTTTCACCTCGGTCAACGTGCAATTGCGCAAGCGGCTCGACCTCTACGCGGCCGTGCGTCCGGTTCGGAACCTTCCGGGCATCACTACACGGTACGAGGGGGTCGATCTCGTGGTCATCCGTGAGAACACGGAAGGTCTCTACAGCGGAATCGAAAACGAGGTTACCAAGGGCGTCGTGACCAGCCTCAAGGTGGCGACCGAGACGGCGTCGCAACGTATCGCGCGATGGGCGTTTCAGTACGCTCGCGACCGCGGCCGGCAAAAAGTTACCGTGATGCACAAAGCCAACATCATGAAGTTGACCGACGGCATGTTCATTCGGTGCGCACGGCAAATTCACGACGACGAAGGATTCAGTGACATCGAGTATGAAGAAGTGATCATCGATGCGGGTTGTATGAAGCTCGTGCAGGACCCGACGCAATTCGACGTGCTTCTTCTCGAGAATCTCTATGGCGACGTGCTGAGCGACCTTTGCGCAGGGTTCGTCGGCGGGCTCGGTGTGATTCCAGGCGCGAACATCGGCAATGACTACGCGGTCTTCGAGGCGGTTCATGGATCGGCGCCCGACATCGCGGGCAAGGGGCTGGCGAATCCCCTCGCTCTCCTGATGTCGGCGGTCATGATGCTGAATCACATCGCCGATACGCGTGGCGACGAAAGCTGCCGGACCTCGGCAGGCCGAATCCGCGAGGCCTACAACCGCGCTCTATCCGACGGGAAAAAGACCCGAGACCTGGGCGGCAATCTCGGCACCGAGGATTTCGCTTCCGCAGTGATCGAGCGGATCGCTGGCTAGCCGTCGTCTTCCTGGCCTGCCCGGACACCGCCGTCCCCACCCGCAACCCTCAGTAGAGGTGGAAGGACGATCAAAGTCGCGACCAAACAGCCGCCGATGGTGATCGCGATCAATTCGCCGAAATTCCGGACCGGGACGAAGGAGCTCACCAGAAGGACGGAGAAGCCGGCCATCAAGGTGACGCAGGAGATCACGATGGCACGTCCCGTCCCGCGGGCGGCGCGAACCAGAGCCGCTTCGCGACCGATCCCTTTGTGCATTTCCTCTCGAAAACGGGCGAGCACGTGGATCGTTCCGTTCACCGCTAGACCCAAGCTGATAGAGAAAATGATCACGGTCGAGACGTTCAGCGGAATTTCGCGCCAGACCATGTACGCCATGGTCGCAACGAGCGGGATCAAGTTGGGCGGGATGCTCAGAAGGCCCAGCCGGATGCTTCGGAAGAAGAAAGCCAAGAGCAGGAAGATCACCAGTACCGCGACTAGAAGGCTTCCGAGCAGGTCGCTCACGACGGCCGCTTGCCCGCGGGAGCCCGTGTATGCCTCCCCGGTGAACGAGACGGAGACCGTTTCATCGTCTCCAAGCTCCGACTCGATCATCTTTTCGAGCGTGTCCAGGAAGCGCATCGTCGCCTGGGCCCCCACGTCTCGCAGCTTGATTTGAACCCGAGCCTTGGTTCCGTCTTCCGTGAGCCATTCGCCGAGCGGGCTTGGGTTGCGCTGGCTCATCATCGTCACCAGGCCGCGGACTTGCTTGGCGCTCTTGAAGTTTTCGGATCGGACGCTCGGATCGTCGGCCAACAGAGCGTACGACTCTCGCAGCATGTCGCCGTAGCTCATCGTTCGGATGACCTCGGGGCGCAGAGATGCCCAGTTTCGAATCCTCTGGATCTTTTGGATCATCTCGGGTTCGGTGAAGTGCTCTGGGTCCGTGCTCACCAGAATGACTTCCAGAGGCCTCACGCCCGCGAGCTTTTCTTCGATGAGGAGGGTCGTGGTGTAGACCGGGTCGGTTTCGTCGAACTGATCGAGCAGAGCATGGTCGACCGTGATCTGACTGCCGACGTAGCCCGCACCGAGCGTAAATACCGCCGTGAGCCCCAAGACCGCCCAGCGCCACTTCAGCAGCTTCGCGACGAGGCTGCCCGTCACGGTGGTGAACATGCTCGTGCGCTCTCGGCGCACCTGTTCGCGCTTTGGGGGAGCGACCCAGGTGAGGACTGCCGGAACGAAAGTGATGATGACTAGGTACGAGAGCATCACGCCGATACCTGAAGTCAGGCCGAAGTGTCGCAGCATCACGGTCTTGGAAACGACCAGTGACGCGAGTCCCACCGCGGTCGTAGCCGACGTCAGCATGCAGGCTACCGCGATCGCTCGCACCGTTCTGCGTCCGGCAGCGATGCGATCACTGTCTTCATCGGCATGGACCTCGTCGCGATAGCGTTGGATCAAGTGCGTCGCGTCACTTATCCCGATGATGATCAGCAGCGGCACGATGATGTTGTTGAGGATGTTCATGGGCTCGCCAAAGAGCCCCATGCCACCGACGACCACCAATGCCGTGATCGCAACCGCGCCTAGCGGCAGCAAAACCCCGGGCACCCAACGGAAGGACAGCATCAGGAGGGCCATGCAGACCAAGACCGTGAGTGGAATGAGCCGCAGATTGTCGGCTCTCATCTTGCTCACGATCACGCTGCGCAGATACGGGAGTCCACCGACATGAACGTCGATATTCGCGAACTCGGGCCGCTCCAGTCCTTCGCGAAGCTCGTCCATGGCTCGCCGCATCTGCTTCGGGTCGAGGTCGTGCAGCTGAAGCGCGATGCCCGCGACCGTATGATCTTCGTCGATCAAGCGGCCGACCAGCAGCGGGTTGTTCGCGATTGCCGCACCTAGCTCGGCAGCTTCTTCTTCGGTGACCTCGGTACCCTTGACGATGGGGTCGGTCTTGAGCTCGGCGGACAGGGCAGGGCCTACCTTCGCAATGCCGTCTGGGAAACGACCCGGATCGCTCTCGACGATGTCGAGCAGTGCATTGAAGGCTTCGTCTTCGAGGTCGCCCTGGGCGTCCCCGACCTCCTCGGTGTCGTCCAAGGTGTCGAGATCATCCAGGTCGCTCAGATCATCGAGATCGCCTTCTCCGTCCGGCTTTCCGACCTCTTTAAGCCCATCGAGATTGTCGAGATCGCTCTCGTCAGCGTCCGGCGCTGCCTTCACTCGCCGCGGGATGTTCAGCGTAGTGATCCCGGCGACCTTCTCCACCCAGGGCTGATCGGCGAAGTAGAGGGAAATGTCGTGGATCTGCTGAAGAGATTCCCGGGAGAGGACATCGTCGGCCTCGACGAGAATCAGAACGGCTTCGCGTCGCTTGCCGAACCACTGCTCGAAGCGCTTCTGAATGAGGGCGTATTCCTCGCCTTCGAACGAGGCAAGGAGGCTTTCAGGGGCCGGATCCGCTGTTAATTTGGGGATTTGGGTCGTAAAAGCAAGCGTGACCAGAACGGACACCCAAACCACGAGCCGGCGCCGCTCGGTCACGAGTCGGGCAAGCCAATTGAGGATTTGTCGGCGTCGGGACACGAGCGTGTATGTCTGTTACTGGCGGGGGTCGCAAGGATTCTGTGACCGGCTTGACAGCCCTCCTGGGCGAGGCTACCACGCGCGTCCCTACGGGGAGGATATCAGAGTGGCCAACCACGCCTCAGCAAAAAAACGAGTCCGTCAGACGATCAAGCGCACAGCGCGCAATCGTAACCTTCGCACCAACGTGCGCACCTCGGTGAAGCGCGTGCGTGCTGCAATCGAGGCGGGTGACGCAAATGCCGCGAAGACAGCTCTCGTCGCGGCCGTGAGCCGGATCGATGGCGCCGTTTCCAAGGGCATTTTCCATCGCAAGACGGGCTCGCGTTACATCGCGAGACTGACCCATCAAGTCAACACGCTTCAGAGCTGAGCTCTGCTGTCGCGTCACTGAGGGTTTGCGCAGAGCTCGAGCACTGCGTCTTGAAGGATCACGTCCGGGGGCCGTTTGCTGCTCTTGAGCGCGCGATCGGTTCGCGCAATCAGGGTGAACGCCTGCCCGAGGCTGTCCGAGGTGAACCGCCTCGCCGACTCGGTGAGATCCCCGGCCTTGAACGGCGGGGCGCCTGCGCGCTTTGCCGCGTCCTGCGGACGAAGGCCCTCGGACAGGGCCTCTCTCATGCGGGCGACGATTCGCAGCTGACGCGCCACCATCGCGAGCAGACGGAGGGGCGGCTCGCGATCGTCGAGCAACGACTGAGCTGCGGCGATACCCTTGCGACGGTCCTTAAGTCCGATCGCATCCACCAGGGTCCAGATGGTTTCGACCCGAATGCGCGTCACGCAGCGCATGACCGCGTCAGCGTCGATGCGCTGCCCAGCACCGACGAACAGCGATACGCGTTCCATTGCATCGTCGATAGCGGCGAGGTCGTCGCCCACCGCATCGAGCAGCGCTTCGATCGCTTGGGGTGCAATGGCGTGCTCGCGCACCGTGGCTTCCTCGCGAACGAACTTCCGAAGCGACGCGCCTCGAAGGGAGCTGGCTTCGATGAGATAGCCCTTCTTCTTGGCGGTTTTCGAAAGCTTGGCACGTCCATCGAGCTTGCTTGCAGTGGCGACGAAACAGGTGGATTCGCTTGGATCGTCCAGGTATTCAGCCAACTTCGTCTGCTCCGTGGGTGTCATCGCGTCCACGTTGCGCAGGAGCACCAGGCGCATGTCGGCCATCATTGGGAGCGTGCGTGCAGCGGATGTTACGCGCCCTGCTTCGAGGCCCTTTCCGTCGAAGATCTCGACGTTGAATCCAGGTGCGCCCATCGAATCGACCGCACGCCGGATGGCGTCCACAGTGCGCTCGATCAGCAGGCGCTCGGCCCCGACGAGGACGTAAACCGGATCGAGAGAGCCCTTGGAGGCTCTCTTGGTGACATCATGGATGCTTGGCACGGATCAGCGAGCTTCGTCGTCCGAGAAAGTGACTTCGCCGCT
This sequence comes from Polyangiales bacterium, assembly GCA_035686645.1. Lineage (GTDB taxonomy): Bacteria > Myxococcota_A > Polyangia > Polyangiales > Houyiibacteriaceae > SG8-38. Next base: position 23,239 of record DASRZF010000005.1, read on the forward strand.
GTGTTCTACTCTGTCTCCGAGAATTTGAAAGCGGTAACGTCCGACCTCTTGCCGGCGCACCGTGACCACCATTTCGATTCGCCGATTGGGCTCGAATTGAGGGCGTTTCAAGCGCATCTTGTGAACGATCGTGCGCTGACTTCGATCGTTGACGAAGACCGTCATCGTTGGCGCGATGAACTTCCGTTCCGCGGTCTGAATATCGTAGAACAGGACTTCGAATTCGGAGTCGCCGACCGGCTGGTTGAAGTTCGCAACCAAGGTGGCGCGCCAGTGGCGGTCCTCGACGGGTGCATCGTTGCTTTCGACTAGTCGTGTGGCTTTGTTCGACTGTGCAAAACGGATCACGCCGGATTCTGAGAGCGAGCCTGGCACCCCTTTTTGCGTCAGGAAGATCTTCGCGCGAAGGCCCGAGGCGGCGTCGGCACCCTGCCACGGGGTTACCGACGAGACGACGGCGGCCAGTGCGCTTGCGGCCAATGCGAGGCGTAGATTCACAGCTTGCTCCTGGTTCGGGATCCAGGATCAACCTAACAACTGGAACTTTACAGTGACAGGGTGATAACGTGTTCAAATGTAGGTTTTAGGCCTTCATGCTTGATACCCCCGGCCGAAAAGTTGTGCCCCAGGGCGGTGACAGCTAACTCCGACCCAGGAACGGAGCTCTATGACGACGGTCAGTGGGGGTGTGAAGGGATTGGTCGCCCGCGCGCAGCGCGAAGCGCAGAGGCGCGCACAGAGCCCGTCTACGGCATATCTCCTTCTCGTGATGCTGCAGACGGGAGGCCCCATGGGGAAGCTTCTGTCCGAGCTTGGCGTGAAGGAGAGCGACCTGCTCAGCGCGATTCGCGTAGTCGATTCTGAGCCGACGAGCGCGCTCGAGCTTGCGGTGGAGCGCGCGTATCGTCTCGCCAAGACGACGGGCGCGCGCCAGGTGCTGCCCGCGCATCTGCTCATGGCCATCGCTCGCGACTCCCGGAGTGCGGCGCACCGAAGCCTGGAGGTCATCGGTGCCGGTTCGCGGCGGGTGCAGGAAGCGGTTCAAGTCACGCTCGAGCCGGCAGAGGCACGAAGCGAGCCGAGCTCTACGCAGATCCGACCGACCGCCTCATTCGCGGCGCAGACTCAGTCTCCGGCGAAGCCTTTGCGGCCCTCCGCACGCCGATCGGTGGACCCGGCGCCGTTGATCGAGCTGCACGTCGAATCGCCCGAGGACGAGATTGTCATCGAGGCACCGATCCGTGGTCCGGCCAACGCCTTCGAAGACCAAGACGAGCTGGTCGTACCTTCGTCATCGCCCTTCATGTTGGATGCGGGCAAGTACCCTACGCTCGCGAAGCTTGGGCGCAATTTGACGGAGATGGCATCGCTCGGACGCATCGACGAGGTCATCGGTCGCGATGACGAAATCGAGAGACTTCTCGACGTTCTGGCGCGCAGGCGATCGAACAATCCGATTCTGGTGGGGCCACCCGGCGTGGGGAAGACCGCCATCGTAGAAGGTCTCGCGAGGAGGTTGGCGCAAGGCGGCGATGGCGTGCGCGGTCTCGAAGGCACCATCCTGGTCGAGCTTTCCGCGGGTGGTTTGGTGTCCGGAACGGGAGTGCGGGGCGCGCTGTCAGAGCGCATGCGCCGACTTCAGTTCGAAGTGAAGCGAGCGAACGGAAAGATCATTCTCTTCATCGACGAAGTCCACACGCTCTTCATCGGAGGCGATTCGCCGGACGATCTGGCACACGAGCTGAAGGCATCCCTTGCGAGGGGTGAGCTTCCCTGCATCGGCGCCACGACTGACGTCGAGTACCGCAAGTACGTGGAGCGGGACGCCGCGCTTGCGCGTCGGTTCTCACCGATTCACGTGTCGGAACCAAGCGCGGAAGACGCGATCGAGATTCTTCACGGTATTGCTCCCCGGTACGAGGTGCATCACGGAGTGGCGTACGAGCCATCTGCAGTCGAGTGTGCGGTCGAGCTCTCGGTTCGCTACATGTCGGAGCAAACACTCCCGGACAAGGCGATTGGAATTCTAGATCTCGCTGGCGCACGCGCTCGCCGCCGGGGGGGGGCGGTCGTCGATCGCGAAGCCATCGCGCAGGTCGTTGCCGAGAAGGTGCGCGTTCCAGTCGAACGAATTCTGGTGACGGACTCACAGAAGCTGCTCGAGCTCGAGCAGCATCTCGGGGAGCA
>DASRZF010000006.1:0-6343 GCA_035686645.1 Polyangiales bacterium
GACGTACGACCAGGCTCGACCCAATCGCTGCGCTGCCCATCCCGAGCCGTCCTCCTCGGTATCTGTTGCCGTACGGAGGGGCGCGGGGGAACGCGATGCGGGGTTCCGGCGACGTTGCGAGTGACAATCGGTCAGGGAGCAACCACCCCCGATTGGCGCGAGCGTCGAGGCGAGGCTTGCGGGGTCCAAGCCCCCAAGTGCATCCGACCACAATTGCAAGCCGAGCCGTTCGACGGAACCCCGTGTCACGTTCCGCTGCGGCCCGGTGGTTAAGCTACCGTCTTGCGGATTCGTTCTAGAACGGCTCGGAGCTGAGTGATGTATTCGGACTGGATGCCTGCTTCGTCCATCTTGCGGAGCGTTTCCTCCAGCTGCTCGATTTCCCCGGCTCGCTGGTCGCGAAGGGATTCAACCATCTCGGCAAAGGAATGATAGAGCTCCTGCAGCTCGTCGCCTTTTCGGATTCCAGTCGTGACTTCGAACCTTCCGCTTCCTACGTGCGCGAACAGCCGCTTCATTCGATAGGCCGGCCCGACCACGCGGTGAGTGACGATGATTCCGGTGATGCCCAACGCGAGGGTCAGCAGGAGCACGCCGAAGACAATTGCGTTTCGAATCTTTCGATCCTCTTGCTGCGCGAACTCTTCGAGATCATTGGCTGTGTCCGCATCGAGATCGGGCTGGGACGCGATGTGCGCGGTGAGAGCCTCGGTCTGCCCTTTGGAGAAGCGATAGGCCACGTAGCCGAGCCCGCTGGCGACGGACACGGTGACGAGCAGGACCATGCCTGTGTACTTCAGCTGAAAACGCCGATCGATCAGGTAGTTTCGAATCTTTCGTTGTTTCTTATCGCCCATCACGTTTCTCACTTCCTACGCCCACCGTTCTCCGGAGGTCAAAGGCTTCCTTTTCCCTTGGCGGACTGAAGCACCGTGGGGAGACGACGAAGAGCGCCCACGTAGGCGCCTTGAATGGCTTGTTCGGCCGTGTCTGCGCCGTAGTGTCCCGAGGCGGTGGCCGCGCCCCGAAGCATTCCGCGCATGTCGCGACCCGGATACGAGAGAACGATGATCGAAACGACTGCTCGTACTCCAGGGCCCTTCGGCTCCAAGCTCACAATCGAGCTCTCGAGGTAGTATCCATCAAGCCGTCGTTGCACGATCTCGCGCTTGGCATCGGCGGGCGTTAAATCGTCAGGCGCCAACTCGATGCCTTGAAGCGACAGCAACTGCTCCGACAGGAAGATCCGAGCATCAAACAGCATCTGCCGGGAAACCCGCTCGGCCTTGGCGCCAGGCATGCCGATTGCAACTAGATATTCGGTCTTGCCCGGGCCCCGTTCGCGCTCTCCGATCGCGCTGAGAGCCGCAGCCGCCTCGAGGGCCGCACGCCGCACCGCCTTGTTTTTGTCCCGAGTCGCCTGCTCCACCATAGGCAGCGACTCCTTGGCTCCCAGGTGACGGAGCGAGGAAATCGCCGATATGCGGACCGCGGGGTGCCGGTCGCTCACAGCCTGTTCGAGCGCCGTTAGGGTCTTACGTGTAGATTCCAGCTGGCCGAGCGAAAGCGCAGCTTGAGCCCGGACGCGAAACGCGTCGGACTCACGAAGCAAGCGCAAGAGATAGTCCTGTCGCGCGTCCGCCTGAGCGGTGCCTGCGAACATGAGCACAACCGCGACCGAAAGTCGCCACCAGTGCCATCGGCCGATGTGCCGCCTCAACAACTCCCGCCCTTCCCCTGCGTTTTCAGTATCACAGCTCGCGAGGCGGGTCGGCAAACGATTCGGTCCCGCCGCCGCGTTGACTGCCCAGTGCTCAGATCCCTATATTGCGGCGGTCCCAACGACCATCGGGGGATGCAAGAGGTCGAATGGAGTCTCTAGATTTAAACAACCCAACCATCCTTGGGGCGGTCGCTGCCGTCGCCGCACTCATCGTCATCGGCATCATCATCGGATTGGTCCGAGGCCGACGAAGGACGCAGCTTCCGAAGGCACCGCCCCCGCCACCGCCTGAAGCATTCGCCGAGGAACGGCCGAAGATCGCGGCCGAGCCATCGGGCAAAGCGGAGCCCGAGCCGACCCAGCCCATTCAGCTGGAAGACCTCGTATCTCGGGCGCCCGCGCCCCGGGCGGCGCCGGAGCCGAGACCGACGCCTCCACCTCCTCCGCCGACAGACCTCAGCGCGTTTCGTAGCGGGCTGAAGTCCACGCGTGGCAACTTGATTTCACGCCTCGCCAATGTCTTCAGGCGGGGCCGAGAGCTCGATGCATCGATCCTCGATGAGGTCGAAGAAGTCCTGATCACGGCGGACGTCGGCGTGCACACGACTCAGCGGGTACTCGAAGCACTGCGCAGCAAGATGAACGGCGGCCAGCTCTCCTCTGCGGATGAAGCATGGGAGGCGATCCGTGCAGAGTCGCTTGAAATCCTCGCGTCCTCAGGTGGCGGGCTCACGGTTGCGGACGCACCCACGGTGATCTTGGTAGTCGGTGTGAACGGCGTCGGTAAGACGACCACCATCGGGAAGCTGGCAAGTCGTCTGAGTCGTCAGGGCAAATCCGTGCTCTTGGCCGCGGGCGATACGTTTCGCGCCGCCGCGGTGACTCAGCTCGAAGTCTGGGGCAGACGGGTCGGATGCGAAGTCGTCAAAGGCAAGGATCGCGCCGATCCTGGCTCCGTGATCTTCGATGCGATTCAGAAAGCAAAGGACACCGGAGCCGACGTAGTGATCGCAGACACCGCGGGGCGCCTTCACACCAAGACCCCGCTCATGGATGAGCTCAAGAAGCTCGGGCGCACGGTGGAAAAGGCACTCGGCCGTCCCGCCGATCAGGTGCTGCTCGTGCTCGACGCCACCACCGGCCAGAACGCGATCCAGCAAGCCCAGCTCTTCAAGGAAGCCCTTCCGCTCACTGGGATCGTCTTGACCAAGCTCGACGGAACGGCCAAGGGCGGTGTGGTCCTGGGCATCGTCGACCAGCATCATGTGCCCGTTCAGTTCGTTGGAGTTGGAGAAAAGGTCGAGGATTTGAAGCCATTCGACGCAGAGGCGTTCGTGCAGGCCCTTTTCGAGTCTCCAGACGCAGTCGAGGCGGCACAAGACCCGGGCTAGCAGCCCGCGGCTGCCCCCGAATCAGTCAAAAATCGCGACCAGATTTGGTAGTGCGATATTCGCCATGGTATAGTCTTGTGGTCCGAGTGAAATCGGACAGTTGCTACGTGATTTCAGAGAGTTGCCACGGTGGGGGCCGGGGCGCTCGGGGGGAAGGCCAAAGGCCGATGCGAGATTTTCGGGGGATTGCGCTCTTGATGGTGGCGCTATGGATGGCGATTCCGACCGCGGCCGAGGCCCAGATGGAGTTCTCCCTCGACGAGGTCGAGGAGGACACGAAGCCTGCCGGAAAGCCGAAGGACCAGGGCGACCTCATCGAAGAGCTGGCCGCGGCCGACGACGCCGCAGACGGTCCAGCGGAGCTCACGCCGCAGCGTGAGGAGATCGCCGAGGAGATCTATGCGGTCCAGCAGATCTACGCGCTTCGCCTGAAGCGCTTGGAGCTCGCGCCTTCCGTCGCGTTCACACTGAATGATCCGTACATCAAGCGCTACGGACTCGGCTTTGCGATGAACTACTGGTTCACCAACGTCTTGGCGATCGGTATCAATTTCAACTGGTACGACTGGGGAGGAAACCCACTCGAACGTGGAACCAACCTCGAATTCAGGGTGCGCAACCAATTCTACCTCGCTGCGCCAATCAACGATTGGCAGTTCGGGCTCTGGGCAAACTTCACCTACGTTCCCTTCTATGGGAAGTTCAAGGTCCGCAAGAAGATCTTTCAATGGGACTCATATCTCATCGGCGGCGTCGGGATCATGCGGACCCAGCCGATTCCGGTGTTCGATCCCGAGATTCGCAACTTCGATTGGCAGACCAACGTCGCATTCAACGTCGGCGCAGGTCTTCGTATCTTCCTCACTCGCTATCTGACGTTCTTCACCGAGTTCCGAGCCTACATGTGGCCGGACCAATTTGAGAATGAGCAGCCCGTTCCGCCCTCAGACCGAGACGACCAATCGATGTGGCTCCAGTCCGGATCGACCTTCGTCGCCAACACCTCGATTCAGATTGGATTCACCCTTTTCCTTCCGGTCAAGTTCGAATACCGGCTACCGAAATGATGATGCTCGCACGACAGACGCTTTTGCGAATCGGCTTGCTGGCAGCGTTGGCGCTTTGCCTGATCCTCGGAGACGGCATGCGTGATGGCGTTGGCTCAGCGAGCGCACAAGACGTACAGGTGAGCGGGCCGCTGGCTGGCGCTCCGGCCGTGAGGAAGCTGCGCCTCTGGCGTGAGATGCGCCTCCACGTCGAGCCTTTCTTTGCGTTCACGGTTGGTGACGAGTACTCGCGATCCCTCATCGTCGGCGGCGAGGCCCGGTTCCACTTCCTCGATTGGCTCGGAATCGGCGGCTGGGGCGGCTACTCCGTCGCTCAGTTGGATACGAACCTCACCCAGGAGATCCAGGCGAAGGGCTCCACCCGCCCACTGAACGTCTTGGATCTGCCAAGCAGTGAGAACTTCCCCGATCAGGTCGGGCGCTTGAATTGGTGGTCCGGCGTCGAGCTGCACTTCGTGCCCTTCCGAGGAAAGCTCGCGATGTTCCAGAAGGTCTTCTTCGATGCTGATCTGGACTTCTTCGTCGGTGCGGCCTTCGTCGGCGTGGAAGAACGCGCCGACGCCGTCGGACAACCCGCAGCGGGAGACGTCTCTTTCTGCGAAATCGCGGGAAATCCAGACGATCAAGGCTGCCTTGAGAGCCAGCTCACTCGCTCGAAGCGCACGGCTATCGCCCCTTCATTCGGCGTCTCGTTCAACGCCTTCTTCCAAGACTTTCTCGGCATCGCCCTGCGATGGCGCGGCATTCCGTTCAAGTACAACACGGGCGGCACCGACAACAACAACGACGGTGTGATCAACAGCAGCGACCGCATCAAGCAGTTCAACAACATGTTCACGGTCGGTCTGATCTTCGTCCTTCCGCCAAAGACGAAGACCACGGACTAGGCCAGCAGGCGGCTACTTCTTTCGGACTTCGCCCTTCTTGCCGAGCGTGTACCCGGTGGGCATGCGCTTGCTCGCCTCTTCCTTGACGTCATCCAGCGTCCAGCCGCGCTCGACGTAGCCGTCGAGCATGCGCATTCGAACTCGAACGCTCTCTTCGGCGATAAAAGCCGCCGTCATTGCCTCACGCGCCGCGTCCGCTTCGTCTTGGGCGAGGATGGCGCCCGCTGCATGAAACCGAACCGTTTCGTTCATGTCGTCTAGAAAGCGAATCACGGCTTCGACGATGCGCGGATCCCTGGATTCCTCGAAGCTGGCGATCAGGTCGATCTTCTTTTGCGGATCTCGTTCGTACTCGGTGTCCATCTTGGAGAGAAGATCGAGGAGAGTGGTGGTGACTTCCTCTTCCGTCTGGAGCTCCTTGAGAATCTTCAAGGGCCAAGCCAAGGTCTCCGACGAGGACAGGAACTCGCGCACGGGCTCGAGCGCAGCCTCACCGTTCTGCACCACGCCATGAAAAGCTGCGTTCTTCTCCTCGCCATCGGTGATGCTGGGGTCGACACGAATCGTGAACCGGGTCAGCAGCGCCCGGATAGCCTCGTCCGAGCCGTCGTTCGCGAGCACCTGAATCGACTCCCAGCGCTCGTGCTTCTGGGCACGCTTGTTCCCAACCCGGTCCACATGCTTCTTCAGCCCGCCGCCGCCACCCTTGAACACATCGAAAAGCCCCATGACGGCTCAAGCACTAGGCCCAACGGGGCGCCGGCGCAACGAGATGCTGCTTGCCACTTGGAGCGCGCCGCTAACGGATGACCACCGGCCTCAGATTCACCTGGCCCCCGATGGTCTCCACCTTGAAGCGCACCGTCCGCGAGCCGTGCTTTTTGGCGAGGTGTGCGGCATTGCCCTTCATCCGCTCGACGAAACGCTCTTCGGGAATGCTCGAAACGTCCTCGCCCACAGATTGCTTGGCGGCGACGTACTCACGGAAGAGCTGCGCGTAGTACTCGCCCTCGGAAAGCGCGGCGAGCGCCAGCGCCTCCGGGTCATCGCTTTGACTCGAGCCCACGGAGCTCTGCCGCAACGCCGAATCGGGACCGGTGATGCTAACCGCTTCCCAGGCGCCGCTGCTCGTCACCGCCCGCCCCTCGTCATCCTCCTCGGCGACACCGGTGAACAAATTGATCAGCTGATTCACCCGATACGAGAGGCCTCCGAGCTCCGGAGTCTCCACCTCCAGGCGAACATCGCCACGTCCGTTGATTACGGCGAGGATGT
>DASRZF010000007.1:0-4107 GCA_035686645.1 Polyangiales bacterium
TTCGGCACATCCACAGTAGCGAAGGTTTCGGCATCGATCCTGCCGATGTGCACGAACGCTTCGCGGGCTACTGCGAGCGCTTCGACCTGCTGGCCTAACTGCCCCGCTTCATGTCCGGGCGAAGTTTCTGGGCGATCAAGATGGCCGGTCGGCGACTCGGTCTTGCTCCGTGATGATCATCGGAGACTCCTTCAAAAAAGAGACGACGAACGCAGAAATGATCGCGAGAATGGAGAACGCAAGCATGAACGCCGGCAGGTACCGTTTGCTCTCGATGCTCATGCCCGCGACGAAGATCATGCCCGTAATCTGGCCTACCCAGAGCAGCATGCCTTGCGAGGTCGACTCCGGAGCGGGGTGACTGACTTCGGCCGCGTACTGAAAGCCGAGCGGACCGGCGCTCATGATGAAGAAGCCTAGAACGAACGAGGAGACAAGACTGATCGCGTAAACGGTGCCGGGATCGGCTGAGAGGTATCCCGCGAACGAGAGCCCGAGGATTCCCGGCACCATTCCAACGACGCACGCGACGAGGAATGGCTTTCGCTTCCTAAATTTGTCGGAAAGCACCGGCAAGATCGACGCACCGAGGATTCCACCGACCAGCATCAGACCGCCAATGAGCCCGTCCGAATCCTGGACGCCAGCGCTGGCTGCGATTGCATCGGTCATCGAACTCACCGCGTTGAAGATGCCGAGGCCGACCAGAAACAAGTAGAGCGTGATCTGCATGTCCCGCAGTCTCAGAATGTGCAGGATGCCTTTGCCGAACGACTGCTTCTCTTTGGTCTCGACCTCGGGCGGTGTCGCAGGTCGATCCTTCAGCAAGAGCAAGGTCAGGACCGCGGCGCCGAAAGTAAGCCATCCGTACGCCAAGAGCATCCCTTCGAATCCCGTTCCGTATCCTGGCTTGCTGGGGTCGGAGCCGACGAGGAACGGGGTCGCAAGCATGGCTACGAGGATGCCGAGATACTGCGCGAGAGCTGAAAGGCCGGCGGCCGTGCCTCTTTCCCGAAGCGGAAACCAACGAACGGACATCGCTGTGACCGCATTGAGTACGAACGGCTGCGCCACTGCAAGCCCGATCTGCGAGACGACGACGGTTTGGAAGTCGTCCGCGAAGAAGCCCTTCGTCAAACCGCAGACGCCCGCGAGACCGGCGCCAAGCGAGATCCCGGTTCGAATCCCGTATGTATCGATCACGTAGGATGCGGGGAAGCTCATCACCAGGAAGACGAGCATGTAGACCATTGCGAGGAAGTCGATGTTGATGAACGACGAGGGATCGAACTGTCCGTCGTAGAACACCGCAGCGGGTCTCGCGACGGCGGCGTGCGCGAGCCATTGAAGCTGGATGACCATCGTGATCAGCATGAACACGAATAGGACGACCCAGCGGTAGGGAGAGACTCGGGCTTCGGTGCTCACGGCGTGCCGTCTTGGTCGAAGCGCTGAGCGGCCTCGATGCCTTCCGCGACCCGAACTCGGCTCAGAAGGAAGCCGCCTACGAGGAAGAGGATGGCAAGCGAGAGGATGCCGTCACGATCGGTAGCGCCGGGGATCAATTTGGGTGTGAACGCGATCAAGAGCGGTCCGAAGATCGTGGCAAATTTTCCCACCATGTTGAAGAATCCGAAGAACTCCGCCGCCTTCGACGACGGAACCATGCGAGCGTAGAGCGAGCGTGAAAGGCTTTGGACGCCACCTTGCACGAGGCCGATCGCGACCGCGAGTACGTAGAAGTCGCCCTCGTCTTGGAGGAAGCGCCAGGCATAGACCAAAGCCGCGAGATAGACCGCGATGCCGATGAGGATGGCGGGACGCGGACCTATTCGCTGACCTAAGGCTCCAAAGGCCAGCGCAGCCGGGAAGGCAACGAACTGGGTGAGGAGCAAAGCCGTGATCAGCGCCGATTGCTCGAGACCGAGAACGCGGTCGCCGAAGAACACCGCCGTCTTGATCACGGTGTTCACTCCATCGATGTAGACCCAGTACGCGACCAGGAAGAGCATCAGGACCTTAAAGCTCTGGATCTCCTTGAGGGTGGCCAGCAATTGCCGGAGGCCCGCACCGAGCGCTTCGAGTGGCGCGGCCTTGTATTGCGTAGGAGTTTCTTCGACGAAGCGCAGAAGCGGGATGGTGAAGAGCGCCCACCAAACCGAAACGCTCAAAAAGGAAGCTTTGACGGCGCTGCCTGCGCTCTCCAGCCCGAACCATTCCGGTTTTTGCACCATCAGCACGTTGAGTCCGAACAAGAGGCCGCCGCCGATGTAGCCCATCGAGTAGCCGAGCGCCGAAACCAGATCTAGCTCTGAGTCCTCGGCGACGTCGACGAGCATCGAGTCGTAGAAGACGTTGGCGCCCGAGAAGCCGACCGTACCGAGTCCGTAGAGCAGCAAACCCATCCACCAATGGCCCGCATGCACCCAGGCAAGCCCGCCGGTCATGAGAATGCCGATGCTCGCGAAGAAGACGAGAAACTTCTTCCGGGCACCTCCCCGATCGGCGACGGCTCCGAGAATCGGCGCAGATGCGGCGATCAAAATACTGGCCACGGCGAGCGTGACGTTGAACCAGAACTGAGAGTCTTCGGTGCTTAGATCCCGAGTGATCGCGCTGTAGAAGACGGGAAAGAAGCCGGCCATCACGGTCGTGGCAAACGCGGAGTTCGCCCAATCGTAGAGCGCCCATGCGACGACGGGCTTGCGCTTGAGGACGCGCCCTAGAGTGGAGTGTTCGGTCATCTTCCGAGCTCCAAACGAGACTAGCGACCGCGAAGGACTGTGTCCCCTTTTCGGACGAAGATCGACGCCATGGCGAAGGTCCTGTCAGGCGCTCGGCCTGCGCAGCTCAAGCGCCAAGGCGGGAAGCTTGCGCGAGAACGCGGTGGAGCCAGACGGTGACGAGAACCGCCCGGAGCGACCAGGCCAGCGTTCGAATCCAATTGCTGCGCACGAGAAACCGCCACGCGTCTGCATCGAAAGCAGAGCTCAGCTTCGTGTGCATCGGGACCTGCAGAAGAAACGTGGACGCCCAGATGATCAGCAAGAGACCTAGTCCCACCCAGATCTCCCATTGCACGATGCCGCTCGGCGGTCGCCAGAGAAGCGCGATCGCGGAAACGGCTTCGGCGATCATCAGAGGCGCGACGATCAAGGTGATACGCGCGGAATGGTGCGCGTGAAAATCCGCAAAGCCTGCGGCACCGACCTTGGCAAACGATGGATACTGAACCAGTTGCACAAACCAGATCACCGCTGTCATCGCCCAAGTTGTAATGATTTGTATCAGTAGGGGGATCATGAGCGTCTCGATTGGCGCGTCATCAGTCGTGCCGCGGATTTGCCAATATGGCAACGACTGCGTGCCAATGGATTTTGGAATAGTGCGTAACGCGCGGTGGTTAGGCACAGTAGGCATAGCAACGGGGGCATTCATGAAACTCGAGATCAGCGCGTCGCAACGTCCAAGTCACGACACGAGCCACGACCGGCTCTCGGTGCTGCGCGATGCACATCGAACCCTCATCGCCTTGGCAGACGGCGCAGATTCGAGTCCCGGTGCACAGACCGCGGCCGCGCGCACTGTGAACGAGCTCGCAAAGTGCTTCCGGAGCGGCAGGCTTCCCGAAGATCAGGCTGAGTGGGTCATGGTGCTGGAAGCGATCGACCATGTCGTGCTTGGCGACCCCGATGCCACCGAAACGAGCGCACTCGTGATGCTGGTACAGCAGGGAACGGTCACGGGTGCATTCGTCGGGGAGAGCCTCGCCTACATCATCCCGCCCGTTGGGGAGGCCCAGCTGCTCACGCCCGGGGGACGGCGAGCACCGGGGATCGGGACCGGTTTCGCGAGCCCCCGTGGCTTCGGGCCCGTGAAGCTCGATGGCAAGCTCATCACGCGCAGGGCCGCTCGATTCGAGCCGGACGACCTGCCGGCCGCCATCGCCAGTCGTCGCGAATCCGCAGCCAGCGCATCATCGGCCCTCTGGTAGTCGCCGCCGTTGGTGGCCGCCGCGTCGGCGCCCGGAGTCTGAATCGGGTTGCCAAGGTTAGTTTACAAGTCGTATAGTAAGAGAATGCACCAAGTTACGGAGCTTCCTTACGA
>DASRZF010000008.1:0-8694 GCA_035686645.1 Polyangiales bacterium
GCCGGTTGACGGGCTGCGAGCGCGCCTTGCCCTCTTCGTCGAACGGGAACTCGTACCAAACGTCGCCCCGGTCGATCAGGACGCTGAGGTCCATGTTATCGCCGTAATAGGGCGGAAGCTCGATACCCCGAACCGCAACGATTTCCTTGGCGGGGATCTCGCCGAGAGACTCGAGCCAAGCGTAGGTCGACTCGGGCGTCTGGAGCCCAAACGCCGTGATCACACGCTCGCGAAGCTCGGCCTCGAAGTTGGGAATCGGAAGCGTTCGGCCGTCCTCGGTCTTGTAAGTGCGTGGCTCGCCGTCGCCCAAGGTCGACGTGCTGCCATCTTCGATGACCTCTGCCGCGTGCATCGCGCGCTCCGTGAGCATGCGAATGACCGCTTCCTGCTCAGTGGCCTCAGGCGTCGTCTGCAGCACCGCGAGGGTGTCATTGCCGATGAAGCCCCAACCGTAGACTCGATGCCGTCGCTCGAACTCGGCGAGCGCTTCGTGAGTGCGCCAGTCGAACAGGCCTGGTGTGTACACGCCACGACCTTCGAAGAACCCTTCGCACTTCAGTCGCGCCTGCGCTGCGATGATCGCTTCGATTTCCGGCGCAATCGTTCGGTACTCTTCCACCCGCTCCCAGGTGTCATCGTCGGGAACCTGCGCTCGGGTGAGCGCGTCGAGGTTCTCGACGCCGGCGCGCTTGACGAGAGCCGCCATCTTTGGCTTTAGCAGCTGGTAGCGGGCCAAACGGCGAGCAGGGCGGCGCCCCTTTTCGTAGGCGAGAAACCCTTCGAACTGCTCCAAGGGCTCGAGGTCGAGGGCCTCCGCGCAGTCGAGCGCTCGGACTTCCGCGAAGCGCTGCCTCAGAAGACTGAGCGTCGGCAGAATCCCATAGAGCTCGAGGTATTCGTCCTTTTCGGCCCGATACCCATGCCGGTCGTCGGGGAACTCACCACGAGCCAGTGCCAAGTACGTCTCGCGATACTGGTTGGGCAGCGGCTCCTCGTCCGGGGAGGAAGACTCGGTGAGAATGTAAGGCGTCCAGTCCTCACCGAGATCGACGAGCAGGTGGCCGTCGGCATCCGCCTTCGCCGCGTCCACCTCGCCCTCGGCTCGCCCGTCCTTCCAGAACGGCACGGGCACCGCGAGAACTTCAGGCTGGGTCGCCGCCCCGCGGGCGGAGGTAGGCCTCGGCTTGGCATCGCTCTCGAGTGGAGCGGCCACAGGATCCTGCTTTGGTGTACAGCCACAGAAGACCGCACACGCCAGAATTGTCAGTAATCCCAGACGCAAGTGAGCCACGACCCGCTCACCTTGGGGCTGAACGCGATGTAGCGCAAGTTTCGGGCGGACCGGGCTGGACGCGCCCATGGGGGGACGTGCTAGATGGCCGGTGGATGGGCGTTTTTGAGCGGCGCACGGTAGGTCTCGTCCTTACCCCGGCACTGTTTCTGCTGGCCTGGTTTGCGCCGTTCAACCTCGAACCGAGCGCCCAGCGGCTGGCGGCCGTGTTTGCGGCAGTCATGGTCGCTTGGGTCACTGAAGTGCTTCCGATTTCGGTGACCGCGCTTCTCATCGCGCCGGCGATGGTCGTAGTCGGCGTGACTGACAGTCGTTCGGCCTTTGCGCCTTATGCCGACCCGCTGATCTTCCTCTTCATCGGCGGCTTCTTCATTGCCCGGGCCATGATGCGGCACGGCCTCGACCGACGGATCGCCCGTTCTCTCATGCAGTTTCGACTCGTTCGGGGCTCGCCCGTTCGCATGCGGATGGCCTTCATGCTGACGGCGGTGCTGCTGTCGATGTGGATCAGCAACACCGCGACGGCCGCCATCCTGATCCCCATTCTTCTCGGCACTCTCCCCGAAGACGACGAGAGGAGCTCCGGGAGTGTCCTCGCCATCGCGTACGCCGCCTCCGTGGGAGGCATGGGCACGCTCATCGGCAGTCCTCCGAACTTCATCACAGTGCGTTTCCTTCAGGAACAAACCAACGTGCAGTTCGACTTCGTCCAGTGGATGGGCGTCGGGGCGCCGGTCGCGCTCGTCCTGGCGGTCATGATCGGGTTCGTACTGCAGTGGCTTGCACCGCCTCCACCCACCGAGAGCGCCGTGACGCTCGTTGCCTCGCCCTGGTCGCGCGGCGAAAAGGTCACCGCTTTGTGCTTCGGTTTGGCGGTCATCGGCTGGACCGTGCCCGGCATCATGCGAGCTGCGGGCGCGCCTTACGCTGAAGAGGTCGCTACCGCGCTTCCCATCGGCGCAGTGGCGATTCTAGCGGCAGCACCGCTTTTTCTGATTCTCGACGGGAGCGGCAAGACCCCTGTGCTGCCCTGGCACGATGCCGTGAAGATCGACTGGGGGCTCATTCTACTCTTCGGTGGAGGGCTCTCGCTCGGAGCTCAGATGTTCCAGACCGGCCTTGCAGCGGCGATCAGCCAATGGTTCTTGGGCGTCACCGGAATCAGCTCTTTGTGGGGGCTCACCGCCGCGTTGATCGTATTCACCGTCTTCTTCACCGAAGCCTGTTCGAACACGGCGTCGTCCAACATGATCGTCCCACTCGCAATCGCCGCAGCGGTGGAGCTCGGCGTCTCTCCCCTTCCCCCTGCGCTCGCGGTCGGCCTCGCGGCGAGTTGCGCCTTCATGCTCCCGATCGCGACGGGGCCCAACGCAGTGGCGTATGGAACGGGTCTCCTCGACCTGCCACAGATGATGCGCATTGGCTTCGTGCTGAACATCGTAACCGCACTGAGCCTACTCGCAGTGCTGTACGCATTGAGCATGTTGTACGGCTGGACTTAGCCTTGCCGTTTTGTTGAGAGACGCATCGTGCGTGACTCATCCTTACAGTTCACGACTTTGTGAGAGGCAACCATGGTTACTATGGGCACTGTCCCTTTTCTTCTTAATCAACTGAGGCCGCCCGGCAAAGGCGGCGCGGCGCTGACGCAGGCAGCCGCATCGATCGCGTTTGCACAAGGTCAGCCCCAAACGATCGTGGACGTCTTGCACGGCCGCGCGTTTCGCTACTACGCGGAAGGTCTGCGACAATATCTCGCGATTCGTACCGGCTCTACGGAGCGCGCCGAGCAATGCCTCTCCAAGCTTCGCGCCTACGTGGCGAAGACCGAAACCGACGAGCTGATTCAAGCCCCGGGTGTTCGTGCGAGACTCTACCGCGCCGCGCGCGGATACATGCACAACCAGAGCCGCCCGCACGAGCCGCCCAGCAGGAGCGCTCTCGAAGAGCTGCCTTGGCGCGCCCTGCCCTCGGCACACCTCTCGGTGAGTCCTTTGAACGCGCTTCGCTTCGACCTCAGCGCGGAAGACTCCGAGCTCCTCGAGCTTCTTCATGCGCGCGAGCTCAGCATCGAAGAGCTCGCGTTCGTATACGGCAAGACGGCCACCGAGATGGAAGAACGCGTCGACGCCGCAATGGCGCAGGCGCAGATCATCCTCGACGAGCATGGAATCCGCGACGCCGAGCGATTCGGGCGAGTCATCATCGAAGCGTTTGCCCTCGAGGCCGCTCCGCGCGCCCGAAGCGACGCAGAGGAGGGTATCGAACCTCTCCCGAACGGAACCATCGTCGGCGGCCGCTATGCAATCGAAGCCCGCGTGGGTCTCGGCGCATTCGGTGACGTCTACCGCGCCAAGGACACCGAGGTCCCGGGTCACGTCGTGGCGCTGAAATTGCTCCACCAGGCGGCGCATTCGAAGTCCGCCAAGCAGTCTTCGCTGCGCGAGTTGCGGCTGATTGCGTCCGTTTTCCACCCATCGATCGTGCAGTTCAAGGACCATGGCTGGTACGAAGAGCGGCTCTGGTTCGTCATGCCCTGGTACGACGGCGAGACGCTCGAGTCGCGCCTTCAACGCGAACCTCTGACCCGTGCCGAGGCGCTTGCGATCTTCCAGCCGCTCGCTCGCGCACTGGCTGCCATGCACGCCGCGGGCGTGCGTCATCAGGACGTGAAGCCAGAGAACATTTTTCTCGCGCGCATTCCCGGTTTCGGTGAAGACGAAGTCACACCCGTGCTGCTGGATCTCGGCGTCGCGGCGACGGAAGCGGAGATGGTGGTCGCCGGCACGCCGACCTATTTCGCGCCCGAGGTGGCTGCGCAGTTCGCTTCGGTGGAAGACAAGCCCAGCGTCAACAACAAGGCCGACGTGTTTGCGCTCGCCCTTTCGCTTCGAAACGCGCTCGATCCGGCGACGCAAGAAGACGTCGCCGCGGGAGCTGTCGACACCTTCATCGAATACCGTTCGAGAGAGACGCCAAAGCCGCCTACGCTCAAAGCGCTCAAGTATCTCACCCCGTTCTTCGCGCGCTGGTTGAGCCGGGACCCCGACCAGCGTCCGAGCGCAGACGAGTTTGCGACCGAGCTCTCCGCCTTGGCCCTTCCCGAAGAGCGTCGTGAACGCGTGAAGACGATTCTGCGTTGGACCATACCGATGGCGCTTGCGCTCTTAGGAGCGTCCGGGGCTGCGGTGACCGTGTTCTATCAGAAAGCCGAAACGCAGCGTGAGGAGGCACATCAGGCCAAGCTGACCGCGTTGGATCTCCGCCGTGATCTGGCCGACACGAAAGAGATCGCAGAGCAACTGGAGCTTCGCTACGAGCAAAGCCGTTTGACTCGAACGGACCTGGCGAGACGACTCGCGCGTACGGACGGCGAGGTCGTCTCCCTCAAGACGCAGCTCAAAGACGAAGAGCGCCGCTTGATGCGCACGCGCGAAAAGCTCACGCAAACCAGGCAGGAGAAAGCCAACGTAGACCAGAGCCTCTCCGAAACCGAACGCGAGCTCGCCGCCACGGAGCGAACGCTCTCTGCAACCAACCAGAGGCTCGCCACGACCTCTCAGAAGCTCTCCGCCGAGGAGGACCGTGTACGGCGGCTGGAACGCAAGCTCGAGCGCGAAGGCGAACGAGTCATCGAGCTCTACGCTCAGATCGCGGCTCTGGACGCCCGTCTGACAGCCGAGGCCTCCAAGACCGACGAGCTACAGGACGCAGTCGCCCGTGCGGTGGCGGCGCGAAGCCGGGCCGAGCTCGAGCTCGAGTTCGCCCAGGACGAGATCAAGGCTTTGCGTAATCGGCCGACACCTCATGCACCGGCGCCCGAAGAAGAGCCACCCACCAAGCAGAGCAGTCCCGATAGCTGAGGCTATCGGCGGCCCTTGTAGCCCATCATGTCTTGCATCGCGGACTCGCCCAGCTCGGCGATTTCTGCTTCCTCAGCAAGGCGCTCAGCGCAGTCCTCGCACACTTTGATGAGGCGCCCAGCCGCTTTGACGGAAACGAGCTCGTCTACCTCGTCCTTGCACGATCGGCATTCCGGCATGGGTCTATCTCGCGCGCGGGAGAAAACGGCTCATCGACGGAAGCACGACGTTCTGGCGCACGGAGCGTGCCGCCCCACCGAGCCCGCCTGGAAGTGCGCGAAATGCGATATCTAGATGCTTCTTGTCGGTTTCGACTCCGTGCAGAGTTACGAACGAAGTGAGCAAGGACACCGCGCGTCGGACCAGCGGGTTCTTTCCGATCTTCGGATCACGCATCATGTCGAGCACGATTCGGTTGCCATTGGCCTCCGCCAGAACAGGCGAGCGGCCCGGCATGAAATTCACCAGGGTGCCCGGATTCGAAAGGTCCAAGGCGCCAGACTTGATCAGGGCCGCGATGGGCGACTCCGATTCACCGTTGAGCTTGAGCATCACGTCCTCGAGCCGTAGAGCCACGGTCAGCTCTTCGTCGTTGAAGACGACGCGCTCGACGTAGATGACCGCGCCCGCGCGAATCGGCGTATTCATCAAATCGAGGTTGCCGGAAAGGCGCAAGCCTGGAGGGACCGAATCGATTTGGAAGTCCTCGACCTTGCCGCTGCGCTCTGCCTGCGAGCCCAGCCAGCGAAGAGCGACAAGCGGAACGCCGAAACGGAGGCCCAATGCGCTGCGGACAGCGCGTCCGAGCTCTTCGGGATGGGTGCGCAAATAGGAACGAACGGCGTCGACGGTTTCTTGGGGTGTGGGCATGACCGCAGGAGTCTAGTGTTCTGACGGGCTCCCGTAAACGGTCAATTGTTCACGAGCGTCGTCGGGTCGCAGAAACCGCGGTTGTCGCCTAAGTCGGTGCACTCGGGCTGGATGTCCAATACCTGCGGGCATTGGTTGATCACGGCGGAATTGCAAAGCCTCTGGCAGGTGGGGCCGTTCTTCCCCTCCCCCTCGCAAGTCGCTCCGGGAATGCACACACAGACGGCACCCACTTCGCACTCGATGCTGTAACTGCAAATCTGGCCGATGATCCTGGGTACGAAGTCAGGGTCCTGGACGTCTCCGGGCATGCAGACCCAGAGCGGTTCCTCCGCGCCGCCGCCCACACCACCCTCACCGCCAACGCCGCCCATGCCGCCAACGCCGCCCATGCCGCCTGCGCCTGCGTCACCACCGGACCCTCCGGCCCCATCGGAAAGTGGCTCGGTCTGCAGACAGGATTGGCCGTTCTCGCAGAAAACCGTTTCGACGCTGCAAGTCTCGAGGCAGTAGTTCCCGTAGACGGTTTCGGCGCAGACCGAGCCGCCGCGACATTCGGACGACTCGTAGCACGGGTAGCCGTCATTGGTCGGACCCGAACAGGCGGCGAAGCTCGCCGACGCCAAGGCGAGACAAAACATGGGGACTCGAGCGCTCATCGAGACCGTATGTAGCAAGAGAGCCCCAAGCGGGCGATTTTTGTACAGTCAGAGCATCCCGGCCCGTGGGAGCGACGAGGCGTTCCCTTGCCAAACGACGTACCGCTGGGCTTTCTGGTCATAAACGAAGAGCTCCGCTCCGGCGTCGAGCGGGTCGCTTTCGAGCGCCGACTTGTCCGGCCGAAATCCGTCCGTCATCGGAATCGATTCGACTCGTTTGAGCCAGGCCGGGCGTTCGCTCGGGCGAAGCCCCTCGGAAAACGCGTTCCATGCTTCGAGATCCAAGCCCCGATCGTGGACGGTCGCCACCACTGCAACGGCGCGGTCGGCCCCGTCTTCCTCGACCCCAAATACGACCGTCTGACGAAGGGCCTCGAACCCGTAGAGGGCATCCTCGATCGAACGGGTCGCGACCACGCCTGCTCCGGTCCGCAACATGCGACTCGCTCGATCGACGAACCAGTAGTCACCGTCTGCATCGCGGCGGAGCACGTCCCAGGTGATGAACCAAGTGTCCTTGGGCTCGAACACCCCTTGGAGTAGCCGCCGGCCGGCCTCATCGCCCCCTGTGAAACTCGCGAGTGGATGCTCGGCATCGAGTCGCGCGAGCAAAATACCGGGCTCGTCATCTTCACAGCGAACCAGCAGCCCGTGCTCACCGCGAACGAACTCCTTGTCCTCGAAGTCGTAGCGCACGAGCTCCACCTCCGCGCTTCCGGGAAGCGGACGACCGAGGGCGCCGACTTTTTCGCCAGACGCGTTGGCGAGGACGGCGTTGCCCTCCGTCGCTGCATAGAACTCGAGGATGCCGACCGGACCAAAACGATCGACGACCTGCCGCCAAACGTCCCGGCGGAGACCGCTTCCCGCGAAAAGACGAATCGGGTTCTCGTTGTCGGCAACCGAAGGCTCGGTCCGCACGAGCTCTCGCAACATCTCACCGGCATAAAAGACCACCGTCGCACCGTAGCGGCGGACGTCGTCCAAGAACGTTGTGGGTTCGAAACGGGTCGCGAGCGCCAAGCGAGAGCCGCCCACCAAACCGCCCCCGACCGCGACGAGCATCCCCGCGGGGTGATGAAGAGGCAAACAGCAATACACTGTGTCGCTAGGCGAAAGCGTGCACGCAGCCGCGGTCCCATACGCGGAAAACGCCCAGCGCTGGTTGGTGATCTTCGCCGCGCGGGGCTTCTTCCCGCGTCCTGCAGTCAGGATGATGAGCGCCAAATCACGTGCGCAACCAGGGTTTGGCTCGTACCAAGCGGGGAGCTCGACGGCGCCCGGGTCGATCAACTCCATATCGACGACACTGGGCGGAAGTTTCCGCTCCTCGCGAGCGCCGCCGAGAACGAGCACTTCGTCGAAGAGCTGTTTTCCGAGCGCCGCGCTTTCTGGGTCCGCAATGAGGAAGCGCGGGGCCGAGGCATGAATGGCCTCCTCGAGGGTCTCGCGCGGCCGGTCTGGACTGAGCAAGATCGGCACGGCACCGAGCCGGCTCAGGGCCGCAGCAACCGACAGATAGCTCGGACGCGGACCCATCAAGACGGCAACGGGCTCACCTCGTCGAACGCCGCTCCGAATCAGTCCGCGAACGACGTGATTGACGCGCCTGTCCGCTTGCGCGTAGGAAAACGCCCGCCCTTCCCAAAGAAAGAACGTGCCATCGGGGTTCGACGTCGCTTTTTCCGCAAGGGCGCGCCCCAGGCTCACGCGCGTGTCCGGCCGCATCTGCCGGAGCACGCTCAGCCGTGGAAGCTGCCAGCGAAGACTGTCGAGTTGCTCGCCGAAGTCGGTGGCAGAACGCCCGATCCTCTGCCACCAGTTTCCAAGCGCGCCGACGATCGTCCGGTAGAAGAGCTCGACGTCGAAATCGACTTCGTCGAAGTCCGCTTCCTCTGGCTCTTGCAGTACCGGCGGCGCGTCGAGCACCGAGGGTCGAGGTCCGAGGCCCTCTCTCCAGCGAACCCAACTCGCCACGGTAGGCCAAGTGAACGACATGGCCTGATTACCG
>DASRZF010000009.1:0-2126 GCA_035686645.1 Polyangiales bacterium
TGACGTTGATCGCGTTGACGACCTCCGGGTCGCGGATGAAGTAGGACTGACCGGTGAGCACGCGCGTCACGAAGACGTCCCCGTATCGCTCATGTGCGGAGAGCAGGAACTCCGCCGGATTCTTCTGGAAGTCGAAAGTTCCGCCCCAGAGCCAGTGCCCCTTGTGGCGTGGGACCGGCTTCGCGGGCGCAAGGCGGGCATCAGAATCGGCGATCAAAGTCATTTACTTAACGTAAAGTAAACTTATCTGATGCGACCCGCAAGTTAACAAGTTGTTTTCTTAGGCCCTCGGCGAGCGTTGACACTCGAGCGCTAAGGATAA
This sequence comes from Polyangiales bacterium, assembly GCA_035686645.1. Lineage (GTDB taxonomy): Bacteria > Myxococcota_A > Polyangia > Polyangiales > Houyiibacteriaceae > SG8-38. Next base: position 323 of record DASRZF010000009.1, read on the forward strand.
GTGCGAGCCAGCGCATCGACGAAGGCGTCGAGCTGATCCTGAGGCAGCGCGTTGATGCCAGCCGCTGCGGCCCTCCCGCCACCGGTAGGGAACTGCCTGCAGAGATCGTCAGCGCCCTGCTTGTTCTCGAGCGGAGCGCGAACGCTCACCAAGTACGTGCCATCGGGCCGTTCGGTGAGCACCGCATGCGCCCGTCTCGGGAAATCGTTGGCTAGACCGTTGCTGTAGACGCCCGAAACACGACGCGCCCAGGGCTCATTCGGAAAGATGTAAACCGCGGCGCTTTCCGATTCCCGGGTCGGTTTGATCGATGCAGCCAAGGACATGTCGTGATGGTACCCAGACTTCAATCGCTCGAACGAATCGCGCGCTTCCTCTACGAAGGCAAAAGGCGTCGGATGATGTCGCACCAGCTCGAAGAGCTCGGCTGGAGCGAAGTGCAAGTCTTCGAGCGAGGCGCCGTATCCGTTGTAGTTCATGAAGACGCCCAGGCTCTCGAGCAGCGTCAGTTGCTGTTCGGTGAGATCCAGGGGCGCGGCAATCCTGAGAGCGCTCGCCTTGAGGTTGTCTCCGAAGGCACCGGTCACCGCCCACTCGACGTACCGGCCCTTCAGGTAGCCGTTGACGAGAAGGCTCGTGCAGACGTTTGGATCGGGGTCGATGATCGTGCTGAGCTTTTCATGCTCTGGAATGGCGCCGGCAAAGTGGTGGTCGACGTAGAAGACCTCCGCGCCGGCATCCAATGCCTTCGACACAGCTGCCCGATTTTTGTCGAAGCTGATGTCGAGAACGGTCGCGCGATCGCCCTCGCTCAGGTCGGCCTTGGCGACCAATTCGATGTCTCGCTTCACGCCGGTGATGAGCGTGCTCTCCAAGGGCTCTGCGTTGCGAAGCTGGGTAAGCGCACAGATTCCATCGGCGTCGCCATTGAAGATGTCGAACACGGCCATGGACGCGTCTATAGCACCAATGACGTTAGCCAAGGCGCAGTCCTCCTCAACCAGCCGCGAATGATCACGAACGGAACGATGCACGCCACGTGACGAAGGCGAATTCCGCTGCGCTCCGCTCCGTAGATCGGCCGTACCGGCACGTCCCGGACGCGCAAGCCACGGAGCGACAAGCAGCTGAGTAGATCGTTCGGATACCCGTAGCCCCGCCAGAGTCGATCCCATTCGATCGCGAGCGATGCGCGTCGGGTCATGGCGGCGTAGCCGCACTGGGAGTCGTGGACATCGATGCCAAGCGCCTGGCGCGTCAAGGAAGAGAAGAGCTGGTTCCCAATCCAGCGATGCCAGGGCATTTCGCTTCTGACGGACGGCCAGGCAAGCCGGTTCCCTTTTGTAAAATCTACCTCTTCGGCGATGAGGGGCTGCAACAAGGCCGGTAGATCGTCGGGGTGCATCTGCCCGTCGCCGGCCATGATGGCGGTGAAATCCGCGCCAAGCGCGAGCGCACGCCTGCAGCCCGTCGCGATCGCGGCCCCGACCCCCCGATTGTCATCGTGCGAGAGGAGCACGACCGACGGAAAGAACACTTGCACCAGCTCCCCCGTGGCATCGGTGCTGGCGTCATCCACGACGATGATTTGATCCACGAATTCTGGAAGGCTCCCTAGGGTATCGCGAATCAGCTCGGCTTCGTTGTAGGCGGGCACGACGACCGCGATGGTTCTTCCGTCCAACACTCCGGAACACTCAATCACTTGCTCCGAGTGGTCGCAAGGCGTACCTCAATTGGCAATGGCTCAAGTTCTCTTCGTTTCGAAGCCGGTCGTCCCGCCTTGGAACGACAGCAGCAAGAA
>DASRZF010000010.1:0-8156 GCA_035686645.1 Polyangiales bacterium
GGATCGCCGACTTCGTCCCGCTCTTTCATCTCGCTCAGGGTCGACGCGACCCAGGAACCAAGCTCGCCGAGTCGAATCATTTCGCGCGCTTTGCGCATGAGCGCAGCATAGAAGTGCAGGTTGTGAAGCGAGAGCAGTCTCGGCCCGAGCATTTCATCAGCCTTGAAAAGATGCCGCAAATAGGCACGTGAATAGCCCGTGCAGACCGAGCAATCGCAGTGCTCGTCGAGCGGGCTCTCGTCCTCGCGGTGCCTGGCCTGCTTGAGATTGACGCGGCCACCCCAGGTCAGAGCCTGACCGTTACGCGCGTTGCGCGTCGGAAGGACGCAGTCGAAAAGATCGACACCAGTCGAAAGCGCCTGCAGCAGATCGCTCGGAGTGCCCACGCCCATGAGGTACCGGGGTCGGTCCTTCGGCATCTGCGGCGCGATGCGATCGAGGAGGGCGTACATCTGCGCCGAAGGCTCGCCGACTGAGAAGCCACCGAGCGCGACACCGTCGAAGTCGAGAGCGGCGACCGTCTCCAAATGAGAGAGCCGTAGATCGAGCTCCGTTCCTCCTTGCACGATGCCGAATCGAGCCTGGCCGTCCGCCGGCTTCGTTTGGAGGCAGCGTTCGGCCCAGGCCGTGGTTCGCTCGATCGCGCGCTCGACCTCCGCTCGCGGCGCCCCTCCTGGAGGACATTCGTCGAGCACCATGGCGATGTCAGAGCCCAGGAGCGCCTGGACGCGCATGGCTTCTTCGGGCGTCAGACGCTGGAGGCTTCCATCGATGTGAGAGCGAAACGTGATTCCATCGTCATCGATGGTGCGATGCTTGGCGAGCGAAAACACCTGATAACCGCCGCTGTCCGTCAGCAGCGCGTGCGGCCAGTTCATGAAACCGACGACTCCGCCATGAGCTGCAATGGACTCGGCGCCGGGTCGCAGCCAGAGGTGATAGGTGTTGGCCAAGATGATGCGCGCACCGGTGGACGCGACCTCCTCGGGGGTGAGCCCCTTGACCGTGGCCTGGGTTCCGACAGGCATGAAGGCCGGAGTTTCGATTCGTGCCCGAGGCGTCTGCAGCTCTCCAGAGCGCGCGTTCCCATCCACGGCATCGACGCGAAACGAGAAGCCAGGCGTGGGGAGCGTCATCGCGGCGCCCTTCGAACCAACATGGCATCTCCGTAGCTGTAGAAGCGATAGCGCTGCTCGGCAGCGTGACGATAGCCGCTGCGAGTGAGCTCGGTTCCGGCAAACGCCATCACCAGCGCGAGGAGAGTCGAGCGTGGAAGATGAAAGTTGGTGACCAAGTGGTCGACGATGCGAAAGCGATATGGCGGACGAATGAAGAGCCGAGTCGCGCCCACACCTGCGGACGGCATGCCGTCCTCGCCAACGCACGATTCGAGCGTCCGGACGACCGTAGTGCCCACTGCAACGACGGGTCGCCCCTCGTCCCTGGCACGCTTGATGGTGGCCGCCGTGCTTGCGGGGACTTCGTATGTCTCTTCATGCATCTCGTGCTCATCCAGCGTATCGGCTTGAACTGGACGGAATGTGCCGGGTCCAACGTGCAGTGTCACATAGGCCGACCAATGCCCAGCTCCCTCGAGCGCGCTCAGCGTGGTCTCGGTGAAGTGCAGCCCTGCCGTGGGCGCCGCCACAGCGCCCGGATTTCGAGCGTAGACCGTCTGGTAGCGTCCCCGATCCGATTCGCTTGCGGCACGCCGAATGTAGGGAGGCAAGGGAACTTCGCCGGCCTCTTCGATGACTCGGTCCACCTCGGCATCACTGCTGAGGTCGACCTCTAGCTGTCCATGTTCGAGTACGCGAAGCACTCGAGCATTCAATCGGCCCTCGCAGAGCGTGAGATCCATCCCTTCGCGCAAGCCCTTCGAGGAGCGGCCCATCGCAAGCCAGCGGTCTTGGCCGTGGGTGGCTTTGCGCAGCAGGAGCAGCTCGACGCGACCTCCGCTTGCTTTGTTGCCGATGAGCCGCGCGGGAAAGACGCGTGTGTCGTTGAAGATGAAGAGGCTCGGAGCGAGCAACTGCGGTAGCTCGGTGAATCGATGGTCTTCGATCGAACCCGTGGGCACGTCGAGCAGGAGCAGACGCGATGCGTCTCTCTTCGCCAGCGGCTCCTGCGCGATGAGCTCGTCGGGCAAGACGTAGTCGAGGTCGGTGATTCGCATTCCTAAGGCCCAGGGGCTGTGATGAAGCGCACTCCGTAGGTCGTGTCGGGCTGCGCGGGGCGACCGTCTTCCTCGCGCGGATCGGCCGAGACCTCGACACAGAGCGTCTGCGGTTCCGCGCTGCGCCAGGGTTTGCTCGTCTCACCACGTCCCACGCTCTTATCGTCGTACTTCGTGCTGCGATCGGTGCGCTGATCGACGACTCGAAGAACGAGATCGACCTCGGCGAGCGCACTCACCTGCGCGACCACCCGCTCGGCGTTCTCACTCAGGCAATAGGTGTCGACGTCGCCCGACCATCCAATCCAGCCGCGGCGCTCCGTACCGAGTCCAATAGACTCCGCGAGCTCGAGCGAATCGTTTGGCTCGCGTTCGTAGCCCAGGTCCGGATCGAGAAGGCGCCAACGGATGAAATACGGGTCCGAGACGTTCTCGGTAGGCATACGCCCGTCGATGGCGCGCTCTCGCACGCGAATCAAGTACCGACCGGGCTCGATGGGTACGTTGGGCAGTCGCTCCCCCTGCCCCAGCCCTTTGGAGTCGCCGACGATCATGGGCCGCTCCTGCTCCGGCTTCAACAGCTCGATCAGTACGTCCATGTTGGGTATCGAGCTGACGTCGAGCTCCACGGCACGGCGCTCGGCCCCGGAGTACTCGATCTCGAATGAATCGACGTCACCCGACTTCTCGCTGAGGCGCTGACCGAGATAGGCCTTCATCTCGCTGTTCTCGAGCAGCGGATTCGCGTTCTTCTCGCTGTGATTGGGCTCCCGTTCCGACGGCCCGCGAGTCGCAAGCTGCCAGGCGGCGACGGCGCCGCCGAGGAGAACCAGCAGCAAGAGCCTCCACCAAAGCCTTCGCTTCGGTTTGAGGGCCGGGTCGATCGCATCGACGCGCCGAGCACCGTTGCCGAATGGAGGTTTTCCGACTGCACTCGAGCGCCAATCTCCCGAGCCGACCGTGCCGAGGTAGTCGATCAGTTCCTGCCTGAGATCCTCCGCCGTCTGGTAGCGCTCGTTCCGGTCCTTGGCGAGACAGCGCATGATGATCTCGTCGGCTTCCGCCGGGACGGAGAGCGGTGAGCGCGCCGAGGGACGAATCGGCTCCTCGGAGAGATGCTTCGAAAGAACTCCAACGGGATTGGGCGCCTCGAAGGGGGGTCTTCCGACGACGCATTCATACATGATCGCGCCCATCGCATAGACGTCACTTCGCCCATCGAGGTCCTGACCCTGAATCTGTTCGGGGGACATGTAGAATGGCGTGCCCACGATGGTCCCGCTGCTGGTCACCTGAGCTTCGACCGTTCCTTCGAACAGCTTGGCGAGCCCGAAATCCAGTACCTTCGCCGTCTCCCCATCGCGGCCTTCCGTGACGACGATGTTTTCGGGCTTTAGATCGCGATGAACGATGCCTGCGGCGTGGGCGTCGGCCACCGATCCCGCGACCTGAGCCAAGAGAAATGCGACGCGCCCAAACGCCATGGGCCCGTCCTTGTCGATGATTTTGGCCAGATCATCGCCTTCCACGTACTCCATCACGAGGTAGAGCGCGCCGGACTTGGTGCGCCCGAAGTCGAACACATGAACCGTGTTCGGATGATTGAGGCGCGACGCCGACTCGGCTTCTCGGTGAAAGCGCGCGACGTTCTCTGGGTCTTGCTGAAGCTCCTGGTGAAGCAGCTTGATCGCCATCACCTTGCTGATCGTAACGTGCTCGGCCCGATACACGGTCCCCATTGCGCCGCGCCCGATGGCTGCGATCACCCGATAGCGCTCCGCGATGATGTCGCCGGGCCTGGGCAACGAAGACACGATCGGTGTTCCGCACTTGCCACAGAACTTCGACTCCGGAGGGTTGCCCTCCCCGCATGCATGACAATGCGACTGGCTGCCTGGCGCTGTGCTACCCATTCAATGTCAGATAGCGGTAGCCCAGCCACGCTGAGGCGAACAGAACGAGGATCGCGAGAGCTAGAAGGGCCTTCTTTCTTCGCTGGGTCACCGGGAACGGCTCGTTCGCGCTGTCGTAACGGACGCGCGCGCGCACGCGATGACTTGGCGTGGTTGCTTCACTCGGCGCGCTCTCTTCGCTGGCATGGGCGGGTTCATCGACGGCTGACTCCGCCGATGATGGATCGCTCGGTGGCTCCGGGATCTCGTGGCGCGGGATGCCTAGCATCGTCTTTTGCGGCGTTCGCGTTCGCGAACCTCCGGCACGTGCCGATGTGATCGAAGTCGGCGGCGACGGCACCACGGGTGCCGGTGCTGGTGTCGGCGGACGACTTCCACGCGGCGGTGTGACCGAGGGCATTCCAAGCACGGTGTGCTTGCGAACGCGTTGCTGCGAAGAGGAGCGGCTCTGCGAATCCCCAGCCGGCCATTCGGGCTCCTCGTGCATGCGAATTCGCGACCGGTCCAGCCGTTCCGGCCCCTCATCGCGCATGGCGTACCCACACTTGCCGCAGAACAAGTCATCGGACGGAACTACGGCTCCACATTGAGGACAATCCATAACGCGCCCCTACCGTATCAGAATTCGTAAGAGCTGGCTTCGTACTTGCTTCGCGCTTGGCACTAGCGGGGGATCCCCATGACGTCCGCCATGTCGTAGAGCCCGGCAGGCCGAGTCACGATCCAGTGGGCGGCACGCACGGCGCCCCTCGCAAAGATCGAGCGGTCTGTTGCGCGGTGGGTGAGCTCGATGCGCTCACCTTCGCCGACGAGGTAGAGGGTGTGCTCGCCCACCGCGTCGCCTCCGCGAAGGGCCATGACGCCGACCTCTTCGAGGGGCCTTGCTCCCACCTGGCCGCTTCGCCCGTGACTCACCGCCCGTTCAGGATCGAGCCCCTTGGCCCGCGCGACGACTTCGCCGAGACGAACTGCAGTGCCGCTCGGAGCATCGACCTTGTGCCGATGATGAATTTCCACGATCTCCGCATCGAAGCCCGGACCGAGGAGCTCGGTCGCGCGCGCCGCGAGGAAGTAAAGAGCATTGACGCCCTGGCTGTAGTTGGGGGCGAACACGACCGGCACGCGCTCGGCAGCCCGCTCGAGCGCCGCACGAGTCGCAGCATCGAGCCCGGTCGTCCCGATCACCATTGGTATGTGCTGTCCGGCACAGAGCGGAAGCAGCTTTGCGGTCGCGGACGGGATGCTGAAATCGATCACGACCTCGACGTTGCTGAGGAACTCCTCGACATCCGAAGTGATCGTGACGCCGCTCCGCGCCGCGCCCAGCAGGGCGCCCATGTCCTTACCAACGAGCCCGCAGCCTTCGTGGTCCATCGCCGCAACGAGGTTCGTATCGCGGTCTTCGTTCAGAACGGCAGCGATGCTCTGTCCCATCCGGCCCGCGGCCCCATGTATCGCAACCTGCACCATGCCGATGGCATCGCAGATGCGGCGACGAGCGTCAATCGAGCCGCTAGCTCGAGGAGCGGCCCGCGCTCAGCTCGACGAGACGGTCGATCAGAAAACCGCTCTGCTCGAGCGCTTCATCCGTGAAGTCCCCGAAGAATTCGCGCACCTCGGCAAAGACCTGGACGAATGCCTTCTGGTCACCGGTCGCAAGGACCCCGGCGAGATGCGCGGCAGCCTCTTGAAATCCCTTGATGATTCGTTCGGAGTCGGGATTGAGCATCTCGATCGGCCCGTAGAGGTCTGGGGACTGCGCGAAGTGACGGCCGGTGACGTAGGCCTCGAGCAGGTAAGCCGGCGAGGTGAATCGGAGCGTTTCCTCGAGCGGTGCGCCAGCACGGCTCAGCGCCAGCCCGAGCACCTGGGTCTTGAAATGATGGAGCACCTGCACGATGGCCATCATCGAATCGTGCTCCGAAGGGGTCGTTTCGGTGATGACCAGGCCGCGCGCCGTGAACATCTGCCGCGCCCAGTCGAGCCACACATCGCCGCGACCCGGACAGATCACCACGCGCTGACCTTGGTACGTATTGACCCCCGGGCCGAACATCGGATGGGTGCCGAGCACGCTCGCGTCCGTGGAGGCAAGCATGGCTTCCATGGGATCGGTCTTGATCGAGGTCACGTCCATCAGAAGTGCGTCCTCGCGGACCAAGGGTCCGAGCTGCTCGATGACCGATCGTGTGTCGCGAATCGGCACACTGATGATGACTACGTCCGCAGTCGCCGCGACTTGCTCTGGCCGAAGCGGTGTCTCGAGGTCAGCGCTCAACACCTCATGACCGAGGTCGGAAAAGAGAGTGTTGAGCGAGCGTCCCATGCCGCCTTCACCGCCGATGATCGCGATGCTCTTCGACTCGACGTCGAGCGGCACCTCGGCGCGAAGCGCGGCCTGCCGCTCCCGGCTCATCAACATCAACTGACGCCAGACCGATTCGATGCCCCCGGTCGGAAGACCGAGCTCCTGGGCGCGGGCGCAGCGATCCTCAAGAACACGGCGTTCCCGGGCGAGGTCTCGAATCCGAACGCGATGCGATCGCTTCCGAACCGCAATCTCCGCCACGATGTCCATCCGGCGGACCAGCAGCTCCAAGAGCTCATGGTCGAGGGCGTCGAGCGCGCCTCTGAGCTCCAAAAGGGGCCCTTTGTCTGGATTCTCGTCGGTCATGGGTTGGTTTTACATCGAACCTGGGCGTCCGCATAATGCGCGCCCGTGAAACGACTGCAACTTCATCATTGGATCCTGATCGCCATGAGTCTAGGCGCCGTCCTCGGGCTCGCGCTCAACTGGGCAGGCGGCCAGGGCATGGTCGACGCGAGCATCGTCGGAAATGTAGCGCTGGTCGGGAAGGCGATCGGGGACCTCTTCCTTCGGCTTCTGCAGATGCTGGTCGTCCCCTTGATCATCTCCTCGCTGATCACCGGCGTGACCGGCATGGGCGACCTTCGGACTCTCGGCTCCATGGGCGGAAGAGCGATCGCTTTTTATATCTCGACCAGCTTCCTCGCCATCGTGACCGGCATCGTGATGGTGAACCTCATCCGTCCCGGCGACGGGGCCGAGCTCGCCCTTCTCGAAGAGGGGGCGGCGACGGGAGCGCTTCTGGCAGAGGCGCCGAAGGGGATCGGTCTGGTCCTATGGGAACAACTCGAGGGCTTGATCCCAAAGAACCCCCTCGCAGCGGCGACCGAAGGTGACATGCTGCCGGTGATCTTCTTCGCACTTCTGATCGGCATCTTCATCAGCGTCGCCGAGCACCGCGAAGGCTCGAAGGACGCAAGCATCGTGCGACGTTTCTTCTCGGGTCTCTTCGACGTGATGATGCAGATGACCCTCGCTGTCGTGAAGTTCGCGCCGATCGGTGTCTTTGGCTTCACGCTCTATGCCGCCGCCGGCAAGGGCCCTGCCGCGTTTCAGGTCCTTGGCTGGTATGTGCTCACCGTCTTCATCGCTCTCGTGATTCACGCCACCATCACGCTGCCCCTGATCCTCAAGCTTCGCACCGGCCGCTCGCCACTCGCGTACGCGCGCACACTCACCACCGCGCTCGTAACCGCCTTCAGCACCGCTTCGAGCAACGGCACCCTCCCCCTCACCATGGAAAACGTCGAGCGGGCGGGCGTCAGGCCTCAGGTCACTGCCTTCGTGCTTCCTCTCGGCGCGACGATCAACATGGACGGCACCGCACTTTACGAAGCCGTCGCGGTCTTATTCATCGCCCAGGTTTACGGCATCGACCTAAGCCTCACCCAGCAAGGCCTCGTCGCCTTCACGGCCTTGCTCGCCAGCATTGGTGCGGCAGGAATCCCGCACGCCGGCATGGTCATGATGGTCGTGGTCCTCAACGCGGTGGGCCTACCGACCAGCGCGGTAGCGCTGATTCTCGCCGTCGACCGCATCCTCGACATGTGCCGAACCACCGTCAACGTTTGGTCCGACTCGATCGCGGCCGCCGTCGTCGACGCCGGCGAGTAGCGCAGACGCTCTCAACGTCCGGCGAGATCGGAAACACCGGCGGCCAACCGCTTCGGGAACCAGGGGCCCTCGTAGACTAGCGCCG
>DASRZF010000011.1:0-6700 GCA_035686645.1 Polyangiales bacterium
CCGCCGGGGCGCTCTCTGCGTAGAACGCTGCAATCTCCTTCGCGTACTTCTCATTGACGATGTTGCGCTTCACTTTGAGGGTGGGCGTGAGCTCACCTCCATCGACGCTGAACGTGGTCGGGAGAATCTTGATCTTCTTGATCGTCTGGTAGCGCGCCACTTTGGCGTTGCAAACCTGTTGCATCTCCTCTTCGATGAAGCGCTTCACATCGGGGTTTCGGGCTGCGGTGGCCACGTCGGTGAGGCCCGAAATCTGGGCTGCGACTTCGAGCTCTGGCAGCGCCTCCGCGTCGAGAATGATCAGAGCGGAGAGATACGGCTGCCTGTCGCCGACCACCACTGCCTGACCGACGCCGGGAATCGACTGCAAGTAACCTTCCATCTCGGCCGGCGCGACGTTCTTGCCACCCGCTGTGATGATCAGGTCTTTCTTTCGACCGGTGATCGAGATGTAGCCGTCCTCGTCGATGGCGCCGAGGTCGCCTGTGTGCATCCAGCCCTCCTCGTCGTAGAGCTCTGCGGTCTTGTCGGGCAAGCGGAGGTAACCCTTCACCATGTTGATGCCACGGAGCATGATCTCGCCGTCGTCGGCGATCTTCGCTTGGACTCCCGGAAGGGGCTTTCCAATGGTGCCGAATCGAAGATGCCCATAGGGTTGCACCGAGGCGAACGCCGTGGTCTCGGTCATACCGTACCCCTCGTGAATCGGGAGCCCGATCGACGCAAAGAACTCGAGGGTCGAGACCGAGATCGGCGCCGCGCCACTCAGGGCCACTTGGAGCTGATCCAGACCGAGCGCGTCTTTGATCTTCGAAATGACGAGCTTGTTGGCGAGATTGCGCGAGAAGCTCGTCACCGGACGCCCCGTCGCGGCTTCTTCCTTGAATGCCGCCAACTCGGTGGCGCGAGCCCAGCTCGCGAGCTTCGCTTTGATCCCGGTGGCCTCGGCCAGCTTTCCGCGAAGCGCCGACTCGAACTTCTCCCAGACGCGCGGCACCGCGAGGAAGATCGTCGGGTGCACCTCGATCAGGTAGTCCTTGATCTGCGTGAGGTCGCCGCAGTAGTACGTCTCGGCCTTGGTGATCAGGCCTGCGAAGTTGGTCATGCCCTGCTCGGCTGCGTGGCAGAGCGGAAGGTAGCTCACGGAACGCGTTTTCGTGTTCAGGAGACTCGGAAACACCTCCGCCACGGCGTGGGCGATGAGGTCTATCCCAGCGTGGGTGAGCATCGCCCCTTTCGGAAGACCGGTCGTTCCGGAGGTGTAGATCAGGAGCGCAACGTCATCCATCTTCACCGCGTCGAGCCGGGCATCGAGCTCTGCGTCGCTGACCGAAACGCCCTTCTGCATCAGAGCGTCGAGGGTGATGACGCGCGGATCGGTGGATCCGAGATCGTCCATCGTGACGATGTGCTCGATGGGAGTGTCGCCCTTCGCTATGGACAAGTACTTGTCGAGCTGCGTCTGGTCGTCGCAGATGACGATCTTCGATTGCGCATTTTCGATGATGTAGGCCATCTGCTCGGGCAGAAGGGTCGTGTAGAGCGGCGCCGGAATTCCCTGCGCCGCATTGATGCCATGCTGGCAGATCACCCAGTCGCGCCGATTGGCCCCAACGATGGCCACACAGTCCTTGGGCTCGAGCCCGAGCGCCATGAGCCCCTTGCCAACGCGGCGTGCGCTCGCCCAGTAATCGGCCCAAGTCGAAGTCGCCCAGGTTCCATCCGGGTTCCGGTCATGAATCGCGGCTTCGCTGCCACTGGACTTCGCCCAACCTTCGATCCGCGAGAGCATCGTGCCTTGCAACGTCATAGAGCCTCCCAAAGAGAGCCCACGCTACCCGATCCGATGGGATGATCAATAGACGCCGGCACTGACGCTGGCACTGACGCTGACGCTGGCACTGACGCTGGCACTGGCACTGACGCTGAAAACTGGCGGAGGAGGAGGGATTCGAACCCCCGGTAGAGTCGCCCCTACAACGGATTTCAAATCCGCCGCCTTCGACCGCTCGGCCACTCCTCCGTGGATTGAGCGATTTAGCACAAGGTTTTGGGGGTGCCCTTCACATTTGAGGTGATTTCGGCCTATATTGCCCGGTCCCGGCCGGCGGACGGCTGGAAACTCAAGAGGTGACGCTGTGGCTACTGACACGATTCCCCATCGATTGCTGCAAAGAGCGAAGAAGACGCCGAACGCACCGGCGTACTACGTCCGAGACAAAGGGAGCTGGAAGCCCACGAACTGGGGCACCTACTCGGACCAAGTGACGCAGGCAGGGCGCGCCTTGATCGCGCTGGGTTTCGAACCGGGACAGACGGTCTGCATCCTCGGTTTCAATCGTCCGGAGTGGGCCATCCTCGACATTGCCGCAATGGGCGCAGGGGGCGCACCGGCCGGCATCTACACGACCTGCTCTCCTGTCGAGGTTCGCTACATCGTCGATCACGCCGAAGCCCCGCTCATCCTCGTCGAGAACGAGGAACAGTGGCACAAGGTTCGAGCCGAGCGCGCCAACATGCCCAAGCTCAAGTACGTCGTCACGATGAAAGGCGCCCCCGCCATCGCAGACGACATGGTGATGAGCTGGGACGAGTTCCTGGCCAAGGGCAACGAGGTCGATAAAGAAGCGTACGTCACGCGCGTCGAAAGCCTCGAACCGACCGGTCTGGCAACGCTGATCTACACCTCGGGCACGACCGGCCCGCCCAAGGGCGTAATGCTAAGCAATCATAACCTCGCCTGGACCTCGAACGCCGCCATCCAGATCACTCACATCGACGCGACGGATTGCTCACTCTCGTATCTTCCGCTCTCACACATCGCCGAGCAGATGTTCACGCTGCACATCCCGATCACGACCGGCGCCCGTGTCTACTTCGCCGAGTCGATCGAGGCCGTCCCCGAGAACCTCAAGGAGGTTCAGCCGACGATCTTCTTCGGCGTGCCGCGTATCTGGGAGAAATTCCACGCCGGAATCGCCTCGAAGCTCAAGGCCGCCACCGGCGCCAAGGCCAAGCTGGTTCAGTGGGCGATGAAGGTCGGCTGGGAGGCCAACAAGACGCCCGCAAGCCACAAAGGACTTCAATACCGACTGGCAGACAAGCTCATCTTCTCGAAGCTGAAGCCGGCGATCGGCATGGGGAACGCCCGTGTCTGCGTCACCGGCGCGGCACCGATTGCGCGCGAGATCCTCGAGTTCTTTGCGAGCTTGGACCTGGTGATTCTCGAGGTCTACGGACAATCAGAGGACTCTGGCCCCACGAGCTTCAACACGCCGACCCAGTACCGCTTCGGCAGCGTCGGCCCGGCCATCCCGGGAGTCGAGATCAAGATCGCCGACGACGACGAGATCTTGGTCAAAGGTCCGAACGTGTTCATGGGCTACTACAAAGACCCCGAGACCACCGATGAGACGCTCAGCAATGGCTGGCTGCACTCCGGCGATTTGGGCGCCTTCGATGACGACGGTTTCCTCAACATCACGGGCCGCAAGAAGGACATCATCATCACCGCCGGCGGCAAGAACATCACGCCGAAGAATCTCGAAGCCGCGATCAAGAACCACCCGCTAGTCGACGAGGCCGTGGTCATCGGTGACCGGCGCAAATACCTCAGCGCCCTCGTGACGATCGACGCCGAGGCAGGTCCTGCATGGGCAAAGGAAAACGGTGAGGACCCGACGGCTCTCGACAAGAGCGCCAAGCTGCGAGCGAGCATTCAAGCGCACATCGACGAGATGAACGCGCATTTCGCGCGGGTCGAGCAGATCAAGAAGTTCAAGATCCTTCACCGCAATCTCACCGTCGAAGACGGCGAGCTCACTCCGACATTGAAGGTGAAACGGGCGAAGGTGAACGACCACTTCGCCGAGGACATCGAGTCGATGTACGTCGAGGATGCGGGAACGCAGCCACAGGCGCGAGCCTAACCAACGACCGTCACGGTCACCCGACGCTGGTGACCGCGGCGCCGATGCTCCCAAAGGAAGACACCCTGCCAGGTGCCGAGGGCGCAGCGTCCATCCATGACCGGGATGCTCAGCGAAGTCTGCGTGAGTGCGGTCTTGACGTGCGCGGGCATGTCGTCCGGACCCTCCATCGTGTGGACGTAGAGCGAGTCTCCGTCGGGGACCAAGCGCGTGAGAAACGCCTCGAGGTCCCGCTGCACGTCCCGGTCGGCGTTCTCGTTGACGATCAGCGAGGCGCTGGTGTGATGAATGAACACCGTGCAGAGGCCTTCGCGGATGCCGGACTCCGCAACGGCGGCGTGTATCTGTTCCGTGATCTCGGTCGTTCCGCGTCCCCGCGTCTCGATCGCAATGGTTTTCGATCGCGCGCTCATGGCGCCGATACCCTCATCCACATGGCTGCTTGATCGCCCTGGTAGATCAGAATGTCGTCCTGGGTAAAACGGAACTCGTATCGTCCGAACACCTGATTTTCTCGCTGTCGGATCTTGGTGGCGCGTAGCTCCAAGTCGAGCGGCGGCCCCATTTTCGCGAGAGCCGCAAAGCGCGCGTCGTAAATGCGCCCGCCGTACCCGATCCAGCCGTCCGCATGGCGCAAGCCGAGCACATAGTACGTGTGCATGAAGCCGAGGATGCCCGTGAGGTGCACCATGAAACCTCCGCTGACGTGCCGCGGGTGACGGATCGGGTGCGCTCGCTGGTCGCGCGTGAGCGGCAAGTCGGGGTGTGTAGACATCCGCGCCCGCACGATGCCTGCCTCCGAATCGACCTCGACGAGCTCGTCGATGCAAATCGCACCGGGTCCATACGGGCAGTCGGCTACGAATTCCGGGTCCAATGGCATCGTTTACACTCCTTGGGCATTCGCATCCCAGATCACCTTGTGCATTTGAACCTGCACCCGAACGGGCAAGCGGTCCGCGAGAACCCATCGCACGAGCTCCTTGGGATCGAGCTCGCCCCAAACGCAGCTGAGCAGGACTGCGTGGACGCGTTCCGCGAGATCGTGCTCGGCGATGACCCCTTTCGCCCAATCGTAGTCGCTTCGATCGGCGAGGACGACCTTGACCTCGTCACGCTGCGTAAGCTGCTCGATGTTCTCCCAGCGGTTGCGATGCGACTCATCGCTGCCGGGCGCCTTGAGATCCATGATGCGATGCACGCGTGGATCGACCTCAGAGATATCGCGCTCCCCGCTGGTCTCGAGAAGAACGGTGCGCCCCGAGTCACAGAGCTCTGCAAGCAAGGGGAGTGCAGCAGGCTGAAGAAGCGGCTCACCGCCCGTGAGCTCGACCAGCGGTGTGCCGAACGACAGCGCCTTTCGGAGAACCTCTGCCCTTGGCATTTCGGTTCCACCTTCGAAGGCCTGCGGCGTATCGCACCAGCGGCAACGAAGATTGCAGCGGGACAAGCGAACGAAGGTGCAAGGAAGCCCCGCGAAAGTCGACTCGCCTTGAATCGATTCGTAGATCTCGTGAATCCGAATCTGGTCGAGAGCAGCCATGTTCAGCGTGGGTTGCGAGTGATGAGGACGAGCATCTGCCCCTCTTGCGCCGCGCGCTCGGGGACTTCCACGATGAAATCCCACATTCCCGGCTGCGCATCCACCTCCAAGGTCTCCAAGCGCCGTCTAACGCAGCGCTCCCCGTCTGGATCCACCCGAACCCAGTACACGGGAAACCTATGACCATCGAGATCGAAGGCGGAAGCCCGGAGCCTGCTGCGCTCCTCCAACTCGACCCGAAAGCGATAAACCCGCGACCCCGGACCCGGAGCACCGCAACGCTCGGGAAGAGAGCCCGCGAGAGGCAGTGAGGATTTGGAGACGAGGGCCGAGACCGGAAAGGGATCGGGGACCGCAACAGTGTCAGTGCCAGCGTCAGTGCCAGCGTCAGTGTCAGCGCCAGTGCCAGTGCCAGCGTCAGTGCCAGTGCCAGTGCCAGCGTCAGTGCCAGCGTCAGCGTCAGTGCCAGCGCCAGTGCCCGCGACCACCCGCCGGAGCGCGTCCAGCATCTCTAGCGTGAGCAGGTTCCTCACGTTGTTTCCGTACCTGAGACCTTTTTTCGTCAACTGGCACGCCGCGCGTACGCCGCCCTCGCCGAGCACGTTGGGGTGTACCCCGTCGCGGGCCAAGCCCTTGCGGGGAAGCGCGTCCAGCGCCGCATGATAGTCGATGTAAGGAAGTGACCAGTGCTCGGCGACCGCTTCCGTGATCGCGTTGAATCGGCTGATCCAGCGGTCCCTGTTCGGATTCCTGCGTGGCAGGGCCGAGCCGAGAACGGGGACGACCCCCATGCCTTCCAGTTGCTCGATGAGGTATACGAGGCGGCCAACGTATATTCGCTCGTTTTCGTTCTGTGCGTCGTTCCCGCCGAATAGAACCAGGGCCCAGCGCGCCTGCGTCTCTTCGAGCTCCCTATGGAATTTGGCGGGGCGGCCGCCCAGAACGTAGCGAAGGTTCCAGCTCACGCCCGCGGCGTGACTCTCCCGCTCGAACGAATTGAGCTCGCCGGCATTGAAGTAGTCCAGGGTCCCCGAAAGCGCTTCATGCTCGCCGAGATCGACGTACGGAGACGCGAAGCAGTGAATGAACGCTTTGCTCTCCACGCTCGAGCCTCCCATCTTGGAGAACACGTCATCGCGGAGATCTGGGTTGCCAGCTCGGATCTCCAGGACGTGCTCGGCCACAGGCGCATCGAGCTCGAAGGGCGCGGCCTGAGCGGGCCCGGCGA
>DASRZF010000012.1:0-32310 GCA_035686645.1 Polyangiales bacterium
AGCGTACCGGATCGCTCGCGAGGCGGACGCGCAGAGCGCCTTCGGCGGAATCGTGGCCCTCAACCGAGAGGTCGACGATGCGACGGCAGAGGCAGTCGCCGAGACCTTCATCGAGTGCATCATCGCTCCGAGCTTCGCGCCGGCCGCTCTCGAGCGGCTCCAAAAGAAGAAGAACCTCCGGATTCTCGCGACCGGGGAATGGCTTCCGGCGGACTACGCGGCGCTGCAGTTCAAGCGCGTCGGCGGCGGTCTCGTCGTGCAGGATCGCGATGCGACCGGCCCGAGCGAGGTTCGCGCGGGCAAAGTCGTGACCAAGCGTCAGCCGACCGACGATGAGATGCGCGCGCTCGATTTCGCCTGGCGCGTTTGCAAGCACGTGAAGTCGAACGCGATCATCTTCGCCAAGCCCGACCGCACTGTGGGTGTCGGAGCCGGGCAGATGGCACGAGTCACTGCCGTCGGAATTGCGGCGCAGAAGGCGGGCGAGCTGTCGAAGGGTGCCGTCATGGCGTCGGATGCGTACTTCCCGTTCCCCGATGGCATCGAAGCCGCAGCCAAGGTGGGCATCAGCGCGGTCGTCCATCCCGGTGGCTCCAAGGGCGACGACAAGGTCATCGCCGCTGCCGATGCAGCCAACATGGCGATGGTCTTCACCGGCGTTCGCCACTTCCGGCACTGAGGATGCGCGTTCTCATCGTTGGAGGCGGGGCCCGCGAGCATGCACTGGCCTGGCGGCTCTCGCAGGACGAGGGCGTCGAGGTCGTCGGAGCGCCGGGGAACGCCGGCCTCGCGGCGATTGGACGCACGGTTCCTCTCGACCCTACCGACGCCGATCGTGTGGTGGCGCTCGCGCGTCAAGAATCAGCTGACCTGGTGCTGGTCGGCCCGGAGGCGCCGCTGGTCGCTGGCGTCGTCGATGCGCTCCGCGAAAATGGTATCGACGCCTTCGGCCCGGACCGGGAGGCCGCCCAGCTCGAGGGCTCCAAGATCTTCTCGAAGGAGTTCATGGCGCGCCACGAGATCCCGACTGCGGGATTTGCCGTCTTCGACGATCCGGACGCGGCGACCCGCTACATCGAGGAAGCGAATCGTCCACTGGTGGTGAAAGCCGACGGTCTCGCGGCGGGCAAGGGCGTCATCGTGGCGAGCGATGCCGCCGAAGCGATCGCCGGGATCGACCTCATCATGCGCGAACGCGCATTTGGCAGCGCAGGCGATCGAGTTCTCATCGAGGAGTGCCTCGTGGGTCAGGAGGTGAGTTATCACGTCGTTTCCGACGGGAAGCGCTTCATCCCACTGGCTCCTGCGCAGGACCACAAGCGTGCCTTTGACGGTGACAAGGGTCCGAACACCGGAGGCATGGGCGCGTACTCTCCACCTCCGATCGTCACTGCTGCCGTCGAGCGAAAGATCATCGAGCGCGTGATCGAGCCGACTCTCGCGGGTATGGCGGCTGAAGGGCGCCCGTTCCGAGGCGCGCTTTTCGTCGGCTTGATGATCGTGGACGGTGAGCCCCTGGTGCTCGAGTACAACACCCGATTTGGTGATCCCGAGTGCCAGACCTTGATGACGCGCTGGAAGGGGTCGATCATGCCTTTGATTCGCGGCTCTGCGCGGGGCGATTTCGGGGGATTGAGCCCTCAGTGGGAGGCTCCCGCCTCGCTTTGCGTCGTCCTGGCCGCTGGCGGCTACCCCGGCAGCTATGAAAAAGGCAAGCCGATCCGGGGCCTCGAGCAAGCGTCTGCTCTCCCGGGCGTGACCGTGTTTCACGCGGGCACCGCGCTCGAAGGAGACCAGGTCGTCACCTCGGGGGGAAGGGTCCTTTCGGTGACGGCGATCGGCGAAACGATCGACGAGGCCGCCGAGCGAGCGTACGCAGCCGCGGCCATGATCGAGTTCGAAGGCAAGCAATTCCGCCGTGACATCGGCTGGCGGGCGCGAAGCCGCTGATGGAAGAGCTCGCTCCCTTCGTGAAAGTTCTCGAGGAGGGCGGGGTCGTGGCCTGTCCGACGGAGACCTGGCTGGGCCTCCTGGCCGATGCCCGCAACCCCGGGGCCGTCCGACGGGTCTCCGAGCTCAAGGGCCGGCCGCGCGAGATGCCCATCGCCTTGCTCCTTCCAAACGCTTCGGCGGTTTCGGAGGTCGCTTTGATCCCCTCGGCCGGCGCCAATGCCTTAATGGAGGCGCACTGGCCCGGGCCTTTGACGATCCTTTTGCTGGCCAAGCCCGGTCTGAGCCCTCGGCTCGTGAGAGACGGCAAGGTCGGTGTCCGCGTTCCTGGTTCGAGCCCGGCGGCCGAGCTGGTGCGCGCGTTTGGGCATCCGGTCACCGCCACGAGCGCCAATCTGAGCGGGGAGCCGCCACTCCGGAGCATCGACGAGCTGCTTCCGAGTATGGTCCTTGGGCTGGGCGGATTGGTTCCGGGGGTCGCACTGGGGGGCGCGCCTTCGACCTTGATCGACTCCACCACGACGCCGATGCAGGTCCTTCGGCCCGGAGCGATCGAGATCGACACCGCCGCTCTTTGACAGAGGCGGTGCTGCTGCGTCACTCTGCGCCTACGGAGGACCGATGGCGCTGATCGAAACCGAAGAAGCCGCACGTCGCTTGGCACGCGCAATCTCGAGTGACCTTGCTCTCTACAACGAGGACAAGATCGCCGATGGCATTAGAAACGACAATCTTTTCGACGTGATGGAGGACGAAATTCAAGAAGGTCGTGATCTTTATCAGAGCCGAGTCGCGCCCGAGCTCATCGGCCGCAACCTCTACGACCGAGCGATCATCGACCTGCTCGTTCGCTCCAAGGCGCACGTCGAATCTCCGATCTGGTAAGCCTGGGTTCGCGATGATCGACACTTCGACCGGGCGGCTGGCGTTGGCTGGCTGCCTTTTTCTCCTTCTTGCTGGGTGCGGGGATGCGAACACTGGCTCGGCGGGCAGCGCTGGCAGCGGGGGCGTCGCCGGCGCTGGTGGCGCGAGCCCGGCGCCCAACGCGGGTCTTTGGTATGGAGAGGACAACGGGTTTCGCGTCTGTCTCTTCGTCGCCTCCGACGGCGAGAAGCTCGAGGCGAGCCCCAATTGCGACCTCGGGAACACAGCGCAGGCCGGCGAAGGCGCCTACGCCTTCGATCTCAGTGTCGATGGGGTCGGAGTCGATCAGAACGGCGCGAATTGCAGCTTCGTCGCGCGCTACGGCGGCGACGTGCCGATCCAGGCGCTGACGGGGGTGTTTCGCGTGGATGCAGCTCCTGGAACGGACGGCTCCACGCTCTCCTTCTCGGGCGAAATCGTGGGGGATCAGGTCTCGGGCGTTGCGCGCTCCACTCGGGATGCTTCCTATTGCGAGGTCGGATGGGCGGCCGTGCAGACCGCGGAATGCGACGATGCGGCGATCAATGCGTGCCTCGACCTCCAGGACTGCTGCAGGGCGATTCTCATCAATCCGATCTTCTTCCAGTCCTGCAATTCCGTCGTGCTTCAATGTGACAAGACTGCGTGCGAGCAGGTGCTGGCCGGGTACCCGCAGTGCGCGCCGGCCGAAGAATAGTCAGCGCTCTAATCGAGGTGCAACGCGCTCAGCGCGCGCTGAAAATCGTCCGGGGGCTCCGTTTCGAAGCGCAGAGGCTCGCCTGTGATCGGGTGCACGAAGGCGAGCACCGCGGCATGCAGCGCTTGCCGACCTAGCTCGTTCGAAACGCGCCGAAGCTCGGGGTCAGCGATCGACTTCCCATAGAGCGGATCCCCGAGAACAGGATGGCCGTGCTCTGCCAGGTGCACGCGGATCTGATGCGTGCGGCCCGTCTCTAGACGACAACGAACCAAAGCACTTCCGTGCAAAAGCTCGAGAGTTTCTAGATGTGTGACCGCCCGCCGGCCCCGGTCACCGCGTGAGGTGAACTTTTTTCGACTCGCCGAGTGTCGCCCATGGAAGGTGTCGAAGGTGCACGACGCCGGTGGGCGGCCGAGCGCGATCGCGAGGTACGCGCGCTCGAGCTCGTGCCTCTGAAACATCTCTACCAGGCGCTCATGGGCGCTCGCCGTCTTGGCCACGACCATCACTCCGCTGGTGTCCTTGTCGAGCCGATGCACGATGCCTGGGCGGAGCGGGTCAGAGCCCCCCTGGAGCGCCGCGTGATGCAATAGCGCGTTCACCAGCGTGCCATCGGGGTGGCCGGGTGCGGGGTGGACAACCAGGCCTGCGGCCTTGTCGAGCACGAGCAGATGCTCGTCTTCGAAAAGCACGTTCAGCGGGATCTCTTGCGGCTCCGCGCTCATGGGCTCGGGCGGGGCGGGGTCGATCGTCACCTCTGCGCCGGCCTCGGCCTTGGTCTTTCGTGAAACGACCTCGCCAGCCTGCTCGACGCGGCCTTGTTCGATCCATCGCTGAAGGGCGCTCCTCGAATACTCCGGACAACGGCGTGCCAGGACCCGGTCGATGCGCTCTCCGGCATCCTCTTCAGAGAGGATGATCACCGTCGGCGTCGGCGCCGAGTCCGACACCGCCTACTCGAGTCTCTTGGTGAGCTGCTGGGCGTTGGTCTGCATGTCGATATTCTGAAACACGCAGATCCCCATCGCCGGGTCGAGACTGTTGCAGTGGTCGGCGATCTTGTCGATTGAAGCCTCGTCGTAGCGGGACCGGTGGCCTGCCGGCCCGGGGAGACGGATGTAGACGAAGTCCGCCTTTGGCGGAGGATCCTCGAGGAGTGGATCGTAGGCTGCGACAGCCGGCCGGTCTCCGCAGGCCGCCGCAATGTCACTTGGCTTCCAGGCGTCGAGATCGAAGACGACCGGTGGAAAGTCCGATGGCAGAAAACCTAGAAACGATCGAAGAGCGCTCCGGTTGGCCTTGCCATGCTTGAAGTTTTCGTCCGCATTGAAGACGACCGCTTTGGCCTTGAGCTTCTTGGCCAGGGCCGCGACGGCCTCGCAGGTCGCCTTGTTTTCCTTGGTTCGCCGGAACCCCGAGTCGCTCACCGATTTGGGTGCCACGACCGTGAATACGAAGCCTTCGGGGGATTCCCGCGTCCAGCGCCGGACCGTGCCCGCACCTGGAATGGCGATCTCGGTATCCGAGATCTCCACCGCATCAAATTCCCGCCAGTATCGGCTGACCGGCACGGGGAAGCCGGAGCACGCGACCACAAACATTGCGCGAGAGTATACAAGCTTTGGCGCAGAAGGCCCGAGGTGACTCCTCGATTGGCGGGAATTCCTCGGTTCCGGATCGGCTCTGATAGGATCGTGGCCGTGGCTGATTTCGGATTCGACGCCCATGCGCTCGACGAGGCGGATACCGCCGAGAGCCCGCATCCGTTGGAGATCGCTCGCGATCTGATCGCGCGCGGAAAGGCCCGCGCCGCGCTCGAGGTGCTGAGTGGGCATCACGAGGAAATGGCGCACGATCCGGACTACCTGCTGGTCTGTTCCGAGGCCTGGTGTGCCGAAGGCGATGAGCTTCGGGCGCAGCAAGCGCTCTTGGGCGCCGCGAGGGTGGCGCCAGAGGATCCGCGACCCTTGCTATGGCTGGGCGAGCTCTTGAGCGAGCTCGGGGAGCACGAAAAGGCCGAACGCGTCATGGCGAAAGCGCGCGCCTTGAGCGAGAGGCCGAGCTGGACGGCGGTTTCCGAGGACCATGAGGCGCCCGCTGCGGAAGAGGATCTGATCGCGTTCGCAGAGAGGCAGGAGCGCAGGGCTCAATCTGCCCTCAGCCCGAAGCATCTCGCTCTTGGCGTCGCCGCATTGACCTTCGTCGGCCTGACGGTGGCTGGCATCGCGAGCATCACCTCGCGTCCAGAAGACGCCTTGGTCCCCGCAGAGCCCGTCGCGGCCGCTCCGACGAGCGCGCTCGCGCGAGATGCAACCCCAGCGATCGAGATCGACACCGCCGTCGAGCAGAGCGACGTCGAGCCCGTGCTGCCGACACCGATCCGAGAGGCGCCGGTGGAGCTCGAGCCGGCACCCCCTCCGTCGATCGGTCCACCGGCCGAGACCGCCGCAACCGCCCCCGAGGCTCCGCCGTCGGCGCCACGCAAGGCCGCGTCCGCGAAGCCACCCAAGCCCAATCCACCTTCGAGAGACCCGGGGCCCAGCGCGAGCGTCGTGCAAGCCGAGTTGGCATCCATGAATCCGCAGCAGCTCACGTCGCGCGCCGATGCGCTCTACGCCCAAGGACACTCGGGCCTTGCCGCGAGCTACTACCGGCGCGCGCTCGAGCTCGACCCTGACTACGCGCCCGCTCTGGTTGGAATCGGCCGAAACACCCTGCGCGCAAAGAAGTACTCCGAGGCCATGCGCAACGCGACGCGGGCACTCGAGCTCGCTCGTGGGGTGGACGCGCGTCCGGGCCTCGAAGCTGCAGCCCTCTATCAAATGGGCCGCGTCCACTTCGAGCAGGGCGAACGCGAGTCGGCGCGGCGCTTGTTTAGGCAGTCGATCTCGCTTCCCGGCACGCCTCCACAGGCCTGGTTCTACCTCGGCGAAGCGCTTGCGAGCGACAACTCGCCCGTGGCCAGAGAGGCCTACCAACGGTATCTCGAGCTCGTCCCTCGGGGGCATTTGGCAGATCGGGCCCGCAGAGCGATTCAGTAGTATGCTCCGACAATGGTGAAGAAACCGAACGAGCGGCGCCAAGCTCGAAAAGAGCGCGCGCGGGAAGCCAAGGAAGCCAAGCGCGAAGCTGAGGAACGCGCGCAGCAGCGGCGCCGCATGCAGCTACGGCTGTCCGCAGCGGTCGCCGTCCTCACTTTGCTGATCGCTGGGATTTGCTACTGGGTGCTCGAGAACCGCCAGTTGATGGGCATCACGCTTCTCATCGGCGGTGTCCTTTTCCTGGTGGTCGCGCTCGGAACCTTGGCCTCTGGTGTGCAGCCGCGCGATCGAACGCGTGCTGGGTCCATCGATTACGGCAATCGTGACTGAGGAAGCTCCCTTGGATGAGTTCGAGTCCGAGCGATGGGAAGCCGCCGAAGAGGGGATCGAGCTTCTGCACTCCGGCGAGACCGATCGCGCGATCGACGAGCTCCTTCGGGTGACACGCGAAGATCCGACGAACGAATATGCCTTTCACTTCCTCGGGCACGCTTACTTTCAGAAGGAGGCGTTCCCGGAGTCTCTCAAGAGTTACGTCGAAGCGCTCAGGCTCGCTCCCGAATACGTCGGCGCGATGATCGGCGCGGGGCAGACGCTTCGCATGATGGGCGAGTACGACCGCGCGATTCGCATGGGTCGGCGGGTGCTTCAGAAGGATGAGAATGACGGCGACGGCCTCTTTCTCGTGGGCGCCGCACACTTTCAAAAAGGAGAAAACCAGGCGGCGAAGCGGTTTCTCGAGCGGTTCTTACAGACCAACCCGGAGCTCGAGATTGCATTGGAAGTCGAGGGCATGCTGCAGGTCATTCGCGGCGAGGTCTTGCCTTTCCCAGGCGCCGAGGACACGGTAGAGAACTAACAGGAGGCAGCGGTGACGGCGGACCCGGCAAAGAAACGGAAAGTCGAGGGCTCTCCGAGCAGTCCCGGAGACGATCTTCGAGACCGGGCCAGGCGCTGGCGCGAAGAGGACGTGAAGGGCGCGGCTGCGCGCCACTCCTTACGCAAGCAGCGCTTCACCACACTCAGCGACCTCGAGGTTCCGGACCTGCTCACGCCAGCCGACTTCGATGAGGATTATCAGGAGAGCCTCGGTTTTCCTGGCCAGTTTCCGTACACGCGTGGGGTGCAGCCGACGATGTACCGCGGTCGGCTCTGGACGATGCGGATGTTTGCGGGTTTCGGGTCCCCGCGACAGACCAACGAGCGTTTTCGCTACCTGCTCGAACAGGGGCAGACCGGGCTTTCTACCGCCTTCGATTTTCCGACTTTGATGGGCTACGACAGCGACTCTCCTCGCTCGCTCGGCGAGGTGGGCATGGTGGGAGTTGCCGTCGACACCCTCCACGACATGGAGATCCTCTTCGACCAGATCCCGCTAGACAAGGTCACGACGTCGATGACGATCAACGGCCCCGCCGCCGTTCTCCTCGGTTTTTACGTCGCCCTGGCGGACAAACGCGGCGTCCCGCGAGACCGAATCGGCGGCACGGTTCAAAACGACTGCCTCAAAGAGTTCATCGCGCAGCACGCCTGGGTGGTGCCGCCCCGTCCGGCGATGCGCATCGTCACCGATTCGATCGAGTTCTGTGCAAAGGAAGTTCCACGCTGGAACAGCGTCAGCATCAGCGGCTATCACATCCGTGAGGCAGGCTCGACGGCGGCGCAAGAGCTTGCGTTCACGATCGCGGATGGACTCGAGTACGTGAACTGGGGCGTGGAGCGCGGCTTGGATGTCGATGCGTTCGCGCCGCGACTCTCGTTCTTTTTCGACGTTCACAGCGACTTCTTCGAGGAAGTCGCGAAGTTCCGCGCTGCCCGTCGCATGTGGGCCCGGCTGATGAAAGAGCGGTTCAATCCCAAGGACCCGCGCTCGATGATGCTGCGCACGCACGCCCAGACAGCCGGCGTTTCGCTAACCGCGCAGCAGCCGTACAACAACGTCGCGCGCGTCGCACTCCAGGCCCTCGCTGCGGTCTTGGGTGGAACTCAGTCCCTTCACACCAACAGCCTCGACGAGACCTTCGCGCTCCCAACTGAGGAAGCCGTGACGGTCGCGCTTCGCACGCAGCAGATCATCGCCGAGGAGTCGGGCGTGACCAACACGATCGACCCGCTGGCGGGCAGTTACTTCGTCGAATGGATGACCAATCGCATGGAAGAAGAGGCCATGGGTTACATTCGCAAGATCGACGAGCTCGGCGGGATGGTGGAAGCGGTCGAGCGCGGCTATCCGCAGCGCGAGATCGCCGCTTCGGCGTACAGGATGCAGCAGCAGATCGAGAGCGGCGAGAAGACGCTGGTGGGCGTGAACAAGTATGTTCAGGACGAGCAGCCCGACATTCCTACCCTCCGCGTCGACGAGTCGATCCAGAAGGAGCAGGTCGAAAGCCTGGCCAGGGTCAAGGCCCAGCGCGATGCGAAGGCCGTGTCGAAGGCGCTAGCGGCGATCGCCGAAGACTGCCGCGCCGATCGCAACGTCATGCCCGGCATCGTCGAAGCCGCCAAGGTCTACTGCACCGAACAAGAGATCTGCGACGTCTTCCGCGAAGTATTCGGCCAGCACCAGGACCGCCCCGAGTTCTAGGCCTAGTTGCCCGTCATGCGCAGCCACATGGCGACCAGCATGGCGGCGACCATGAGCGCGAGCCCGACCGTGCCGATGAGGTCCTCCACGCGCTTGCGCTGATGGCGGTCGTCCAACCAGCCGGGGGCAGCGAGATCCGGGAGTGAGCTTTTTTCAGACGGCAGCGGCGCAGGAGGCGGTAAGGGCCTTTGCAGGAGCGGATCGGGGAGAGCGGGAGCGGGATTGATCACGTCGCGCCATTGTTCTTGTCGCGACCGTCGACTTTGCACAACGTGCCCCGGATCGCTCGGGGTAGCGGATCGTTCCCGCAGCACTCGAACCACCTTTGTGGTCGTGTCCAAGCGCTTCTTTCGGAAATGACTCGGCCGTCGCCTTGGCTTTCCGGGGAGCTCCGGGTCTTCGTCGGGGTGCGTCACGGGTGATCCTCTTTCCACCGTCCCCCGGCGGCTTCTTTTCGAGTATACCGCTCAATCGTTCAGTGTCATCGAACAGCTCGACTTTTCGAGAGTTCCCATACAATTCGAAAGATGGATACACAGCAAGCGGCGGAAGAGATCGACGGCGACTTCTGGGGCCGACTGGTGTTCACCTCAGAGCATGCGTCGGCTGAATTGCCCGAGCCGTGGAAATGGCCGGCAGACGACCGCTGGTTGATCGACACGCATTGGGCGTCCGACCTCGGCGCCGCTGCATTCACGCGAAGGGTCGCGCGTCTCATGAATGCGCCCGCGGTGCTTTCACGCTTTTCGCGCTTGCTGATCGATCCGAATCGCCCGCTCGATTCGGAAACGCTCTTTCGAGAGAACGCCGATGGCAAAACCGTGCATCTGAACGAAGGACTTCTCGAAGCCGAGCGCCAGCGACGAATCGATCAATTCTATCATCCGTACCATGCGGCGGTCCGCTCGATGGTCAAAAAGAGTCGCGGTGACACCGTATTCTCCATTCACACGTTCACCGACAACTACGAAGGCGAGGCGCGTACCTTGGAGGTTGGGGTCCTCTTCGACCATGACGAGGAGCCGGCGCAGCGGCTCGTACGCCATCTCCGAGGGGCCGGCTTCCACGCTGCGCCGAACGAGCCCTGGTCGGGCAAGTTGGGTCTCGCGTATTCACCAGTCCTTCACGCGCGCGAGTACGGCCGATGCGCCCTCGAGATCGAGGCACGGCAGGACCTGATCGTCCAGGAATCGTTTGCGCAACGTCTTGCGGAAGCGCTCGCGGGCTTCTTCGCCTAGGCTTCATTCGATGCCACACATGCGCTCCGAACGAACCGGGATGTCGTACCTCTCGTCGGGTGACGAGGGCGCTCCGCTGGTTCTCTGTCTGCACGGGTTTCCGGATATTCCCCGCACCTGGGCGCCTCTCACCGATCGCCTCGTCCCGGCCGGGTACCGTGTGATCCGTCCTTGGCTGCCTGGATACGCACCTTCCTCGCTCGAAGGGCCATTCGATGTCCCTTCGCTGGCTCGGAAGATGCTCTCGCTCATCGACGAGCTTTCCCCTTCGGAACCAATCCGCATCGTCGGGCACGATTGGGGCGCCATCCTCACCCAGTTGGTGACTGCGCAATGGCCGGAGCGATTTCGCGCTTCGGCAGCGCTTGCCGTTCCTCACATGCTCGCGTTCGAGGCAAACGTGGAGCGATATCCGCGACAGCTTCTAAAGAGCGCCTACATGGGATTCTTCCAAATCCCGGGGCTGTCCGATCGGGCGCTGAAGCTTCGGAACTACCGTCTCATCGAGCGTCTCTGGGCGAGCTGGTCGCCGGGTTTCGATCCGGGAGACGCGCACTTCGAGGAGCTCAAGGCCTGCTTGAGGTCGAGCATGCCCGCTCCCCTGCGGTACTACCGCGCGCTGAAATCACCCAAAGCGATCCGCGAGATTCGTGCGATCGTCGGAGCGGGGCCCATCGTGGTGCCGACACTTTATCTGCATGGAGAGCGCGACGGCTGCATCGGCCCCGAGCTCGCCGATGGCCAAGAGCAGCACTACAGCGCCCTCTTTGAAACGGTGAAGCTCGCTGAGGCAGGGCACTGCTTGCACCTCGAGCGACCCGCGGAAGTGAACGCGGCGATTCTCCGCTGGTTCGAAGCGCACTAGCCGCCTCTGGTGCCTCGATGCGGTCAGACGCCGACGAGCGGAAGCTGGCGCCGAAGATTGATGTCGTCGGTGACGGGGATCGGGTAGCGTCCGCTGAAACAGGCACTGCAAAAACCTTCGCCGCCGACCGCACGCTTCAATCCTTCGAGCGAGAGATAGCCGAGGCTGTCTGCGGTCACGTAGTCGTTCACCTCGGCCACGGAGTGGTGCGCAGCGATGAGCTCTTCGCGTGTCGGTGTGTCGATGCCGTAGAAGCAGGGCCAGATCGTGGGCGGCGAGCTGATTCGCAGATGAACTTCTTTGGCCCCGGAGTCCCGGATCATCTTGACGATCTTGCGGCTCGTGGTGCCGCGCACGATCGAATCGTCGATGACGACTACGCGCTTTCCCTCGAGCAGGCTTTGGACGGGGTGCAGCTTGAGGCGAACGCCGAAGTGGCGGATCGACTGGGCCGGCTCGATGAAGGTGCGGCCGACGTAGTGACTCCGAATGAGACCCAGCTCGAAAGGAAGCCCTGCGGCTTCGGCGTATCCGAGCGCGGCCGCGACGCCGCTATCGGGAACGGGGACGACCAGATCGGCCTCGACCGGCTGGTCTTCCCAGAGGGCGCGTCCCATGCGTTTGCGGGCGTCGTAGACGCTGATTCCGTCGAACGAGGCATCGGGGCGGGCAAAGTAGACGTACTCGAAGATGCACATGTATCGACGCTCGGCGTCGGTGCGAAACGGCCGAAGGCTGCGAAGGCCCGTCTCGTTGATCACGACCATCTCCCCCGGGTTGATGTCGCGAATGAACTTGGCACCGATCAGTTGAAACGCCGGCGGCTCCGACGCGATCACGTACGCGCCGTCGAGCTTTCCGAGGCAGAGAGGGCGAAATCCGTACGGGTCCCGCACGGCGACGAGCTCGTCAGGCGAGAGAAAGACCAGAGAGTACGCGCCCTCGACCTGGTGCAACGCGTCGGCCACGCGGTCGATCATCGTTTCGGCTTTGGAGCGTGCGATGAGATGAACCAGCACCTCCGTGTCGCTGTCCGACGAGAAGATCGAACCGTCCTTTTCGAGTTGGTGCCGAAGTGCAAGACCGTTGGTCAGGTTGCCGTTGTGTGCGACGGCGATCGAGCCATGACCGCAATCGACCGCAAGCGGTTGTGCGTTCTTGATGTGACTTCCGCCGGCGGTCGTGTAGCGGACATGTCCGATGGCGCTGCTTCCCGGCAACTTGTCGATCTGGTCGGCGGTGAAGACATCTTGCACGAGGCCCATCCCTCGGTGCACGAAGAGCTGCGCGCCGTTGCTCGAAACGATGCCCGCGGCCTCTTGGCCTCGGTGCTGCAACGAATGCAGGCCGAGATAAGCTAGATTCGAGGCCTCATCGGCTCCAAACACGCCAAACACGCCGCATTGATCATGAAAATGATCGTCGTCCGGGTCCCACACCGGGTTTTCATAGCGCCGCAGCACCCATGCGTCCATGACTCCCGCATGCCCCTGGTCCGTGCCTGCGCTAGACCTCGCGGGTTGGGATGCCGCGGATACTCAAGCGAATCGAATCGGTCGTTCCCCGGAGGGCTTCGTCCTACGGTGGCAAAGCCCGCGGCCTGGCAGCCCTTGCTCGAGCGGGGTTTCCGGTGCCTGCGGCATATGCGATGCCCGGATGGGTAGGCGACTCGTTCTTTTCGAGCGTATTGGAGATCTCCGATCGGCCGCGAGCGCTTCTGCGCACGCCGCACGTGCCCGATGCACGACTGCAGACGATCGCCGAGCGCGTGCGCGCAGCCACGCTTCCCCAAGACGTGGTTCGCAGTGTGCGCGATGCGGTCCTCGCCATGCAGGACGAAGGAGCGACCAGCTTTGCCGTTCGCTCCTCCGCGATGCACGAAGACGAGGAAGGCGCGTCCGCTGCGGGCATGCATTTGACCATGCTCAACTTGATCCGCGAGGACGAGATCCTCGACGCGATCAAGGCTTGCTGGGCCAGCACCTTCCGGCCCCGAGTGCTCTCGTATTTGCGCGCGCTCGGGGAGGACGTTCCGGTGTCGGTGGGGATCGTCATTCAGGCCATGGTTCCATCGGAGATCTCGGGCGTTCTTTTTACGGCCAATCCCCTCACCGGGGATGCCGGCGAGGTCGTGATCAACGCAGCGTACGGTCTCGGCTCTTCGGTCGTCGATGGTCGAGTGACGCCCGACACCTTCCGCGTCGACAAGGCGACCGGTCAGCTCCGTGATCGAATCATCGGAGACAAGGCGCAGCAAACTCTGCTCGAGCGTTCGGGTGGCGTGCGTGAGGTCGCCGTTGATCCGGCCGACCGTGAACGTGCGTCGCTGAGCGAGCCTCAGCTCTTGCACCTCAGCGAGCTCGCCGACAGGATCGAGCGCCACTTTGGCGATGCCCGTGATGTGGAGTGGGCGATCGCCGCACAGCAAGTGTATGTGCTTCAAGCGCGTCCTATCGTCGTCTCCGAAGTGCGAAGCCGTCGCGGGGCTAGCCGGGAGAGGCCGGTCGACCGTCGCAAGATCGTCTGGAGCAACGCAAACATCGGCGAGGCGCTGCCAGGGGTCGCCACGCCTTTCACCTGGTCCGTGCTCAGCCAGTTCAGTGACCTCGGTTTCCGCAGAGCCTTTGGCGCGATGGGCTGTACGGTGCCGCGTGATGCGGAGCTGGTGGGCGATTTCCGGGGGCGAATCTATCTCAATCTCACCGAGTTCAGTGCCATCATGGCGCAGATCCCGTGGATACATCCCTCGACGCTCATGCGACTCGGTGGTGGGCAGTATGCCTCGGAGCTCGACGAGGTCATTGCGGACCGTAGCTCGACCGGGTTCTTCCTGCGTCTTCCCCAGACGGTGTCGCGATACACTAGGGAGAACTTTCGGTTCAAGGCCCGCGTCGAAGATTTCGAGGCTTACTTCTCCGACGAGCGCATGCGGATGAGCGGAACGGATCCGAGACTTCTCGAGCCGAGCGGTCTCGACCGGATGCTGGGTGACGTGGAGCATCTACTCGACTCCACCGGCTCGATCATGCTGACCGCTTACGCGAACCTGCTGACGACGGTCTTGTTGTTGATCGGGCTACTGCGAGCGTTTGCGCAAGACCTCGGTCCTGGTTTCTACCGCGAGCTCCTTTCCGGTCTTCAGGACGTGGCGAGCGCGCGGCCCGGTTTCGTCCTTCGTCAGATCGCTCAGCTCGCCAGGGAAGAACCCGAGCTGGTGGCGCTCATTCGTGACGCCGATCTTTCGGAGCTCCAGATCTCGAATCTCCCCGCGGGACGCACCCGGGATGCGCTACGTCGCTTCCTAGACGACTACGGCTATCGCGGCGTGCGGGAAGCCGAGATTGCAGCGCCGCGATGGTCCGAAGACCCAACACTCATGTTTGCCAGCATTCGTTCGCATCTTGCGAACACCGTCGACCTCGACGTGCGTGAGCGGGACCTCCAACAGAGGCGCGCCGACGCAGAACGCAGGCTCGAGAAGAACGTGCCTTTCGTGATCAGACCGGCGGTGAACAAGTTGCTCGACCTGGTTCGCCGCTATACGAGGATGCGCGAGCATCTGCGCGCCCATGTGGTCGAGGTGCTCGGAATGTTTCGTCGCGTCGCGCTCGAGGCCTCGCGTCGCATCGAAGCGCGCGAACCCGAAGCGGGCCCCGACTCGGCGTTCTTCCTCACGCTGACGGAGGTTCGCCGTGTGCTCTACGACGAGAACGAGAGCGTAGCGATTCGAGTCCAGCGGAGACGGCTAGAATACGCACGAAACCAGGCCTTGCCCGAGCCGCCGACCACGTTCGTCGGATTTCCACCGGACGACCTCGGCGTTGCGACGGCCACGAAGCGCCTGCGCGGCCTCGCGGCGAGCCGTGGGATCGTAGAGGGCAGGGTGCGCCTTCTCAGCAAGCCGTCCCAGGCCGCCGATTTCCGGACGGGGGAGATTCTCGTCGTGGCCGCAGCCGACACCGGCTGGGCACCGTTGTTCTTGGCGGCCTCGGGCGTGATCACCGAGCTCGGGGGACCGCTATCCCACGCGGCGATCATCCTGCGTGAGTACGGCGTTCCGGCCGTGGTCAACGTAACCAATGCCACTCGCTCCCTTTGCGATGGTGACCTCGTTCGCCTCGACGGGGACGCCGGAACGGTGGAGATCCTCAGTGGCTCGAGCTGAAGCCGTCGAGCCTGAGATCATCCATCACGACGCCGATCTGCTCGTGCTGCACAAGCCTCCGGGCCTTCCGACCAGCGCACCGGTGGCGAGCGATCCGTCGCTCGTTCGCTGGGTCTCCGAAAGATTCCCGGAGCTTCGAGCACATGCCACGTCTCGGCTGGACTCTCAGGTGAGCGGTGTCGTGACTTTCGCGCTGAACCGCGAAGCGAACCAGCATTTGCTCGATGCACGCAAATCTGGGACCTACGAGCGGATCTATCTCGGCATCACGGTTCACGAGCTCGCCGACGATGCGGGACGATGGGATTGGCCGATCTCCATCGACCCTCGTGACCCCAAGCATCGCCGTGCCGGGGCGGGTCGTGGCGAGCGTCACGCCATGACCCGGTACGAAGTGGCAGCGCGGAGATCGGGAGCGACTCTGCTTCGTTTGATGCCAGCGACGGGGCGGACACACCAACTGAGGGTCCATGCGGCCGAGGCCGGGGCGCCGCTCTTTGGAGATCCCGCGTATGGAGGCGAGCGACGGGCCGTGTTGCCAGATGGCGCCGTCGTCACCGCGCGCCGAGTGATGCTTCACTGTGCTCGCGTGAGCTTTCCGTCGCTGTCCGGCCCTGAACGCATCGTGATCGAGGCGGCAGTGCGACCCGACATGCAGCGTGTTTGGCAGGCTTTCGGTGGGGCCGCGTCGGAGCTTCAGCCCTGACGCTTCGTCGTGAATTTCGTTCCTGGGGGAACGTCTACCGGTCTGTTGAAATGAGCTTCGAGCTCGCGATGCAGGATTTCCTGCACGTCTTCTTGCAGTCCGAGCGGGTGGCGAATCAATCGCTCGATGT
The DNA here is from genome assembly GCA_035686645.1 of Polyangiales bacterium. GTDB lineage: Bacteria > Myxococcota_A > Polyangia > Polyangiales > Houyiibacteriaceae > SG8-38. The sequence goes on from DASRZF010000012.1 coordinate 16,283, forward strand.
TTCGCTGGTATACGAAGAGGCGTCGCTGTTCTTCGCCTCCGGCGTTGGTCGCCATTTCGTCGAGTAGCAGAGGTGTGCGTGGGTCCACGCCTTCGGCCACGACTTCGAGGCCGGGCAGGTCGGTGACCATGATGAGGTTGCCTTCGAGCCGTTGTGCAAGCTCCTCGGGCAGCTCCCGCAGGGCGGACTGCACGATTTTTTCGAAACGTGCGTGCGACGGCGACCATGGAGCTCTTGGCAGTAGGCCGTCGAGATGGCGGGTCTTCAAGAACGCCAGCGAGGCCTCATCGGGGCGCTCCTGACGATCGCGCAGAAGTCCGAGATAGTACAAGATATCGGGCGATGCGTCCGAGGGCTCGGCAGCCCGTTCGATGAGAGCTGCCGCCTCTTCGATTTGGTCGAGCTCGAAGTGCGCCCGCCCGATCAAGAAGTCGAGCTGCTGATTTTCGAAGGGCCCCTCGGGAAGCCCCAGCAAGAGCTCCTTGGCCGCGGCGTGGTCGCCCTGTTGGAGCAACGCGTCGACCTTGAGAACCGAAGCATCCGCAATGTCGTCCGCCGTCTGGCAGCTTTCGAGCGCCTGGTCGAGAACGCGTATCGCTTCGGCGAAGCTTCCAAGTGGATGAATCAAGAGCTCAGCGGCGTTGAGCATGGCCTCGAGGTAGTGCTCGTCGAGGTCGATGGCTTGCCGGTAGTGTTCGAGCGCCAAGTCGAGGTTGCCGTTGGCTGCATGGATGTAGCCGATGAGGTTGTGCGCGTCGGGCGAGTCGCCGTCGAGCTCCAAGGTCTGCTCGGCCGACGCCATTGCGCCGTTCAAATCACCTTGCGTAACCAGCTCCCAGCCGCGGTCGAGGTGCGCGCTCAAGCGGTCCATGAATCCTTCGTTCTGTTCGGACATCGTCAATTCGCAAAGTTACGTGGCCGGTATGCGACGTCAAGCGGAACCGTGAGCTATCATGCTTTGGAATGGTTAGGTTTTTCACCGCTTTAGGCATCGTGGCGATCTGTTCCTGTGTCAACGAGCCATTGCCGGTGGGCCAGGCGATCTCCGTTGGCACCGCTGAGCATGGATACCTCCACGATGCGGTCCGCTTGGAGGATCGAGGCGATGGGTATCGACGCATACGCCCGGGTGAAGGCAGCCGGTACGGAACCCCGACCCTGGTCGGCGCGATCGAGCGTGCTGCGCAGGAAGTCGCCCGAGCCTTTCCTGGAGGAAACCCGCTTCGTGTCGGCGACCTATCGAATCCCCATGGAGGACAACATTCGCGCCACCGTACCCATCGCGCGGGGCGTGATGCCGACCTTCTGTTCTTTGCAGAGGACGGCGGCGGGGTGGCGGCGCCGAGCGACGGATGGCCGGAGTTCGACCGGTTCGGCCTCTCGGCGCTCGGCGGTCGCGTCTTTGGTTTCGATGAAGCGCGCAACTGGCACCTCGTTCGAACGCTGGTCATGGACGAGCGCGCCCGGGTGAAATGGCTTTTCTGTTCCAACGAGCTCAAGGCGAGGCTTCTGCGCTATGCAGCACGGCATGAACACTCGCCGCGGGCGATCCTTCGAGCGACCTGGATTCTTCATCAACCGTCGGCGGGCGATTCCCATCGCGACCACTTCCATCTTCGTGTTGGTTGCGGGGAATTTGAGCGGCACTTCGGCTGCGAGGAACAAGCCCCGCATTGGCCCTGGCTGAGCGATCCCGCGCGCAAGGAAGACATACGGGCGAACCCGGCTGCGAGCGACGAGCACTTGGTTCGCTGGTTATTCGCCGAGGAGCATGTGGATGAGAGACGCGACGTCATCTGGCGTCGCCTCGACGCCGCAGCGCAGCCATCCACGGTCGCTCGTCGCTAGGTCGGTGAGATCCCTGTGCCGTTCGGTGGCACCCCAGATCAGGACGGCCGAGCTCTTCGGCAGCTCATGGGCGAGAGTCGCAATCGTCGTTGGTTGCACGGATGCTTCGACACAATCGATCACCACGAGCGGGCTCAAGGACGCGGTCGCCTTCAGATTGTCCAGAAACGCCACCACGTCTTCGATCTGCTGAACCGCGGCGGAGCTTCCAACCTGCTTGGCGATTCTGGCGCAGCGCTCGCGACTGCGCGTCGCCACGAAGACCATGGGCAGGGCCGAGCCCTGCGGCTGCATCGTCGGGTACTTCGACGTGTCGGTCTCCGGTGCGGGACCGGGTGCGCGCCGTGTCACTCCCGAGTCTTGACGATCGCGGCCGAGCTTGCGCGTTGCATCTGCGCGCACTGTTTGGCGTGGTGGTTGACTGTTCACCATGTCAGCCATCGTCAGCATGGGCGCGAGATTCTGCATCACCGCTTCGCTCGCCTCGTCGCCTACGTAGAACGCCATGGCCGTTCGTAGGTGCTTGTCGATGAAGCGATGGAGCGGCTCACCGGTGGTGGGGATCTCGTGCTCTCGGGCCATGTGCAGGGCGCGGTGAAGGATTCGGAGCCGAACCTCCGGGGTCGCGACCGTTTCAATCGCCTCTCGCACCATTTGGGCCATCGGGGTTTCCCTCTGCATGTACTCCTCATCCCCAGAACCAGCGTCAGTTCGAGATACCACTACACCGTAATATTACCGTGCTTTGGCCTCTCAGCCAACCCTCCACCCCTGGTATCGCATTCGGCGGCCGTGGTACATGGCTGACATGCTGGTCATGGGGGTCGATGAGAACGGGCTGGGACCCAGGCTAGGGCCCATGGTGGCCACCGCCCTCACGCTGGAAACGCCCCGATACGCGAGGGCCTTCCTCACGAAGCGAGGCCTGGCCCTCGGTCTGACCGACAGCAAACAGACCGGCGGATTCGGCCGCCTGGGGTTCACCGAATCGGCTGCCCTGGGCGTATTGAGGCTTGCCGGCCTGGGGACCCCAGGATCGGCGGACGAGCTCCTGGAAAGAGTGTCGCCAGGGACCTCGGAGCACATTCGGTGCCGCTGTCCCGATGACTCGAGCGCTGCGCAATGCTGGGCCGTCGATTTTCCGCTGCCCGGTTTCGGGGGCGACGCATCCTTCGGCGTAGACTTGCTCGAACGCTTGGTCGGTCGATCCAGGCTTCGCATCGTGGATGTGCAGAGCCGCATCATCTGTGCCGGGCTGCTCAACGAAAGGCTCGCAGCAGGTCAGAACAAGCTCGCCGTGGACCTCGAGCTCTTCGAGCAGCTGATCGCCTCGGTGCAAAGCCGCCATGGCTCGCCGCTACTGGCCGTTTGCGGAATGATCGGCGGCATTCGTGATTACCAGTCCCGCTTCTCCCGGTTTGAAGCCGGCCGGGTCAAGGAGCTCAGGCGCCGCCGAGGGCAGCGAAGGTATTCGATCGACCGCTTGGGCGAAGTTCGGTTCGAGGTCGATGCCGACGCGCGCCACCTTCCGGTCGCGCTCGCTTCGATCGTTGGGAAGTACCTTCGCGAGATTTGCATGCGCCGGATCGGTGAGTTCTATCGACGGGACGACCCGGCCTTGGAGCTCTCGAGCGGCTACCACGATCCGGTGACAACGCGTTTCATCGACGCCACCGAGCCCGCGCGCCGGCGTCTGCAGATCGCACCTGACTGCTTCAGGCGGCAAGCATGAACCCTCAGCTGAGAGTCAGCCATGTCGGAGCGTGACAGGATTCCTCGCTGGGCGCTTTGGCTCGGAGCTTTGCTGCTCTTCGGATGGCTGCTCTACACGCTGCGCGGCGTTTTGGGACCGGTGTTCTTCGCGTTTCTGATCGCTTACATGCTCGATCCTCTGGTCGACCGAATCGAGCAAAGCCGTCTGCTCCGCGGCAGAGCCATCGGTCGCGGCGTGGGCATTGCGGTGCTCCTCGCCGGCCTCTTCGCGGCCTCGGCGTTTGCCATCTTGGTCGTCGCTCCGATGGTCTACGAGGAGGTCTCGAGCTTCGTGCTACGCCTCCCTGGGCTCGTCGCGCGGAGCCGCGCCGAGTGGGAGCCAGCCCTCGCGGAACTTGGATTGCGTGTTCCCGCCTCCGTGGGCGAGGCGTTCGAAGAGCTTCACCTCGACATGCAGTCGGTGCTCACCAAGGGCTACACCCCTGCGACCGCGTTTGCGAAATCCCTCCTCGGCGGAACGGCTTCCGCACTCGCGGCGATCATCGCCTCGCTGATGGTGCCGGTGTTCGCGTTCTATCTCCTCTATGATTTCGATGGGCTCGTCGCCAAAGCTGGAGAACTGATTCCTCCGCGCCTTCGACCGCAGACGAACAGCTTCTTTGCCGATGTAGATGCCGTTCTCGGACAGTTCTTCCGCGGTCAGTTCACCGTCATGGCCATTCTCTCCGCTCTCTATTCGCTGGGCTACGGCGTCATTGGAGTGCCGCTGGCCCTGCCGATCGGACTCATGGCCGGGTTCCTTTCGTTCATTCCCTACGTGGGGAGCTCGCTTGCGCTAGCGACTGCCTTGCTGATGACCGCGCTCGATTGGCAGGGTTGGACGCAAATATTCTGGGTGCTCGGGGTGCACGCGATCATTCAAGGCTTGGAGGGCTTCGTCATCACCCCGAAGATCATGGGTGACACCGTCGGGATCTCCGCGATCGCAGTCCTGCTTTCCCTCCTGGTCGGCGCCGAGCTCCTGGGTTTCACGGGGGTGCTGCTCGCGGTGCCTGCCGCGGCCGTCACCAAGATTCTCGTCACGCGAATCGACCAGCGTTACCGTCAATCCGAGTTCTTCGCAGGACAGAAGCCCGATGCGAACGAAGTCACCGATCACTCGAAAGATGAGTCACGTCGAGCTTGACCATGATTGTCGCGGCGCGGCGCTGAACGCGTGCCGATTGCAGCAATGCCAGCCAGGGCGGCTCGAACGTATCGGGGGGCGTTGCGATCCAGGCCTCGATGAGCTCGGCGTTCTTCTGGGCCTGCACCTCGCCCGAGACCTCGATGTAGAGCTCGAGCGTGTCATCGCTGCCTGACTTCACCGAGAACGCGATCGCCTGCGCATCGTCGAGCGGGGATGCGTCACTGCCGAATCTCGCCGCTCCTGCCAGCGCCGACTTCCAGTGCGCTGGTGGTTCGACGATCGCCGCGATCGCCGCTCCGATGCTCAGCCTCGGCCAGAGTCGCGCTATCGTGGCTCGCTCGAGAAGGCTCGACGCCGTCCCTCGTCGCACTTCCATGATTTCGGTCACGGTTCTGACGGACCCGGTCACGATCGTGCGCTCATCGAGTAGGGCGATGGCGCTCTGACCGTCGCGACTCGAGATCAATGGACCAGCGGGACTGTCGAGACGGAGCACCGACCCGCCCCGTCTCTCGACGAGCAAGCGATGGCATGCCGCGAGCGCCTCTCCATCGGCGCTGCTTCCTTGCAACATCAATCCGATCGCTTGAAACGGTTCCTCGTCGGGTCCGCGGACCCAGACGGTAGCGTCGCTCAACGAGGCCAGCGGATCGAAGCCGCAGGCCGTCTCGATCTCGCTGAGCGCGTCGTCAGGCATGAAGGCTTTCAAGAGGATTCTAGCCGCCTCGGTGCGTTCCAAGGCGCGCATGTCGATCCGCAAGAGCGCTCGCGCCGTGTTCGGAAATGGTTCCAGCGATCGGCGGGCGCGCAGGGACCGTCCATGTCGATTCGCCGCGAATAGCAGGGCGGCCATCATGATCGAGACGAGAGCCAGCACTTTGAGCGAGCGAGACATCGGTCGAGGGTAGGAAGTTCTTTTCCCCGGGCAAGCCATCGTGCTAACGCCTGCCCATGCCGTGGCGCCGAATGCGATTACGCAATGCCGAAGTTCTCGCCCGCTGCGACGAGAGCGGGGACTTGGTTGCCAATGGCGGCCGGGTCGAAGTCCGATACAAACCCAACGACGGACGCGCCTACTTTGCCGCGGCTTCGAACCTGACGCCCCCGGCTGGCGCGCTTCAAATCGAGCCGGACTCGTATTGCGGCCCGGGCGAATCCGTCCAGAAGCAGTCGAAACCCTCGAAGAAATCGGCCGCCTCCGCCTCCGCGCCCGAATCACCCCAGGGTGACGAGCTGCTCGTCTACGCGGATGGAGCATGCAGCGGGAATCCGGGTCCTGCCGGAGTTGGCGTCGTCGCGCTCTGGGGGGATCAGCGGCGTGAGCTGAGTGAGTACATCGGCGAGGCGACGAACAACATCGCCGAGCTCACCGGCATACTCCGCGCCGCCGAGCTTGCCCAAGAGCTGGGCAGGCCGCTGCGGCTCTACACCGATTCGAAGTATTCGATTGGCGTCTTGACTCAGGGTTGGAAGGCCAAGGCGAACAAAGAGCTCGTTGCTGCCGTGCGCGCTGCATTGCAGGCGCAGCGAGACGCCAAGCTTTTTCACGTGCGCGGCCATCAAGGGGTCCGCCTCAACGAGCACGCCGACGAGCTTGCCGTTCTCGCGGTCCAGAACAGGAAATCTACGGGCTGGGTCGATCGCTAAATCGCCGCGCGGCTTCTGCGAGCGTGACCAGCTCGTAGCCCGCGTCGCGAATCACGCGGACTGCAGCCCGAATCACACCGAGCTTCTCGGTGGCGCCTCGTTTCAGATCCGCGCGGTGAAGCGCCAGTGTTTCGAGACCATCCTCAATTGCATCGGACGCGTCGAGGCCATGGAGCTCGAGGTTGATCAGCTCCTTTCCGAGCATTTGCTTGCTGAGCCGTTCGGCCATTCGCTTTCCGCCGAGCACGAGGGACGTGCCGATGAAAGGCAGCTGCAGTGGCGTGACGCCGATCGGAAGCTCGAGAATTCCATCGCCCCTTCGCCAGTACGGGCGGCCAACGCGGTATGGTTGTCGCGGTGCTCGCATGACCGCCGGCGTATCGAGAACGCTCGCGCTACTGCGCCCGATCGCTCTGAACGCGCTGAGGGCCAGAGCCTTTGCGGCGTAGTAGCTCGGGCACGGAAAGACGCTCGAATCGTATTCGACGCCTGCCACATCGAGCGCGCTGAAGAGCGCATCGCTGACCGTGTATCCGGGGGCGCGAAAACCCGAGGGCCGAGTGCCGCAGGCCCGCTCGATGATCGCTGCTCCGCGCTCGATTTCCTCGCGGACCTCCACTGCTGCGCGCCGCGTTAGATCATAGTGGTGGTGATACGAGTGGTTTCCGATCTCGTGTCCTGCGCGATGGAGTCGGGCGACGCTGGCCCTGTTCTCGTCGCGTTCGAGATCCTCCCCGATCACGAAGAACGTGGCTGGGATCGACTCCTCCTCGAGCCAGGCTTCCAGCCTAGGTACTGCAGCGTCGTAGACCGCATGGGCTGCCGGGCCTCTTAGCTGCTCGAGGCCATGGATCTCCGCGTAACGAGGCGTTTCGTCCAAGTCGATCGATATCGATGCGAGTTTGAGGGTCACCCTTTGATCCGGATTGCGATGAAGAGCTTGGCCAGGTTCTTCAAGACGTTGGGAACGCGCTTCACCAAACCGACGGTCGGAGGTCTCTTCTCAAGAACACGGATGGGGATCTCGCGGACGCAAAGGCCAGCCCGCTCCGCCCGGATCACCAGCTCGGAGGCGAACAGATCGCGGTCGACCAGGCATGCTCGAGCGATCGGATCGACCGGTTTCCGTCGGAACGCCTTCAGCCCGTGGGTGTCCGTGCCCTTGAATCCGAGCGCGAGCCGCAGCATTCCGTTGATCACGATCGTGCCGAGTCTTCGGAAGCGAGGTCGTTGGTCCATCGCTCCTTCCATGACCTTCGATCCGACCACGAAGTCGACGGCCCGATCCTCCAGCAGCGCCATCGCGCGCTGGTAGAAATCCGTGTCGCATAGATCGATCTCGTCACAAATCACGATCTCGCCCTTCGCATGGAGGATTCCATCACGAAGAGCGCTGCCGTAGTTTGGCTCGCCGGTGTGGCGACAGACGAGCTGCTCGAAACGCTCGGCGAGAGCGAGCGCCTCCTCGAAGGTGCGGTCCGTCGAACCATTCTCCGCGACGATGAGCTCATAGGGCCACGGAAGAGCGCTCAGCCGGTCGAGCAGGTCGATCAGGGCGGCGCGCAAAATCGCCTCCTCGTTGTACACGGGGATGACGATCGAGATCCGGGGCGGCGCGTTCGACTCAGTCAACGGGCGGCACTCTCTAACGCGTGCATTCCACGGTCAAGCCAATGCTGCGAGCACCCCATGCGCCGCCTCCAAGTCGATCTGCAGGTCTCCTAGGCATGCTGGGAGCGCGGCGGTTTGACCGCTGGATAAAATGGTTTGCGTCGCGCCGTCATCGAGGCGAGCTCGTCCGGCGAGAACCGTGAGCGAGCGGAGCCGGTTCTCTGCGATGAGAACGAGATGTCCGGTGCCGGTGAGACGTCGCAACGAGAACTGTTCCGAGCGTGCGGGGCCAGTCTTGCTGGCGAGAATCTCGAGACGCGCCGTATCCCGGGTTCGTGCCGGTCCGGAACGGTGGCGCACCTCTGACAGAAGCGCTGCGCCTCGGGGACGGTCCCATCGCGTCACATCGAGCGCGCGTTCTCGGTGAAGCGCGCGCGGTTTTCCTTCGGGGTCGAGGCGGCCGGCACTGTCGTACTTTCGATTCCAATCCCAGTAGCGGTAGGTGAGACCACGACGACCTGGAGCAACGCGCTGAGGCTCCAGGAGCAGCACGCCCTTACCGATCGCGTGGGGCGTTCCAGGTTCGATCAGAAAAACGTCACCCGGCGACACCGGCACGAATGACATCAGCGCGTCGACCGCTCCTTCCTCATCGATCGCGGTTTCGACCTCCTGCCTGGACACTCCGTCACGAAAGCCCAGGTAGAGACCCGCGCCCGCGTCCGCTTCGATGATGTACCAGGCCTCGGGCTTCCCGCTCTCGTCGGCCGCAAGCTTCGGGTCGTCGTCGCGCGGATGGATCTGCACGGAGAGATCGTCCGCAGCGTCGACCAGCTTGACCAGGAGCGCGGTCGAGCCGAGCTCCGCTTCGACCCCGAGCAAGGCGGGGTCCGCGCGAAGGACTTCATCGAGCGTCGGTCCATCGACCAGTCTGCTCGGGAAGTCTGGCTCCACCGAAAGCTCCCAGGCTTCGCCCACAGGGCCACGATCCTGCAAGCCCGCGTTCGCCTTCAGCCGTCCGGTGATGCGGCGGCCCCCCCAGGGGGTCCGCGACGGGGGCGTGAAATTGTCCGGCTGAAGGAGGAGAGGGCGCCGCCAATTTTTTGGTCCTACTTTATCCCACATGTAAGGTGACACCGAATCCTATGGTAGCGCCCCGGGAGGTTTCTGATGGGTTATTTGGGCAAAGAACGACGTATTCATCGCATTTTCGTGACTCGCAACAGTGAATACCACGTCCGCCGGAACGTGTGCGTCGGCGTTCGAGATCGCCGGAGCGGCGAGTGGCTCGGCGGCCACCTCGCGGTGCGCAGCACGGTTTCGGGCGGCCTGAAGTTCCACGACAACGGAGCGATCAGCGCTTCGGAGGGCCTCCCCACGGTCGGCGAGTCGCTGTTCTTCATCGCGGCAGGCCGAGATCTGATCACCAGCCCGGTGCTCAACGTCGAGCGCCCCGCCCGAGAGATCGTCCACAACTACCCAATCTAAGCACTGGCCAGACGGGATGCTATATCCTGCCCCGTGTCGTCGGAGATGAAGACCATTCGAGTGGTTGCCGCCCTCGTCGAGCGTGACGGGCGGTATCTGATCACGCAGCGTCGCGAGAGCGCGGTTCTTCCCTCGCTTTGGGACTTCCCCGGCGGTCGAGTCGAAGACGGTGAAACCGATGAAGCCGCTTTGGCACGCGAAGTGAGCGAACGACTCGGCGCAACGGTGGAGGTCGGGCAACTGATATCGTTCGTCAACCATCCGTACGAGAAGTACGCGGTCGACTTGTATCTCTATCAGTGTGAGTTGCTCAGCGATCGGCTTCACTGCCGCGCCGTCAAAGACTACGCATGGGTGACCTCCAAGGAAATGGAGTCTTACGCTTTTACCCCCGTGGATGAAGCCTCGATGAGCAAGCTTCTCGGCGAGGGCTGAGCGCCATCCCTAGACGTCGTAGAAAATCGGGGGTCGCTGGCGGATGAAACGCAAGACCAAGTTGCGGGCCTCGTCGGACAGATTTTCGAACTGTATGCCCATCCCGGGCTCGGACTCGGACATGAAATCCATCGGGTCGCGAACGAAGCGAACGTAACCCTCGCACTCGAACTCGAAGCCACCGGGCAGGGTCACCAGCATTCTCACCGAGGTGTCTTTCGGAAGGGCCTCGTAAGTGGCGAGAAACACCCCGCCGTGGGCGATTTCACCGCTGAACCCTACATAGAAGTTCGACTGAGTAGTGGCGCCGAGGTTGGCTTCGACCGCTTGCCGCTCGCCCTTGGGAATCGGCGGAGGAGGCGGCAGGAGCGATGTGGGAATCGGCTGAGGTGCACCGGAACGCGGCCTGCCGGATTGGGGCCGCTCGGAAGGTCGATGGCTGAGTGGCGGTCGACTCGAAGGCGGTCGACTCGAAGGCGGTCGGCTCGAGGGCGGTCGGATCGACGGTGGGACGCTCGCCGGAGGCAGGATCGAGGGAGCTACGCGGACCGGGGGCGCGCTTGCAGGCGGTCGACTCGAAGGGGGAACGGACTGCGGTGGCGCGGACTGCGGTGACCCCGGCAAGGGGCGCGTGGATTGGGGTGGCGTGGATTGCGGCGGTGCCGATCGAGGCCGGGTGGACTGCGGCGGCCTGGATTGCGGTGCTGTGCTCGCCAGGGGAGTCAGCTCCGGTCGAACGCTCGGCTTGTTCGTGAGCGGGAATAAGATACTGATGACGTCGGCGATGCTCTCGGTTGCGGTTTCAACGCCGGCGTGCTCGCTCTTCACGTCTTGAAGAAGTGCCAGTGTTTGGCTGAGCGTGCCGAGCGCGTTCCTCACGCAGGTCTTTCCGTCGACCTCGGTCGATGCGTACTCGGCTTCGAAGAGGGCGCCGATGGACTTCGCGACATTCTGCGTCAGTCCAAGTACCTCCTCGGGAACCTCCGAGTCTTTCTGTAGCGCTTCGAGTGCTTTGCCGAGCAATTCACGAGCCTGTCGTGCCTCGGCCGCTGATGAATAAGCCATGCCTGATTTCCCCGCCTGCTTGCTTCGTTTCAGAATACCGGGACTCGCCGTCGGGTCAAAGCTCCTTGACGAATACCACGCGTGAGCGGCCTGGACCTGCGTAGTCGGCGACTTCGTTACTCTCGAAACCCATCGATTGATGAAAGCGAACGGGGCCCTCGTGCCCCGCTGATGCAATGGATTTGATGCGCTTCATGCCGGCAGCCCGGCAGCGCTCTGAGAAATGCTCGTAAAGATGCTTCCCGACGCTGCGACGTCGGTGGTCTGGATGAATTCCGACCAGGTGTACGTAGCCGGTGGCCGATGGGGCAGGCACCATGACGCCGAAAAGGAACCCGATCAGCTGTCCATCGCGCTCGGCCATGAGAGCGTGATCGCCGAATTCGTAGAAGAACATCGGATCGGCGCGCTTTCCAGCGGGTCCGCCCCACCACTGGTCGAGGACCGAGATGATATAGTCGTAATCGACCTTCGTGATTCCCCGGATCTCCATGTCCCCAAACAGCGAATAACACGAACACCACATTAAAGCACGGCGACCCCAATCGAAGCATGCCTCCGTCCCCAGCCTCATCTGAACGCGTCGAAATTCTGTTCTGTCCTTTCTGTGGTGACGGCTTCGAGGACCGGAGCGATTGCCCGGATCACGATCTCGCGCTGCTTCCGCTCGACGAGCTTCCGCGGAGCGGCCAGCGTCAGCTCCAGGGCGTCACGTTCTTCGCGGACCCGCGACTCGGGCGAGGTCCCGTGCTGCTGGGGATCTCTTTGGCGCTACTGGGCTTTCTCGTGCCGATGGTTCGCTACGGAGACGTCGTCGAGTCGGCGCTGGAGGTCGCGATCGAGGGCGCGGGCAATCTATGGCTCGCGCCCGGCGCGGGCCTGGCTGTGCTCATGATTCTATGGCTTCGGCGGAGCAGGTCGGCGATGAGCGGTGCGCGCGCGGCGGTGTTTGGCCTGGCCCTCGGCGGCATTTTGCCATTGCTCTACACCGGTCGCCGAATCGGGATGCTGGCGGAGTCGTTCAGCACGAGCCTCGAGTGGCAATGGGGCCTCTGGTTGATGATCGCTGGGTTCGTAGCGGCCGCCTTGGGGAGCGTCCGGCTCGGAGGCCCTAGGCTGCGCCCGGAATCGTAGGCCGGAAGATATATCCCTGCTGCTGCACCACGCAGACCCGATTCTGGCCTGCGACCCGGGCTCGAGCGACGGCGATACTGGCTGCGTCCAGGAGCTCGTTGTGGGATCGAATGCTCCCGCTCGGATACAAGCCAACCCCGATAGCAACCGTGACCTCGAAAGTGGCGCCGTTCAGCTCGAACGGCCGAAACGCCACCTCTGAAACGATGCGATCGGCCAGGGTGAGCGCCCGAGCAGGACGGGTGTTGGGTAGCAAAAGACCGAACTCGGCGGTGCGAAATCGTGCCGCGATGTCGGTCGCGCGGATCGTTCGTTGCAAGCGCTCCGAAACCTCATCGAGCATTCGTGCCGCAAGATCAGCCCCGCGCTCGGTCACGAGCGCTCGAAAGTCGTCGACCGCCACGATGCAGCAAGCGAGTGGATCCAAATGACGCTGCGCTTCGTCGAACTCGCTTTCCAGGCGTTCGTGGAAATAGCGGTGATCGGGCATCGAACGGAGTTGGTCGTGCAGCGACGCGTAGTTGAGCTCCCTCTTTGCGAACTGAACGTCGTCGCGCGTCCGTTTGACGCGAAGCATGTTTTCAATCCGAGCGAGGAGCTCTTCGTCATCGAGCGGCTTGGCGATGTGATCGTCCGCGCCGGTTCGCAGACCCTGGACTCGCGCACTGAGATCTCCAGGAGCCGTGAGAAGGACCACGGGGACGAAGCGGTCCTTGGTGATGCTTTTGATGACTCTGCAAGCGTCAACGCCGCTGAGACCCAGCATGTCGACGTCGAGGAGGACGAGATCGACCGGCTGGGCACGGACGGCGTCGATCGCCTTCTGACCGCTGCTGGTCAGAACGACGGCGAATCCTCTCGTCTGGAGGACCTGGGAGATGTGGTCGCGCGTTGCGCGATCGTCATCGGCAACGACTACGACCGCCTTTGAACTAGGCCCAGCAGTCCCCACCCGGACAGAGTACCCGAGGCGAAAGGGTTTCGCGACCCTTCGTCGCCGAGTTTCCCTTGGCGCCCGGGCCGTCTATACTCCAGATCGACGCACCCTTCTGGGGGCGCAGGGCCTGGATGGAGCTCAAGCAGCAACTCAAATTATCGCAACAGCTCATCATGACGCCGCAACTTCAGCAGGCGATCAAGCTGTTGCAAATGTCGCGCATGGAGCTGACCGAGCTCGTGCAGGAGGAGCTTCTCGAGAACCCAATCCTCGAAGAGGGGATGGAGGCGCGCGACTCGACCAGTGCGGGCACTGACGAGGCGCCATCGGCGGAGGTCAAGGCTCACGAACAAAAGAAGGACGAGATCGACTGGGAGCGCTACCTCGAGAACCAGTCGAACGAGGCGCCCATGCCCTCGATTCGACGCGGGACGGACGAGGAGATGCCCGGCATCGAAGCCACGGTTTCGAGCGCCGAGAATCTCGATGACCATCTCGGGTGGCAGGTTCGCATGGGCGACTTCGTCGAGGACGAACGCCGCTTTGCCTCCCTGGTGATCGGAAACCTCGACGACAACGGGTATCTCAAGCTCGAGGGACTGGCTCCCGAGGAGGTGGTACCGCGTCTCGCGGCCGAAGCCGATCTCGATCCGGAGGACGCCGAAGAAGTGCTGGCGATGATCCAGCAGTTCGATCCAATCGGTGTCGCCTCGAGGTCACTCGAGGAGTGTTTGCTGATTCAAGCCAAGCACTACGGCATGGACGAGCTCGTGCTTCGGATCATCGGAGACCATCTCGGTGATCTCGAGAAACGGCACTACGCCGCCATCGCCAAGGTCTGCGGCTGTGCCCTCGACGAAGTATACGACGTCGCGCAGATCATCGCCGAGCTCGAACCGCGTCCCGCTCGACGTTTCCAGACCGAGGAACCCCGGTACATCATCCCGGACGTCTACGTTCACCGCGTGGGGGACGAATACTACGTCGTGGCGAATGACGACGGGATGCCCAAGCTAAAAATCAGCGGCTTCTACCGCTCGGCGATGGCGGACAACCCGAAGGCCAAGGAATACATCCAGGACAAGCTTCGCAGTGCGCAGTGGCTGATTCGCAGCATCGATCAGCGCCGCAAGACCATCGTCAAAGTCACCGAGTGCATCGTCGAAAAACAGCACGATTTTTTCGACAAGGGCATCGAGCACCTGAAGCCCATGATTCTCCGGGACGTGGCCGAAGCGGTCGGCATGCACGAAAGCACGATTTCCCGCGTGACCAGCAACAAGTACGTCCACACGCACCGTGGCACTTTTGAGTTGAAGTACTTCTTCAACAGCGCCATAAGGCGTGATCATCAGAACGACATCGCCTCGGAAAGCGTCAAACAAGCGATCAAAGGCATCATTGGGGGCGAGGACCCGAAAGCCCCGTTGTCGGATCAGCGAATCGTTGAAATACTTGCGCAAGACGATATCAAGATTGCCCGCCGAACGGTCGCGAAGTATCGCGAGATGCTCGGGATCCTCAGCTCATCAAAACGGAAGAAGTACTTTTAGCCTCTGGAGGTTCGATGCGTATTAGCTACACATTTCGCAACATGGAGTCCTCGGACGCCATCAAGAGCCACGCATCCGAGAAGATCGGCAAGATCCAGAAGTACATGCGGGCGCCTCTGCATGCCGAGTTCACCTTTTCGATGGAACGGCACCTGCACCGGGTCGACTTGAACCTGACCGGTGACGGGCACCAGTACTCTGGTCACGGCGAGTCCGAGGACATGTACACGACCATCGACCAGGTCGTTGACAAGATCGACCGGCAGGTACGTGACACCAAGGCATCGGAGAGCGACCGTCGCAGGCACGGCGGCGAAACCCTCCGGCGCTCTGAAGACTGATCCACATTGCGCGGGAGCAGCGGGTGGGGTATCGCCTGGCCTTCATGCTCGCCGACCTTCTACATCCCGAGCGCGTGCGTACCGGGCTCATCCTTCCGGACAAAGAGGCTGCGTTGCGAGCCGTGGCCTCCTTGCTGACGATGCCGGAAGGAGAGGTCAACGAAGAGGTCGTCTATGACGTTCTGGTCGACCGCGAGCGTTTGGCGAGCACCGGCATCGGTAGCGCAGTGGCGATTCCTCACGGTCGCTACGATGGGATGGAGGAGCTGCGGGCCGCGGTGGCGATCTGCCCAGGCGGTGTCGACTTCGACGCCGTGGACCAGCTTCCGGTGAAGATTCTCGTTGGCATCATAGGGCCGAAGTCGATGCCGCAGAAGCACCTGGCCGCCTTGGCTGGAGTATCTCGTCTTCTTCGAATGGACGCCAAGCGCGAGCAGCTCTTGAGAGCGGTCGACCGCACCGAAGCGTATCGCGCATTGACGGAGTCGTGATGGGCAGACAGTCGCCGATCGCTGGCGTATGATGGGGCAGTGACTGAGTCCTCCTCTTCTCGGCAAGGCGGCCTTGCCAGCATGCGGGTCGATCGTGGAATCACCGTTGCGCGTCTTCTGGCCGAGCCCCGCCTCAAGCCCATCCTGAGATTGGTTGCCGGTCAGCGGGGAGAAGAGCGCGCCATCGACCATCCGCGCGTGCAGAAGCCCGGACTCGCTCTCGCTGGGCATACCCACGGTGTGGTGCCGACCCGAGTGCAGATTCTCGGTGAAACCGAGATCACGTACCTCGACACCCTCTCGCCCGACGAGCAACTCAAGCGCGTGACTCAGCTCTTCGACCTAGGGCTCTCGTTGGTCGTCGTCACCCGAGGAGTGGAACCTCCGGCAGCGCTCATCCAGGCTGCGCAGGAAACAGGAACGCCTCTGGCAGTGGCAGCACCCCGGTCCAGCCGTGCGATTCAGGCGATCCATCTCGTGCTCGATGGAATTCTCGCGCCTTCCCAAACCCGGCACGGGGTGCTGATGGACGTGCATGGAATCGGGACCTTGCTTCTCGGGCCGAGCGGCATCGGG
>DASRZF010000013.1:0-7847 GCA_035686645.1 Polyangiales bacterium
TCCGGGAGCTCGAACATCTCTTGATAAACGCCGGCGTGTTCGCTTCGGGCGGTACGATCGAGGCGGAGGATCTCGCGATCGAGAGTGGAAGAGTGACGCAATCGCCGAGCGCGGGAGCGAGCAACTACGTCGCTTTCAAAGAGACCGAACGGGATCGGATTATCGCTACGCTCAATGCGCACGGCTGGAATCGCGCGAAGGCTGCTCGCTCTCTCGGAATGGCTCGCCGGACGTTCTATCGCCGCTTGAAGGAGCACGCAATCGAGCTCCCTACATCGACTGGCACGCGCGACTAAAGGCTTGCTGGCTGGACCGAGCTCGATACGCCAGCGTCGTACTTTTCGGGCGTCTCGCCGGGCGGAAGATAGAGTGGCGCCTCACCCGGGCGTGACCAATCCACCCAGTAGACCGCCTTCGACCGGACGTCGATGTGGACGAAGCTGCTGCGTGGGTAGTAGCCCACTCCCACCTTGGAAAGCGTGAGGCAGTAATCGCGCAGAACTTCATTGGGCACGCCTTCGACCCGGATGTCGAGCGCCTCGCCCGTCCCGTGCCGACTCGACCCAGCGTCGCTATTCTTGTCAGCGCGATACGCACTCACCACGACGATTGTGCGACCGTTGAAGTGGTCGGCCAGGTATGTCAGCGCACGCATCAGGCGCACATTGGGGAGCTTCACATCGTCGGTCTCGCGATCGCGCAGAAATCGCCCGAGACGCGCACGAGCCTTGGCGTCCAATTTTCCCCGCTCATCGAAAAGATGGACGCGAAGGGTCTCGTTGCTTGCCGGCCGTTCTAGCGTCACCAGGCCGTGGAGCACGGTGTTTTGCGCTTTACTGGCCTTGGCGTTCGCACTGTACCCCGGAAGCTCCAGTCGCTGTCCGACGCGAAGGGTGGACTCCGGTTTGAGACCGTTGGCCCTTGCGAGCGCTTCCTTGCTCACCTTGTTGAGTTGAGCGATTCCGGTCAGGGTTTGGCCCGGATACACGTAGATCACGCCTTTCGGAGGGATCCTCAGAACCTGACCCACGCACAGGTTGGAGGTCTTCTTCAAGCTGTTCGCAGCCGCAAGATTGGTCACGGAGACCCGATATCGCTGAGCAATGGCGCCCAAAGTCTGGCCCGTCTGCACGGTGTGTTTGCGCTGGGCATGAGCCTGTGCGCTCAGAAAGAGCACGAGAAAAACCACGGCGACCCCACGCCAGACCCCAGTTGAGCTCATCACGACCCGACGAGTATTGATGAGTCCCGGGGCAGGGCAACTAAGCGGCGTGGATCCCGGTTTTTTTGCCATCGGCTTCCAGCATTGCGACCATGAATTCAGACACCTTCGTTCGTTGACAATCGGTGGGTTCGCGCGTTGAGCACAAGGAGTGCCTAACGATCGCGGACGTCTGTGTTCCGCTTGCTAGGTTCACTTAACTTATATATAATTAGCACATGATTTAGTGCTAAATTTTCCTAAGTTGCTTGACCCTAGTGTGGTTCGGTCATAGCCTTGTTGAGGAACGACGGAGAGTGCGTTCCTCCTCCAGAGAGCCAAGTCATGACCTACGATCCAGAGGCAAATGAAGCGATGCAAAAGCCCGACACCATGGGTGCATCGGCCTCTGAAGCGAACGATCAGCAAAGGGCTTCAAAGCCCGTTGCGAACAAGAAGAGTGGCAACAGGCCCAACAATGTTCGCAAGATTCGGATCGAACGCATGATGTCCAAGGCCGAGTTGGCTCGACGCGCGAACCTATCGGTGTTGACGATTGATCGTGTCGAGAAGGGTTTTGGATGTCGGATGGACACAAAACGAAAGATTCTCGAAGCTTTGGGTCTGAGGCTCGCCGACAGGGTACGTGTGTTCGGCGAGGAGGAGTAGCGTGTCTACATGCCGTCCGAGGGGAAGAACTTAATCGGCGTCGACATCGGTTCGAGCTCGATTAAAGTCTGTGAAATCAAAGAAGGGCGCCGGGGGGCACGAACCATCACCAGGTTCGGCTACCACCCTCTGCCCGCCGAAACCATCGTCGATGGTCACATCATCAACTCCGGCGCTGTCGTCGAGGGGCTCGAGAAGCTCTTTGCGCGTTCGAAGCGACGCAATGTCGCGCTTCGCGCCAGCGGTCACAGCGTGATCATCAAGAAGATTGCGATGCCCTTGATGACGGCTGCAGAGCTCCAGGAGCAGATCAACTGGGAGGCCGAACAGCACATCCCATTCGATCTCGATGAGGTGCACGTGGACTACGAGGTCCTCCACGAGCGTACCGAACACGGTCAGATGGATGTGCTTCTGGTAGCCGCGAAGAAGGAAGAGATTACCGATCTCACCAACCTAGCGATGGAAGCTCGACTGCGGCCCATCGTCGTCGATCTCGACGCTTTCACGGTCCAGAACGTGTTTGAAGCCGGTTACGGGGCAGCCGCAAGCGATGAGACGACGGTCCTGGTCCATTGCGGAGCGTCTACCACGACCGTCAACATCCTCTCCGACGGAACTACGGCGTTCACTCGTGACATCGCCAACGGCGGAAACTCGATCACCGAGGAGATTCAACGCCAACTCGGCATCGGCCGGGATGAGGCGGAATCGTACAAGTGCGGCGGGGAAGGGCGCGGCATCGTTCCGCGTGAGGTTCCTGAAATCGTCAATCAGGCTGTCGACCAACTCGCCGGTGAGATTCAACGCTCGCTAGACTTCTATTTGGCCACCAGCGGCGACCGCGACTTGAGCCGCATCTGCATTTCCGGCGGGACCGCCAACATCCAAGCACTCCTCGACATACTCCAAGACCGATCCCGGGTGCCCGTCGAGGTTCTGAACCCGGCGCGGGTCGCTGACGTGGACGAGAAGGCGGTTGGAGACTTGCAAGGCCGGGCGGCGCAAGCGGTGGTCAGCATCGGACTGGCTCTGCGCAAAGAGCGGGAGCGCAACTAATGATTCGCATCAACCTGCTGCCGACTGACAAGAAGAAGCGCGCACGCCGAATGGCGCCTTCACCGCTTCCTCAGGGGGACTTCAGTCTCGGGACCTGGGGTGCAATCTACGGCGGCGCGATCGCCGTCTGGCTTCTGGTGCTCGGGATCTTTTACGTCACCCAGAGCGGCAAGATTGAGGTGATCGCCCAGGAGAACAAGACCCTCGAGGCGCGTCGCGACGAGCTCAAGAGCAAGACCAAGGGACTTGCGGAAGTCGAAGAGAGTCTCGAGAAGAGCCGGCGCCTCGAAAAGGTCGTCGAAGAGCTCGAGCGAGCGCGGCGAGGTCCAACTCGGGCCGTCATGGAGCTCTCCAAGGTGCTCAGCAGCCCCGGGGGTCCCACAATCAACCCCGCGGAGCTCGAGCGGATGCGGGAGGAAAACCCTCTTGCTGGCTACAACGAGTCCTGGGACGTGCGGCGGCTTTGGCTGACGCGCTTCGAAGAGGTCGACCGTGAATGCAAGATCATCGGGATGGGGCGGTCCAACGAAGATGTTGCCGAGTTCTTGCGTCGGCTGACTCTCAGCGAGATCTATGAAAGCGTGACGCTCCAACGAACGCGCGCCGCCAATGACCCGGACACCGGGCTTCAGATGGTTGGCTTCGATATCACTTGCAAGGTGAAGTACTGATGGCGAGTCTCGAAGATACATTCGTTGGACTGCCGGGCTGGGCCAAGGCGCTCGGTCTAGTCGGAGTTCTGGCGCTGCTGAGCGGTGCGTACTATGCGGTCGTGCACAGCAGTGTCTCGACCGACCTCGAGGCAGCGCAGCAGCAGCAGAAACAGCTCCAGGATCAGATTCGCGACGCCGAGCGTCGTGAGAAGCAGTACCTGGAGCTCACGCAGGAGCTTGCCAATCGCGAGGTCGTTGATCGGCAGAACCGTCGGACCCTCCCTGAGGACGCCGAAATCGCAGCCTTCTTGCAGGACCTCAACAGGGTCGCCGAGCTCAGTGGTCTGACGATTCGCTTGGTCGAACCGCGACCCGAGCAACGCCAGGAGCTGTACTCGAAAATCCCGGTCGTGCTGGCGCTGACCGGGCGTTTCCACCAGATGACCAAGTTTTTCTACAACGTGAGCAAGCTGGACCGGGCGATCAGCATGGAAAACATTCGGATGACCCAGCCCAAGCTCCTGCCATCAGGAGAGATGCTCATCGATGTCGACGTTCGCGCTACGACGTACCGGCGCCCGCCAGCCAAAGGGAAATAGCCAGCCATGAGCTCGAAGATTCGAAATTTTGCCTGCCTGCTACTCGTTGCCAGCATTGGTTTCGCCGGCTGCGGTGGAGATGACGAGGAGTTCGGCGGCGGCCTCGGGCTCGGTTCGGATCAAAGCGGCGACTCTTCAAAGAAAGATTCGAAGAAGGACACTGCTGAAAAAAGCAGTTCCATTCTCGAATCCAGTCCGGTCGTGTATGCCGACGACGATTTCGTGGAGCTCGACATTCAAAATCGAGATCCATTCCGTTCATACGCGAGAGCGTTCAAGGCGCAGGCGGCGGCTCCTGCACAGCGTCGCGTTCTATTGCCGAGCACGAGTCTCGACGAGATGAAGCTCATCGCGATCGTCACCGGCATCGCTACGCCGCGCGCAATGCTCACCGATACAGCGCGCGTGGGCCACGTGATCCGTGCCGGCGACTACATCGGGCGTCCCGAAGTGGTACAGTCCGGAGGTTCAGAGGGAATGCCAGTCACACTGAACTGGCGTGTGGATCGCATCCGTCCTGGTTCGGTCGTGTTGACCCGCGAAGACCCTAGTGCACCGGACAAACCACCGTTGACCCGTGTCATGCCGCTTCACGAAGGCGGCGAGGCAGCGCAGCTCACGGCTCCCTGAGTCTCAAAGTTAATCGACCGTTTTCTTGCGCCGGCACGTCCCGGCGTTCGATGATTAACGCAGCTGGCAGAGGAGTCAGGAATGCGTATTCATTGGGGTCTTGCAATCGCCGTTGGGGCAACGTTCGCGTGGGTCAATCTGGCTCAGGCGATCGGGCCGAAAATCGACAGCGTCCGAATCAACGGCGAACGTGACGAGGCACAAGTCTCTATCGACGGTGCGTTTAGCGATCCGCAATACACAGTGCAAACGCGAAACGATGGTCGACTGATCGTGATCGACGTCGATAACGCGGCGCTGCCAGCAAACGGCATCCACACCAGCGGCACCAACTCACTCGTCTCGGGTACCGTAGCCAGCAACACGGCTCGGGGCGCGCACATCGAGCTGACGCTCACCGGCAAAGCGACGTATCATGCTCGCGCATCCGACGCGGGCATCAGGATCAAGATTCGCCGAGGTTCCACCCCTGAGCATTCCCGCTCGAAAAAGGCATCCGCTCCGAGCTCCCCGAAGGTCGAGGACATCCGTATCGAGCAGAAGGACGGCCGAGACCGCATCATCGTTTCTCTTTCAGGCAACCCTGAGTTTCGTGTGTCCACCCGTGCGGGGGCGCTGCCTCGGCTCGAGGTTCTTGGCGCAAAGATCGGCGAGAACGCCACGCGACACGTCGAAGCGCCGCATGGGGCCTTGATCGGCTCGATCGAGCTCCAACAAAAGGGCGACCGAGCGATAGTCGAAGTTCACGATTCCGAGGGAGCCGCGGGAACGGCGATTCGCTCGGGAGATCACATCGTCTGGATGTTCTCGCCGACGACCATCGACACACGTCCGCAGACCAGGACGATTGCGCGCGAGAAGGACTACGCGGCCGAAGTCGACGGCCCTGAGGTCGCAGGCTTCCTCAGCAAGCTTCCGATGCAGGCCGGGCAGAAGAATGATCGTCGGTACTCGGGCCGGCGCATCGACCTCGACTTCAAGGACGCGGACATTCACAACATCTTGCGCCTCCTTTCCGAAGTGGGTGGCGTCAACGTCGTGACCTCGGACAACGTCGGAGGTACGGTCACGATTCGCATGCGTGACGTCCCCTGGGACCAGGCCCTGGACGTGGTGCTTCAGGCCAAATCACTCGGCATGGTGCGGCAAGGAAACCTTCTTCGTGTTGCGCCGCTGGCTCAGCTCGAACAAGAGCGTGAAGCCGCGATCGCGCGTCAAAAGCAACAGCAGCAGCTTGCGCCGCTCGAGACCCGCCTGGTGCCGGTGAGCTACGCGACCGCCACGAATCTTCAGCCGCGCGTTCGAGAGCTCCTGACCGAGCGCGGCACCGTATCGGTCGATACGCGCACGAACATGTTGATCGTCCGCGACATCGTCGGGCAGCTCGACGACGTCGAGGACCTCGTCCGAAATCTAGATACGCAGACGCCGCAGGTGCTGATCGAATCGCGGATCGTGGAGGCGGGTAGCACCTACTCGCGCGACATCGGTATTCAGTGGGGTGGTGCAGCTGTCATGAGCAGTGCGACCGGCAATCCGACCGGGCTTCGCTTCCCTTCGGACATCGGCGTTGCTGGTGGCGTCCCTGTTGATGGAGCGCAGACGAATGGCCTTTCGCCCTTCAATGGGACCGTCAACAATCCGAATTTCGCCGTGAATCTCCCCGCAGTGACGGGCAGCGGCGCCGGTGGCGCACTTGGATTGACGATGGGAAGCCTGAGCGGCGCCGTGAACCTCAACGTTCGTTTGAGCGCGGCAGAAGCAGCTGGCTCCGTGCGCATCGTCAGCTCGCCGCGCATTCTGACACTCGACAACAACGAGGCATCGATCTCTCAGGGCACCTTGATTCCTTTCTCGCGAGTCAGCGCGCAGGGCGTCAATACGGCCTTCCAGGAAGCCAAGCTCGAGCTGAACGTCACGCCACACGTCACGAGCGACGGCGCGGTCGCGATGGATGTGAAGATCACGCGTAACGAGCCGGATTTCGGCCGGACGGGCGCCAACGGCGACCCCACGATTCTCGAGCGTGAAGCCGTCACACAGCTACTCGTCGACGACGGCGATACCGCGGTCATCGGCGGCATCTACGTCCGAAACACGGGCCGCAACATCGATCAGGTGCCGTTCTTCGGTGACATTCCGGTTCTTGGCGTCTTCTTCAAGCGACGCCGATTCCGCGAGGACCGGAACGAGCTCCTCATCTTCCTCACGCCGAGGATCGTGAACCGAGCGCTCGCACTTCCCGAGTAGGTCCCCGTAGAAGGGATACTCAGCGTCCTGGGGCGGGTCGCGCCGTCGGGTTCGTGACTGCGGCCCTGACGGCCCGTATGCTTCCGATCGTGCGTGTTTACCTCTCAGGGCCCATGGGGGCTGGAAAGTCGACCGTCGCTCAGGCGCTGGCGGAACAGCTAGGAACGCGGGCGCTCGATTTGGACGCGCAGGTCGAGAAGCTTGCCGGACGCTCAATCCCGGAGATCTTCGCCGAACGAGGCGAAAGCGCGTTTCGGGGTCTCGAAAAGGAAGCCCTGATGGATCTCCCTTCGGAAGTTGGCGTGGTCTCCCTCGGAGGTGGAACGGTCGTCGACGACGAAACCCGGCAGGCGCTTCTACGCGATGGAATTCTGATCACCCTCACGGCCGATCCGGCGGTCCTGGCGTCACGCGTCGGCAAGGGTGAAGGGCGTCCGCTCCTCGGAGACGATCCACGTGGCAACCTCGGGCGCATTCTACGCGCTCGCGCCGCCGCCTATGCCGAAGCGCATGCGGTGCTCGATACCGGCTCGCTCGAGCCCCAAGAAATCGCTGCGGAGATCGCTGGCATTCGGAATCTCGCGCCCATCGTAGTTCCGCTCGGCCTGCGCACGTACAGGGTGGAAGTGGGGCGCGGCACTCGGCATCGCATTGGTATTCGCGCGAGCGAGCATGCTGATGGCGATGCGATTGTGGTGTTCGATGGGGGCGCCGATCGCCCATGGCCCGCCGAGGCGATTCGGGATCTGACGCTGGCGGGCAAGCCTCCGATCGAGGTGAAGCTTA
>DASRZF010000014.1:0-29634 GCA_035686645.1 Polyangiales bacterium
CGAGCATCATTTGGCGAGCCGGCCGGTCTTTGACCGAGCCTCCGGGGTTGGCGTATTCGAGCTTCAGATAGATCTTCGTGCCGGGCGCATCCTTTTCGAGCGATCGCAGCCGGACGAGTGGTGTATTACCCACGGCCTCGACGATCGATTCCATCTTGCGAAAGCGCATCTGATCTCTCAGCTCAAGCTCAAGTCGGTCGGCACCTCACTCGCAGCTGCGATGCCGAGAACCTCCTTGAGATACTCGACCGCGGAGTAGGCGCCGAGCACCAGGGCCGCAGGCTCCCTGAGGGCAGCGTTACCGGCAAAGCGCATCACCTCGCTCGCCCGAGGAATACGAACCTCGGCACCTTCGGAATCGCAAAAGCATCCCGCTCGTTCGAGATAATCCGCTGCCACGGCGAATGCGTCCGCTGCGCCGCCAGCCCTGCTGCGAAACCCCGAAGCGAGCAGGCGCTCCTGTCCTGCCTCTCCGATCTCACCGAGCAGAAGCTGACGCGCGTATCGACGCCGTGCCGCGGCGTCTAAGCTCAACGTGGGGCTCCGCCCGCAATGGCAGGAACGATGCTCAATGTGTCGCCCTCTTTGAGTGTGGTCTCGAGATTGTCGAGAAATCGAATGTCCTCGTCGTTCGCGTAGATGTTCACGAATCGGCGCACACCCTTTTCGTCGCAGAGGCGATCTTTCATGCCCGGGTGATTGGATTCGAGATGCTCGATCACCTCGGCCACCGTACCGCCGGCCACGGAGACTTCGTCGGCTCCGCCGGTCAGAGTTCGGAGTGGGGTTGGAATGCGTACCGTAACAGCCATGTTCGTTCCTTTCTGAGTTCCACCAAATGCGAGCTTGGGTCAGGCAGCGCAAGCCGCCGTGTACCTCTCCATTCGTAGGTCCTTAATCTCTCCCGCACAGAGCAGACAATCGCTCCGGCGGCGCACGAATGACTTGCGAAGCGAACCGCGCAGCGCGTCAAAGTGCCAAAGCTCCCCGCCCGGTCGCTCGCCTCGGAGAAAGCGAAGCGCCAGAGCGGCTTGCAGCCCACCGATCACGCCGACGACGGGTCCGGCCACTCCGGCCTGCGCACAGGTCTCCACCTGTTCGGTCGGAATGTCTTCGAAGAGACATCGAAGGCACGCGGAGTCGGGTAGGGCGCAAAAAGCCCATCCGGCCCAGCGAACCGCGCCCGCCTGAACCGCCGGGACGCCCGCAAGACGTGCAGCATCGGTGACGAGGAACTTCGTGGCGAGGTTGTCGGCGCCTTCCACGACGAGGTCCTGCCGCGCCAGCAGATCCATCGCCGTACCCGGGACGAATCTGCCCTCGATTCCGCGCACGTGAAGTCCGGGCGACAGGTCTCGGAGCCTGCGGATAGCCCGCTCGATCTTGGACACGCCGACATCGTCGCTGGTGTACAAGGTCTGCCGATGTAGGTTGCTTTCGTCGACGATATCGTCGTCGATGACCGTGATCTGAGCGACACCTGCTTGGGCAAGCAGGCGGAGCACCGGGGATCCGAGCCCGCCAGCGCCAACCACCAAGACCGAGAGCTCGTTGCTCACTGGAAGTACTCCCCCAAGCTGAAGTAACGCTCCCCGGTGTCGCAGAGTATGGTCACCACGATCTGGCTGGGTTCGAGTCGTTTCGCGACCTCGATCGCGGCCCAGACATTTGCGCCCGCGCTGATGCCCAGAAGCAAGCCTTCTTGTTTGGCGAGGGCGAGCTTGGTGTCCCAGGCGTCGCGGTCGCTCACGCCGATGACTTCGTCGACGATCTCGCCATGGTAGTTCTGTGGAATGAATCCCGCGTTGAGCCCTTGAATTTTAGTTGGTCCGGGCCGTCCGCCCAGCAGCACGGGGCTCGCGGAAGGCTCCACGGCGAGCACGCGCGTCGCAGGATTGACCCGCTTCAGTGCCTCACCTACGCCGCTCACGGTTCCACCCGTTCCCACCGCTGCCACGAACGCATCGATCGTTTCACCTTCGAAGGCGCGCAGTATCTCCGACGCGGTCGTTCGCCTGTGGATGCCGGGATTGGCGGGATTCGAAAACTGCTCGGGCATGTAGGCGCCACGCTCTTTCACGATCCGTCGAGCGGCTTCCATCGCACCCTCCATGACTCGGTCGGGCGCAGTGAGAACGATCTCGACGCCGTACGCCTCGAGCAGAGCCCGGCGCTCGAGCGACATGCTCGCCGGCATCGTGAGCACGAGCTTGTAGCCCTTGCGCGCACAGACCAGCGCCAAGCCGATTCCGGTATTGCCGCTCGTTGGCTCTACGATCGTATCGCCCGGCTCGAGGCGTCCTTCGGCCTCGGCCGCCTCGATCATCGCAAGGCAGATGCGGTCCTTGACGGAGCCGCCCGGGTTGAGATGCTCGCACTTGCCCCAAATCGTCGCGCCACCTTTGGGCGAAAGCGATCGCAGACGAACGACAGGCGTTTCGCCGATGAGATCGAGGACACTATCGACAACCGCTGCGGACATCAGATTGAATATACGTAACGTCGAGGAGGCGCGCGGCGAACTCCGTGGGCGTCCCCTCGATCACAGAGATTCTGGATCGTGATGGCGTCAAAGCACGCCTCGATGTTTTCGGATAGCTCGGAGAACACGTTTTCGGTCACGAGGCGGCTGGTCTCGTCAGAATCACCGTTTCCGTCGCTGTTCGCCAGCATGATCGGCCCCTCGAGAGCGCGCACGATGTCACCCAGCCGGATGTCGTCGGCGTCGATGGCAAGCGCGTAGCCGCCCCGGGGACCGCGTTTGGACGTGACCAGACCCGCCCTCTTGAGATCCTGAAAAATTTGCTCGAGGAAGCGAGGGGGAATGGCCTGTCGGCGCGAAATGTCCTTGATCTGCGTTGCCTTGCCACCGCTGTGAAACGCGATGTCGAAAATGGCGCGGACGCCATATCGGCCTTTATTCGAGAGCTTCACCGAGTGGGATCTATGGTTTCCCACATCGGAATTGTCAACAATGACTATTCCGCTGCTGTGATCGGTATGCCGGGGGCACCGAATGCCGCACGCTCGGCTGCGGAGACGCTCGGCAGTCCCTCGCCGTTCTGAAGGCCAGCGCGCTCGAGAATGGCCTCGCAAAGGTCGCCGAAGTCGTATCCAGCCCCTGCTGCGATTTTCGGGAGCAACGAAGTGGGGGTCATGCCGGGCAGGGTGTTTACCTCGAGTACGTACTCGTTCTCATCGGAGGTCACGAGCAGGTCCACCCGCGTCGCTCCGCTCGCGCCTACGGCCTGCACCGCGCGTTCGGCAAGATTGAGAACACCTTGGTAGCGGGTCGGAGATAGGCGGGCGGGGAAGTGATACTCGCTCTGCCCCTTCTGGTACTTCGACTTGTAGTCGTAGAATCCGCCTTTCGGCTCGATTTCGATGGCTCCGAGTGCGTTGCCATCGAGCAACCCGACAGCGACTTCGCGGCCTCGGATCAAGCGCTCCACGAGAATCCACTGATCGAAGCGCGCGGCATCCTCAGCGCGTTGCCTCAGCTCTGTGAGACTTCTTGCCGCACCCGCTCCAACGCTCGAGCCACCGCTCCGAGGTTTTACGAAGCTCGGGAAGCCGAAGGAGCTATGGATCTGTTCGAGTCGATCCAAGTCATCTGCCCGCACCACGTAGTAGGATGGTGTGGGGACATTGTAGAGACGAAAAAGCTCCTTGCTCTTGAGCTTGTCCATTGCGAGCGCGCTCGAAAGCACACCGGAGCCGGTATACGGAATGCCCATCGTTTCGAGCATCCCTTGGATGCATCCATCTTCGCCGTAGGTGCCGTGAAGGGCGATGACAGCCACATCGATCGAGACCTGACGAAGCACCCGGTCGATATCGGCGTCGACGAAGACCTTCTGGACCTTGTAGCCACGAGCCTTGAGGGCCTCGAACATAGCTTCGCCGGTCTTCAGAGAGATATCTCGCTCCGCGCTGACGCCCCCAAGCAGTATTCCGATCTCTTTGTCCTTCATTCGAATCTCCTCGACGCGTTACCTATGCGAAGAGCGGGCCAACCCCGCAGCACCCTAAATTCCGCGGCCGGCGGTGCCGGGCTCGTGTCTCGCGTGCCACAGTCGCGACGCTCTCCTGACACGAAATGCCCCTGCCCATGCCTTTTCGGCTGTAACAGCGGCGATCGGTCAGAGCCAATTACCGGCAAGGCGGCCGTATGGTCCTCGGCCCGATCAAAGTCAAATCCATGGGGATTAAGGCACTAGGCGGGCGCTCAGCTCCGCGACGAGGGCTGTGGAGGTCGATTTGTGACCTTTTGAGGCGTCGTTTCGTTGCTTCGGCCCAAGCCGGATGGTACCGAGGAGAGACGAAAGGGTCGTTCGACCCACTAACCCATATTCAACAACCGCTTTTGTCCGGTCGGAGTGCGAGCGAGCGTGGCTGATAGCCCTCAGGGCAGCACGGCAATGCGCGGGTGGAGCGAATCAACGCTCCCCGTCGGAACCGCTCATATCGCCCACCGGAGTGACAGGAACGAACACAACAATGACATTCACGGAAGCAGCCGTGGAGGTTCTCCGATCGGTCGGAAAGCCCCTCCACTACAAGAAAATCACCGAAATCGCGATCGAGCGTAATCTCCTGTCGCACGTCGGTAAAACCCCAGAAACCACGATGAGCTCGAGACTCGCCACCATGGTCAAGAAGGACCGCGGCGATGCTCCGATCCTCAAGGTGAAGCCCGGCGTATTCGCACTGAGGGAGTTCCCCGAAGATGTGGTGGAAGACGCAGAAGGTGTGCTCGCAGACAGCGATGCGCCTGAGGCGCTTGAACGCGATGGCGCGGACGAAGAGCCCGCGTCGTTCGAGGAACCCGCAGAGACCGAGGAGGAGTCGAGCCTCGTGGTGCAAGATCTCCCAGGTTCTGACGTGTTCCCGGAAGAAGATGACGACGACGAGCTGATCCTCGCCAATCTCGACGACGACTCGAAGGATGCGCGAAAGCCTCGCAAGCGTCGCCCACGCCGTCGGCGGGACAGGGATTCAGACAACGGTTCAAGCGCTGAGTCACGCGACTCGCGGGACTCACGAGACTCGCGGGACTCACGAGACTCGCGAGAAGCGCGGGACTCGCGAGAATCCCGTCCAGATCGACGTCCACCGAATCTTCGCGGCCGACCGCAGCGCGAGCCAGTTGCGCCGGCGACGCGCGCGGCCGAGCCGGGTGAACCCGTCGGCAGGGACCTTTCGGATGCCATCGAAACGGCCCTGCGTGGAGGTAGCCGGCAGGCACGGACCCTGGTTCAGGTGGCCGAAGCGTTGATCGATACCGGCCGTCTGGCCGGAGCGCCTCAGCTCCTGGCCGCGACCCTCGGTGCAGCCATTCGGGGCGACAACGCCAAGCGGCGCGCATCGGGCGGCCGACCGAGGTTCCGGGAGCTCAGCGGACTCGTTTCGCTACTCGAGTGGGACCTCCCCGGTGACGTCGTCAACGCCGAGCGCGACGCCGTCCGTGCGGCTGACCGTCAGCGGCAAAGCGTCCGCCGCGCGTTCAACAAGCGATTGCGGGACCTGCCCAATGGCGCCTTGTTGGAGCTGCTCGCCACCTGGCTCAACGCCGTCGGCGTACACTCGCTTCATGCCGTCCGCGCTAATGCAGGCGACTTCAACCTTGCCGGGACGCTTCGCCGCGGCCCTGAGGAAACCCCGCTCGCGATCAGCATCTATCGTGGAAATCAGCCGATCGGCAACGAAGCCATCGTGGCGCTCCGCGGTGGGCTGCATCACTTCGACCATGCGCGAATCGGCTGGGTCATCACCCTAGGACAAGCGCGCGATGGAACACTTGGAGAAGCGCACGCCGAAGGGGCGGCGCCGTGCGCCGTGTTCGATGGAGATGCATTGGCCATCTCGATGGAGGAGGTCGGCGTCGGCATTCAGCGCGCTTCACTTCCGCTTGCGGTCCTCGACCTCGAGCTTCTCGATTCACTTGCCGGAGGAAGCGCGCGCAGCTCGGCGCCGAGGAGCGCGCCCAACAACGAGGAGAGCGTCGACTCAGAGGGCAACAAGCGTCGGCGAGGCCGGCGGCGCGGCCGGCGGCGCGGGGGTCGAGACGAGAACGGCGAAGAGGCGCGCCGCGACGATTTCGCTGAGGCCAGCGAAACCAAAGAGAGCTCCGATGCGCTCGACAGCGAGCGACCCGAGGTTGAAGCCGTTTCGGATTCCAGCCCGGAACCCGCTGAAGATAAAGATAAAAAGGGCGAAGAGCCGCAGTTGGCGCCGGAGCTCGAAGCCTGAGGACTGTGGTCAAATAGACACACTTGCGCTGCCTGCGGGTGGCGCAAGGTGAGCGCATGCCCTACCGTCGGGGCGCCTTGATGGTTATCAGGACTACGGCATGCGAATCGTACTATTGGTCATAAGCGTTGTGTTTCTCAGTGCCTGGCACTCGCGTAGTGAAGCGGGTCCCGCGTTCATTGAAGTTGCGCGTGCATCGGCTAACGACATGATCGACTACCGCAAGGCCGTCGGCGATCATCCGACCTCGCTTTCGCTCGCGCGCGCCATCGACGCACGGCTCACGGTTCGCGAAAGCCGCGAAGGCGATCCCATTCACGTACAGCACTGCCGAGAGAGTCTTGGCGGATGCCGCGCGCGTATCGCGACGCTGTCGCGCCTGATCACCGAGGCGAGCAACCGAGCAGGCGTCGACCCCTTCCTCACCGCCGCCATCGCCGTGCGCGAGTCCGGCCTGAACCCATTGGCGGTGAGCCCGGTCGGCGCACGTGGCGTCGTACAGTTGAACCCGAAGTACCGAGGCAAGACCGTGCCGTTCGTCTACAACGAGCGATACAGGGAGAAATGCAGCCTTCGCCCCGGTGCTTGCCAGCGCGAGGTGCTCGAGGCCGGGCTCGGCCTGTATGGATGGGCGGTCTCCCGCTGCGGGGGAGATGTCGCGAAGGGCCTCGCCTGGTACAATTCAGGACACTGCGACAAGCAGAATGGATACGCGGCCTCGGTTCTGCGGGAGCGGCGCCGTCTTCTTCGGCTGGCAAAAGACACCGATCCGCGTCTAGAAGCCGTCTTTCCGAACTAAATCCCTGATTTCTGGGACACGATGAGCCGCTCCAAGGCCTCGCCCATGGCCTCGGCGACTCGTTCTACGGGAGCGGCATCGGGGGCGGGATCGTTGGCACAGAGGACACCCACCATGCGAGTCCCAACCAGAACGGGCACGACGACCACATCCCGCCCACGACTGCCGAGAGCTGCCCGAAAGAGGTGATCGGCAGCGGTCTGTCCGTAGGCGCCCCGAAAGGGACGCCCAGTGTGCAAGACCTCATTGAGCACCGAAGGATTGCTCGCCGGAACCCAAAGGCTTCGAATGCTCGCGCTGGTAACCTCATCGCCGGCCCCGTCCCAACCCCGGAACACACCTTTCCTGAGAGCGAGGAACGCTGCGCCCTGAGCGGCCGTCAAGCAGGCCTCACACGCGAGCCGCGCCACCTCATCGCGCGAGGTCGCCTGCGTGAGCTCATGCAGACGCAATTCGATGTTCGATTCGGACGCTGGCGCAGGACCAGGCGTCGCCGGCCGCTGCGGCGAATGAGAGATCGAAGGGAGTGGGACCTCTCGCTCGGTAGTGGAGTGGTGCCAGGCGCGATCCCATACGGGACTGGCAGTCGAAGCGAGCCCGGAGAACGCAGGATCGAACTCGGACAGCGTGGGTTGACTGCCGACCTCGGACTTCTCGTGAGTGAGCGCGAAGGCATCGCTCGGAATTCGCGAGCGAGCCAGCGCTAGAGGATCGCTGACCAAAGTCGGACGGTCCGGAGGGTACGCCCGGTCGATCGAAGCGAGAAGATCCGAGAGCTTTGCAACCGTCGGCAAGATGCTCCCGCCAAGCGCTTCACCGAGCCGCGCGACCGCATGCGCATCGGTGGGATCGGCCATCGCGACGATTGCGCCGGCCGGGCTCGGGCGCAGCGGCATCGCGCAAAGGTCGTGCGCGTCGGAGGCAGGCAAGCGGCGAACGAGCTCCTGATCGGCGCGGCGAAGATCCTGCTCTTGCAGCATCGGGCCGAAGCCCCGCGAGATGAAGAAGCCTGCCAAGACGCGTTCGTCGAGTCCGGCGGTCACCAGATTTCGCAAGACGCGTCCAGACGGCACCAGCGGGTCGCCAGCGTGGCTTGCACTCGCCTGAGCCGCCGTGACGAGTCCGGCGCTCACGAGTTGTTCGACCAATCCGACTCCCATGGCGGATCCCTAGCGAGGGTCTCTGCGTGCGGCAAGCCCGACGGGCTGATAGCATCCGGCTCGAATGGCTCGGGTGCTGCACATCGAGGACGATCCCAACAATCGGCGCCTCGTGCAGAAGCTGCTCGGAGCGGCCGGTCACGAGGTCATCGAGGCCGAGGGCGGGGTCCAAGGAATCCAGCTCGCGCGCGAGATCCTCCCCGATTTGGTCCTGGTGGACATCAATATCCCGGATCTCGATGGTTACGAGGTCACGCTGCGGCTTCGCGGAACGCCGGCGCTCCAGGACGTGCCGATCGTAGCGATCACCGCCGAAGGCGACCGAGACTCGACTCTTGCCGTGGGTTGCGATGGATTCATTGCCAAGCCGATCGACGCGGCGCACTTCGCCGAAACAATCGCTGAGTTCCTCGGAGGGCACCGCGAGTCGGCGGATGACGGGAGCGACCGGCTTCTAAGAGCGCGCACCCAGAAGATCGTCGAGCGGCTCGAGAAGAAGATCGTCGAGCTCTCGGAAACCAATCGGCGGCTCGAAGACATCGCGCGCTTGCGCCGCGAGTTCCTGCAGAACGTGAGTCACGAGCTTGCGACTCCGATGACGCCGGTCGTCGGCTACCTGCGCCTGCTGATCAACGAAGAGCTCGGACCGCTCAGCGACTTGCAACGAAAATGCCTGAGCTCGATCGAATCATCCACCCAGCGCCTTCGAACGGTCGTCGATACATTGCTCGACGTGAGCTCTCTCGAAACCGGACGCATGCACTACTACACGCGTCCCTACGACTTCCGTGAAGTCGCCATGAAGGCGCTCGATCAGATCCGCCCGAAGCTCGTCGAACGCGACGTCACGCTGACCGAGCGGATTCCCGGCGAGCCGATGCCCGCGCAAGGGGACCCGGAGAAGCTCTTGCGAGCCATGGTTCACGTGCTCGACAACGCGTCGAAGTTCACGCCGACCGGTGGTGAGGTCGCCGTGGAGGTCCGCCCCGAAGGGGAGGATCACCTTCTTTTTGCGGCAGCAGACAGCGGCCCCGGTGTCCGGCCGGAGCACATCGCCCGCATCATGGAGCCCTTCTATCAAGTCGACGGATCGGTGACTCGAGATCACGGGGGCGTCGGCCTCGGCCTGGCTTTCGCGCGGCGCGTAACCGAAGCGCTCGGCGGCGGCATCGAGATCTCCAGCCCGCCCGCGGGCGAAGTTGCGAAGCGACAGCTTTCCGGGACGCTCGTCGAGCTCCGCGTGGGCCGCATCCCCGAACGGCCTGAGATTCCTTCGCAGTGATTTATCTAGACCATCACGCGGCGGCGCCCACACCCGAGGCCGTCCGGCGCGCCATGGACGCTGCCGCACCCGCGGCGTGGGCGAATCCATCGAGCACGCACGCCGCGGGTCGCGCCGCGCGCCGGCTCCTCGAAGCCGCACGCGAAGATGTTGCGAAAGCCGTCGGCGCTGCGCCCGCTGACCTCGTGCTCACCAGCGGAGGGACGGCGGCATGCAATCTAGGGATCCGGGGCATCGCCGCGGGCTGCAAACGGGTGCTCAGCACCGAGGTCGAGCACCCCGCTGTGGCCGAATCGGTTCGGAGGCTCGGCGACGAGGGGCGCGAACGAATCGTGATCGCCGTGCGCGAGGGGCAGCCCCCGAGCGGCAAGGAGCTCGCCCGCCATCTCGGACCGGGAACCCTCGTCGCGGTCCAATGGGTGAATCATGAGACCGGAACCGTCTTCCCAGTTCATGAATACGCAGAGGTTTGCCGTGAGCGGCAAGCGCTCCTGTTCGTCGACGCAAGCCAGGCCCTGGGGAAGCTGCCCATCGATCTCGGTACGCTTGGAGCGGACGCGGTCGCGCTTGGCGCTCAGAAGATCGGAGGACCGCCGGGTGCAGGCGCCTGCTGGATACGGCGCGGCTTGGACGTGCTTCCGGTCCTCGTGGGAGGCTCACAGGAACGCGGGCGATGGCCGGGAACTCCAGACACACTCAGCATGGTGGGTTTTGGGGCTGCATGTCGTCTCACGGGGAAGCGCTTGGAGGACCAATCGCGCGTGACGGCTCTGCGCGACCGACTCGAAGCCTCGCTCCTCGGGCTAGGCGGCGTCCTGAATGGGGGCTGCCCAAGGACCGGAACGGTCTCCAACATCAGCTTCGCGGGCTGGGAAGGGCCGCTGCTGGTCGCTGCACTCGACCTCGAGGGTATCTGTGTGTCGACCGGAGCGGCCTGCTCATCTGGCATGCAGGAGCCATCCGCCATAATTCGCTCTATGTATCCGGATGAGCAGTGGCGCGCTGGCTCCGCGGTTCGAATCAGTCTAGGTATCGAGACGAGCGAGCAAGATATCGAGACGGCATTGCTTGTGTTTCGGCGCGTGCTTGGCCGAAAGCTCGCCTAGAACCTCGAGCAAATTTTAACTCTTCGGAGCCTCACTTTAGATGATTTCTCGTTTTATGTTCCAAGTAACTGAAAATAGAGAGCTTTCTAGAGGCTATTTTTCGAGGAGCCTGGTTTCCATTAAGTGTAACAAACCACGGTTGATTTGTTCAGTATGGAACTTCGATGGGTGAAGTGAAGCGAGTGCTAGTGGCGATGAGCGGCGGGGTGGACTCCTCGGTGGCCGCGGCGCTCTTGCGTGAAAGCGGACACGAGCTGGTCGGCGTAACCCTTCATCTCTGGGATGCGGACGGCGAGGCTCAGGTCGGTCGATGCTGTGCTCCCGAGGATCGAGACGACGCGCGTCGCACCTGCGAGCACCTCGGCATTCCCCACTACGTCCTCGATGAGCGCGCGGCGTTTCGCAAGCATGTGGTGGACCCATTCATCGCCGAATACCAGGCGGGACGCACGCCGATCCCCTGCGTGAGCTGCAATCGTACTGTGAAGCTCAGCTATTTGGCCGAGGTTGCTCGCCGCTTCGACGCGACCCATATCGCGACCGGGCACTACGCCCGTCTCGAACGCGGAGGCGACGGGCAGCTTCGACTCCTTCGCGGCCGCGACGGCGACAAGGACCAGAGCTACTTCCTCTTTGGCTTGGCCCAATCCACCTTGGAACGCCTGATCTTTCCGCTTGGCGACCTGAGCAAATCGGAGGTCCGGGAAGCAGGGAGGCGTTTGGGCGTTCCGAATGCAGACAAAGCCGAGTCGCAGGAGCTCTGCTTCGTCCCGGACGGCCGCGTGGGCGACTTCATCAATCGGCAGGGGAACCCATCCCCGCCTGGTGCAATCGTCGACTCCGAGGGCGGATTGCTCGGAGGGCACCAGGGCGTAGCCAACTTCACGCGCGGACAGCGGCGCGGCCTTGGCCTCGGGGGCGGCCGTGCCCGGTATGTTCTTCGGATCGTGCCCGATACAGCGGCGGTCGTCGTGGGCGACGAGTCGGAGCTCTACGACGACGCACTCAGCGCGACGGATGCACACTGGGTCGCGGGACGCCCCGCCGAGCCTTTTCAAGGTGAGGTTCGCATTCGCTACCGGCACCGAGGCGCCCGTGCCGACGTCATACCGACCAGTGACGGGTTCGAAGTGCATTTCGACGAGCCTCAGCGCGCGATTACGCCGGGCCAGGCCGCAGTGGTCTACCGTGGAGACGAGGTGATCGGTGGCGGCTTCATCGCGTAGAGTCGGCACGCGGGCTTTTGGATTCGATGCCCGCTAAGCACTTGGCGTTGGGCGAAGTTCGCGCGGTGGGGCGCGGAGGCGATGCCGTCGTGGAGACCGCTGACGGAATCGTCTTGGTTCCAGGCGCATTGCCAACGGAACGCGTGGAGATCGCGCTGGGCTCCTCGAAGCGCGGCGCCGCGCGGGGTATTCTGACGCGCATCCTGCGAGCTGCTCCAGGGCGGCGCGAGCCCGCCTGCGCGGACGCTCTGAGGTGCGGCGGCTGCCCGCTCATGATCGCCAACGCAGAGGTTCAGCGGCAGATCAAACTCGGATTCCTGCGTGACGCCTGCCGCGGGCTGCCCGGTTCCGATACGACGGAGATCGACTGGATCACATCGCCGGCTGAGCTCGGATACCGCCGCCGCGCCAGACTTGCATGGCACGGTCGCAACATCGGCTATCGTCAACTTCACTCTAAGCGAATCAACGACATTGCCGAATGCATCGTCTTGGCGAAGCCTTTGCGTGAAGCTTGGACCGAGCTGCGCGCATGTCTTGCGCCATCACTCCAAGGGGAGGGCGAGATTCATCTTCAACTGACTGACACCGATCGTGTGTTGGTCGATCTGCGAGCTGAGCACGACCAGCTACCCAACCTGTTTGAAGCATGCGAAGCGCTCAGCCATTCGCCAGAAATCGCGGGCGTCTCGCTCCGAACCGGCGAGACCGGACATGCCGCGAGTTGGGGAGAGACCCAGGTCCGGCACCTACGAGCAGCGGGCGGGTCCTTGGAAGGTCCAGCTGGCGCGTTCTCACAAGCGAACGACGCCGTGAATGCGAAGCTCGTCGAAGCCGTCATCGAGCTCGCCGAGCCCGAAGGTCGGCGTGTTCTCGAGCTCCACTCTGGAATTGGAAATTTCACCATCGGACTCGCGGAGCTCGCCAAGACTTTGGTGGCGGTAGAGCAAGACCCGCAGGCTGTCCAAGCCTGCCAATCCAACTTGGAGCGCCGCGGTCTCCAAGCGCGCGTTACCGTCGGCGACGCGAACCAACCTCCCAAGGGAAAGTACGAGGTCATCGTTCTCGACCCCCCTCGCCAAGGCGCCAAGGCCCTTTTCGAGCGTAGCGACCTGCTGCCAGGGCCCAAGCGAATCGTCTATGTGTCTTGCGACACCGCCACCCTCGCGCGAGATCTCCGCATTGCCACTGCGAAAGGTTATCGCATCGAGCGGGCCATCGGCTTCGACATGTTTCCGCAGACCGCTCACCTCGAGTCACTCGTTCTTCTCGTCCACGCTTGAGCGGCGCCGCTGCGTTGCCCGCTCTCCCTGCCGGAGCTAGCTTGTGACCGGATATGCGCTGCCCCTACTGTGGAACGCTCGAAAACCGGGTGATCGACTCGCGCCTCTCGCAGGCTGGAGAGGTCACGCGGCGTCGGCGCGAGTGTGAGCATTGCGGGCGTCGCTACACCACCTACGAGCGAGTGGAGCAAACACTTCCGCTCATCATCAAGACGGACGGTCGTCGGCAACCCTATGATCGCGACAAGCTGCTGGCCGGCCTGCGGCGGGCCTGCGTAAAACGACCGGTCTCTGCCGAAGCCCTCGAGCGCTTCTTGCATCAGGTGGAGCGCTGGTTGGTGGACACCGGCGAGCAGGAAGTCACCTCCGCGCGTCTCGGAGAGCACGTCTTGCACGAGCTGCGCGGCCTGGATCCGGTTGCGTACGTGCGCTTCGCGAGCGTCTATCGAGATTTCCAGAACGTCGGCGAGTTCCTCGACGAGCTCGCCAAGCTCAAGGATTGAGATGTGGTCGGACTTCGAGCGGGAGGTGATGGCCCGAGCGATTGCAGAAGCCCGGCGCGGGCGGACGAGCCCAAATCCGCGCGTCGGCGCCGCAATCGTCAGAAACGGGAAGCTGGTCTCGCTGGGCCATCACGCGAAGGCGGGCGAGGCACACGCCGAGGTCGATGCGATTCGAAACGCCCGGGGATCCGTGGAGGGCGCGGCCTTGTACGTGACCTTGGAGCCTTGCAACCACCACGGGAGAACCGGACCTTGCACCGAGGCGATTTTGAAGGCGGGGATCGCGAAAGTCGTCGTGGGCTGCCGTGACCCGGCGCCGCACGTGGCGGGAGCGCTCGATCGTTTGAGGAGCGCCGGTTTGGAAGTCGAGCTCGGCTTGATGGAGCGCGAGTGCACGGCGCTGATCGCGGATTTCGCGAAGCACATCCGAACCGGTCTGCCGTTCGTGACGCTGAAGGCGGCGGTGACCTTGGATGGAAAGATCGCCACCCGAAGCGGCGACTCGAAGTGGATTACAGGCGACGAGGCGAGGGCCGAAGCTCACCGCATGCGCGATGAGAGCGACGCGATACTGGTCGGCGTGGGCACGGTGCTAGCCGATGATCCAAAGCTCACCGTCCGTCACGTCGAAGGACGAAACCCCGTTCGCGTAGTGCTGGATGCCAACCTTCGCACGCCGAAAACCGCTGCGGCGCTGAAGCAAGACAAAGCCTCGAAGGCCGAGGTTTTGATATTCCACGCTCACGATGCCAACGTCGAGCGGCGCGAATCTCTGCGAGGACCGGGCATCGAGCTGATTCCTGTGGCTCGTCACGCGCGTGGTGTGGACCTGGTCGAGGTCTTGAAGCTACTGGGTGAACGCGGTTTCGTGCGGCTCTTGGTGGAGGGCGGCGCGCACGTGCATGGCACGTTTCTGGATCTCCACCTCGCCGACCGCGCTGCCATCTTCATCGCACCCCGGATCGTAGGCGATGCCAATGCGCTTTCATTCGCGCTAGGGGACGGAGTGGACACGATGGAGCAAGCGTCCCGTTTGGTTCGAACCGAGATCCAGACTTTCGGAACCGACTGGTTGATTTCGGGGGACTTCGAGAGGACGCATTGAATGTTTACCGGACTGATAGAACAGCTAGGCACGATTGAAGATCTCGACCAGCGCGAAGACGGGCTCAGCATTCGCATCGGCTGCGCACTTCACCCGTTTGAGCTCGGGGAATCGATCGCCGTCAATGGAACGTGCCTCACGGTGAAATCGTTTTCCGAGCGGCACTTCGATGCCGACGCGTCCAACGAGACGCTGGACAAGACAAACCTCGGGCATCTGAGCGTCGGCGACAAAGTGCATCTCGAACGCGCGCTAGCTCTCGGCGAGCGCTTGGGTGGGCATCTGGTCACTGGCCATGTCGATGGGGTGGGGACGCTCAGCGGCAAGACTCCGGACGGTGACTACCTCCGCGCAAGCTTTGAAGTCCCCACACGGCTGGCTCCGTTCCTCGCCCCGAAGGGGTCGATTACCGTCGATGGCGTGAGCCTCACGGTGAACACCGTCTCGGGCTCGCGCTTCGATGTCATGCTCGTGCCATACACCCTCGACGAGACCACTTTTGGGGAGATGCCCATGGGCGCCAAGGTCAACCTCGAGGTCGACATCCTGGCCAAGTACGTCGCAAGCCTGATGGGGAAGCCCGGCGTAGACGCCATCGAAGACTGAGGATTTGCAGTGTTCCGCTGGTATGAGGGACGCTTTCGCGTCATGGTGGCGGCCATATGACGAGCGCGATCGAGCGGGTCGTCGCGGCACTCGATGACATCCGCAAGGGTAAGATGGTCATCCTGGTCGACGACGAAGACCGCGAAAACGAGGGCGACGTGTGCATGGCGGCCGAAATGGCAAGCCCTGAGGCGATCAATTTCATGGCAAGGCATGCGCGCGGGCTGATATGCCTCAGCCTCACCGAAGACCGGATCCGTCAGCTCGATCTTCCGATGATGGTCGACGACAACCGCTCGTCCCGCTCCACCGCGTTCACCATTTCGATCGAGGCACGCAGAGGGGTCACCACCGGCATCAGCGCGGGTGATCGAGCCCATACCATCCTCACCGCGGTCGCAGACGACGCCGGCGCCATGGACTTGGTGAGCCCAGGGCACGTCTTTCCGCTGAAGGCCGTGCCCGGAGGGGTGCTCCAGCGAACGGGTCACACCGAGGGATCGGTCGACCTCTCACGGCTCGCAGGCTTGAAGCCAGCGAGCGTGATTTGCGAGATCATGAAGGACGATGGGTCGATGGCGCGGTACCCGGACCTGGTCGCCTTCGCCGAAGCCCACCAGTTGCGGCTCCTCACCATCGCGGACCTCATTCAGTACCGGCTCGCGCGCGAGCGCCTGGTCACGAGGATCCGGCAGACGCCCGTCAAAATGCCCACCGGGCGCACCTGGACCGCGTCGGTCTATCAGGTCCAAGTTGGCGGCCAGGCGCAGTTCATGGCACTGAGCCTCGGGGAGATGAGCGCGGAACCGACGCTCGTTCGTGTCCACCGCGGCAGCGTGCTTGGCGATGCCTTTCAGGTCCGCATGGGTGCGCGGGTGCACATCGCAGACTGCGTCGCGGCGATCGAACGGAAGGGCAACGGCGCAATCCTGTTCTTGCCGGGTCACCCCGACCCCGAAACCGATCTCGCATTTTATCTCGGCGAGCCCATCCCGCGTCCGCCCGAAGAGCCCGGCGTGGTGCTTCGCGAATACGGATTTGGAGCGCAGGTACTCTCCGATCTGGGTCTCGAGCAACTCCTTCTGCTGACGAACCGGCCGCGGCGGATCCCGAGCCTCGACGCTTACGGCCTCACGGTCGTCGATCAGCTCATGGTGGCGCCAGGCGGGGAGCTGAGCTCGGCGTCCGAGCAAACGCGAGACGAAACGTGAGCGACGATCGCAACCAACCTCTCACCGAGGTCGAGGCTCCCGCAAATGCTCGCTTTGCGATCGCCTGGTCTCGCTTCAATCACCACGTCGTCAGTAGGCTTCTCGACGGCGCAAAGGCGTGTTTTTCGGAGCACGGCCTTTCGGAGTCCTCGATCTACGTCGTCGAAGTGCCGGGTGCTTGGGAGCTCCCCCATGCCGCGCAGAAACTCGCCGAAAGCGGCTGCTTCGACGCAGTGCTCGTCCTCGGCGCGATCATTCGCGGGGGCACGCCTCATTTCGATTATGTCTCTCAAGGCACCGCCCTCGGCATTGGGCGCGTCGCCTTGGACACAGGTATTCCCGTGGTCTTTGGTGTATTGACGACGGATGACGAGACTCAGGCGTTGGAGCGCGCGGGCGGCGCACACGGCAACAAAGGCCGGGACGCAGCACTGACCGCGATCGAGATGGCGGCATTCGCTCGGAAGCTTGTGAACGATGGGATCAAGACGAAAAGGGCGTGAAGCCGCGCTGCGCATCCTGTACTTCATGGATGTGTCGGGGGTGAGCGGAACGCAGGCGATCAAATCGTACTGGGGGCATCTCGCTTCGGAAGAGGAGCGGACCGAGGATGTCGACTTCGCCAACCGGCTCGTTCGCGCGTATGCCGACCGACAGGATGAGGTGAACGATCTCATTCGCTCCTCGAGTCATCACTGGCGCCTCGAACGGATGCCAATCGTCGACCGCAACGTCCTGCGCGTCGCCATCGTCGAGCTTCGTGAATTGAACGACATTCCCAAGCGCGTCACACTCAACGAAGCCGTGGAGCTCGCCAAGCGATTTGGATCCGAGGGAAGCGGCTCGTTCGTAAACGGTGTGCTCGATCGAATCGCCACCGAGCTCGGAAAACCGTGATCGCCTACGACTTCACGCCGGCTTCGGCGCGAGGCCTCGATGAGCTGCAAACCCAATTGCTCGTGCTCCCGTTCTTCTCCGATGAACGCCCTCTCCGGGGCCCCGCAGGGCTCGTCGATTGGCGCCTTTGTGGAGCGCTATCCCGCAAGCTGATGTCGGGGTACATCAAAGGAAGCTTTGGCGAGAAGGCCCTCCTGACGACGCCTGCGAAGCTCCAAGCGGACGGTCTATTGCTTTTTGGCCTTGGCGAGAGCAGCGACTTCAGCACTCGGATCGCCGAGAAGGCCTGTCTGTTGATCGGAGATGCTTTGACTGAGGCCAAAGTGTCGACCGCGGCGCTTGCCTTGCCGGGGCGGAGCATGCGTCTTCTCAGTGCGCTCGAGGCGATGCAGATCTGGCTCGATTGTAGCGATACCGCTCGGGAGCTCGAAGAGCTGAGCGTCATCGAGGAGGGACCGGCACACCGCTCGCTCGACTCACTGCTCGACGGCCTGCGGCGCCAAGCAGAGTCACCACTCGACTAGCGGCGCGAGGACCGGCGCTTGGCTTTCTTGGCCGACGTCTTGCTGCGTTTCTTCGTTGGTCTGCGCTTGGCTGGCACGGCTCTTCGTTTGGCCGCCGTGCTTCGTTTTTTCGGCGCGCTCTTCTTCTTGGCTGCGCTGCGCTTTTTGGTGACGCTTCGCTTCTTCGGCGCGACCTTCTTCTTGGCCGCACTGCGCTTTTGGGTGCCGCTTCGCTTCTTCGGCGCGACCTTCTTCTTGGCGGAGGTCCGCTTCTTCTTCGCGCCGCGCTTCTGCTGCGTCGCCTTGCGCTTGGTCGGCGTCCCACGGCCCTTGGCGCTCGTCTTCTTCTTGGCAGCTGCCTTCTTCTTGGCAGCTGCCTTCTTCTTGGCAGCCGCCTTCTTCTTGGCAGCCGCCTTCTTCTTGGCAGCCGCCTTCTTCTTGGCGGCCGCGTTCTTCCGCTTGATCTCCTCGGCCTTCTTCTTCGCGGCTGCTTTCTTACGCTTGAGCTCGTCGGCGACCTTCTTGGCGGCCGCCTTCTTCTGCTTGATCTCCTCGGCCTTCTTCTTGGCTTCGGCCTTCTTCTGGGCAGCCGCCGCCTTGCGTTCGAGCTCGGCTTTCTTCTTTTCGGCAGCCTTACGCTTCGCCTCGGCCTTCTTGATTCTCATCAGCTCGGCCTTCTTCTTGGCTTCGGCCTTCTTCACAGCCGCTTCGGCCTGCCGCCGAGCTGCCTCGGCCTTCTGCTTGGTTTCAGCCTTCCTCCGAGCGGCTTCCTTTCGGGCCTCTGCCTGGGCGAGTGCAAGCTCTCGAAGATCGATCGTCTTCGATTCGAAACGCGCACGCGTCTTCTTTGGCTTTTCCTCTTCCTCTTCGTCTTCGGAATCCTCAATGGGAGGCGGCGGAGCCTTGATGAAGGGCCGCCGAGGTGCGGGCCGGCTCGCCTTGATCCCAGAAAGCGGTAAATGGCCGGCTTTCTTGGCGGCGGTGTAGGCCGCTCGCATCGCGTCCGGCTCCCCGAAGTACCTGGCCATGGGCTTCAGATAGAGTTTGTTCCAGATCTCCTCGCAGGCTTTCCCGAGGCCGGCGGGGATCTTGGAGTGGGTTACCTCCACCTTCGTCCCACCGGCCACGGGCTCGAAGGTGATATCCACCTGAGAGTCATTCGAGCCCTTGGGGAAATCGCGAGTCCGCCAGGTCATGGCGATACGACTGCCGGTATCGAGATAGACGTGCGTCGCGTCGATGAAACCATCGTCCGTAACGACTCGACCGCCTACCCAGGGGTCCACCGTGGCCCGAGCGCCCGTAAACGCGGAGTGATGGCGCTCGTCCATCCATGCGGAATAAATACGGTTAGGGCTCGCGGGTATCACGGACGAGACAGTGAATTCTTCCGTGTCCATCTTCCTTAGCTTCCTTGACTTGCTGGCCTGTATAAGTCCAGGAAACTCATTTGAAAACCAGAAAATTGCGGCGGGTCGGATTCCGAAGGGTGCATTTATGACCTCCTTGTAAGCTATCTGGGCGATTTCTGCACCCAAACAGTGAGATCGCGCTGGAACTCTTGACCCGCTCTGGGGCCGTGCTTCGATGCAGGCCTACATGGAAGAGCCGACCCCCCGGCACCAGTTCTGGATCGACCGCGGCGGCACCTTCACCGACTGTATCCATCGCGATCTGGAGAGCGGCGCGTTGCGGGTCACGAAGGTTCTCTCCTCGGATCAGGCTCCCCTCGAAGGCATCCGAGCATTACTGGGTCTCGGGCCAAGCGATTCGA
This sequence comes from Polyangiales bacterium, assembly GCA_035686645.1. GTDB lineage: Bacteria > Myxococcota_A > Polyangia > Polyangiales > Houyiibacteriaceae > SG8-38. The sequence continues at coordinate 19,708 of DASRZF010000014.1, forward strand.
TCCCGGCGAGCGAGGTTCGCATGGGAACGACGCTGGCCACCAATGCGCTACTCGAGCGCGGCGGCCGGCCGACTGTTCTGATTGCGGATCAAGGGCTGGGTGACCTCATTCGTATCGGCGACCAGACCCGGCCCGATCTGTTTGCTCTCGAGATCGAAAAACCCGAGCCGCTACCCGCTTGGGTCATCGAGATTGGCGCACGGATGAATCCAGACGGTTCTATTTTTCGCGAGCTCGACGAGTCGGAGCTGCGAAACGCGCTCGAGGAAGCCCGAAATAGCGGCGCCGAATCGGTAGCGATCGCTTTGATGCACGCGTACCGTGACGGAACGCTCGAAGGCCGGGTCGGCGCGATCGCGAAAGAGGTCGGATTCGCCCATGTCTCGACGTCGAACGAGATATCCAACGAGATCGGCCTCCTTGGCCGCGCCGATACGAGCACCGCAAACGCATACCTCACGCCATTGCTCACTCAGTACATGGCCGCGCTCGAAAAGGAGCTCGGATCCAGCCGCTTGCGGATGATGCAGAGCAACGGAGGCTTGGTCGACGCATCCGGCTTCATCGGTCGCAACGCGGTCCTCTCAGGCCCTGCGGCTGGAGTGGTGGCGACCGGCGCAATCGCCGAAGAGCTCGGGCTCTCGGAGGTCATTGGCTTCGACATGGGAGGCACTTCAACCGACGTGTCCCGGTTCGCAGGACAGGTTTCGCGGGTATTCGAGAGCCAAATCGGCGGCATCCGAATTCGCGCTCCAATGATGGAGCTCCACACCGTCGCATCTGGAGGAGGCTCGATCTGCAAGCTCGAAGGCGAGCGCATGATCGTCGGGCCGCAAAGTGCGGGTTCGGACCCGGGACCGCTCTGCTACGGCAACTCTCAGGCCGAGGAGCTCACTCTGACTGATGTCTCGCTTTGCTTAGGCCGCTTGAGCGCCGACCGGTTCCCGTTTCCGCTAGACGTGGAGAGAGCAAAGAAGAGGCTTGCTGCGGTCGCCGCATCGCTTCGTGCAACGGGTGTCGAACGAAGCGCAGTCGAGGCGGCTCATGGTTTTCTGCGCGTGGCCGTAGAGAACATGGCGACCGCCATACAGAAGATTTCTGTCGGACGCGGCCACGACGTGCGCAATCACGCCATGGTGGTCTTCGGCGGCGCTGGCGGACAGTATGCTTGCCTGATCGCGCGTCGCCTCGGTATCCGCGACCTGGTCTTTCATCCGTATGCAGGGGCGCTTTCCGCATTCGGTATGGGGGTTGCCAATTTCGAGTGGCACGGAGAGCGTGACGCAGGGCGCGCCGACTTGGCCGCACCTTTGCCGACCGGGTGGGAAAGGGCGTTCGAGGACTTGGAGGCCTCAGGCCGCGCTGCCTTGGCTCGAGATGCTGGCGCTCAGGCGCGTTGGAACGTTCGTAGAAGGGTGGCGCTGCACTACCGCGGAACCGAAACGACGCTCACGGTGGATTGGACGGACGCTCATACGATGCGCGCTGATTTCGAAGTCTTGCACCGCCGTGAGTTTGGGTACGTTCGGCCGCAGCATGCGGTCCACGCGGCCACGCTGCGGGTCCAGGTCGAATTGAGCAGCCCCAAGCCGGATCTTCCGCGGGTCGAGGCTGGATCCGGGGCGGCGCTGCGCACGACGATGCTCTGGTCCGACGGCGCACTGGTCGAAGCTCCCGTCTACCTCCGCGAAGATTTCCCGCTCCAAACAGAGGTACGTGGTCCCGCGATGATTCTGGACGCCACGGGCACCGTCGTCGTCGATTCGGGCTTCGTCGCCATCCGAGACGAGCGCGACTACCTGACAATGCGAGACGTTGAGAGCCGGATCGAGCGAGAAATGGCTGATACTCGAGTGGATCCGGTGCTGCTCGAGGTCTTCAACAGCCAGTTTCAATCGATCGCGGAGCAGATGGGTGCCGTGCTTCAACGCACGGCGATGAGCACGAACATCCGAGATCGACTCGACTTCTCGTGCGCGGTGTTCGACGTGACGGGGGGGCTCGTTGCGAACGCGCCCCATATCCCCGTGCATCTGGGCGCCATGAGCGAGTCGGTGCGGGCGGTCCTGCATGCGCATCCCGACATGAAACCCGGCGACGTCTTCGTCACCAACGACCCCTTCGCCGGTGGCTCTCACCTTCCCGACATCACCGTGGTCACTCCGCAGCATGACGAGAAGGGCGTGCTTCGATTCGTCGTTGCGTCGCGCGGACATCACGCCGACGTTGGCGGTCTGACGCCAGGGTCGATGCCTCCTGCGTCGACACGGCTAGACCAAGAAGGGGTCGTCCTACGCACTCTCCGAATCGTGGAAGACGGAGCGTTTCGAGAGCAGCTTCTCCGGGAAGCTCTCGGCCAGGGCAGGTACCCCGCGCGCAACCCCGACGAGAACGTGGCCGACATCCAAGCTGAGATTGCGGCCAACGAGAAGGGCCTTCAGCTGCTCGACGATCTCTTGGCACGCTACGGCCTCGAAGTCGTGATCGCGTACATGCAGCACATACAGGACAACGCAGCCGCACTCACGAGCCGCGCCATCGCCGATCTGCCCGACGGAGAGTATCGATTCGAGGATCAACTTGACGATGGAGCCCGAATACTGGTTTGCGTCACCGTCGATGGCGGCGAGATGTCGATCGATTTCGAAGGGACCGATAGGGCGCTCGACAACAATCTCAACGCGCCAAGGGCCGTCACCATGGCGGCGGTGCTCTACGTGCTTCGCGTGCTGGTGGGCAAACCCATACCGCTCAACGGTGGGTGTATGAGACCGGTCTCCGTTCGCATCCCAGAGGGCTCCCTGCTTTGTCCTGAGCCCGGCCACGCGGTAGCGGCCGGAAACGTAGAAACATCGCAGCGCGTGGTGGATGTCTTGTTCGGAGCGCTCGGCCTTGCTGCAGCTAGCCAGGGAACGATGAACAACATCACCTTCGGCGACGATCGCTTTGCGTACTACGAGACCCTCGGAGGGGGAGCGGGCGCCACTGCGCGGCGACCGGGCGCAGATGGCGTTCATACCCACATGACGAACTCCAAGTGCACCGACCCGGAAATCCTCGAAACACGGTTTCCGGTTCGGATTCGGCGGTTCTCGCTCCGTCACGGCTCCGGGGGCAGAGGCCGGCTTCGAGGGGGCGACGGGTTGATTCGGGAGCTGGAGTTCCTCGCGCCAATGCGAGTTTCGGTGATCTCCGAGCGGCGTCTCGTCGCACCCTATGGTATGCGCGGCGGCGGTTCAGGTGCAACGGGCATGAATCTACTCAACGGAAAGCAAATCGCTCACCGCGTCACCGTTCAGGTGGCGCCCGGCGACATCCTCCGAGTCGAAACGCCCGGCGGCGGCGCGTGGGGCGAATCCGAATGAACCTCAAGGACCTCTGGCGACGCCTTCAGCAGATTGTCGTTCACAATATCCTGCACCTCGATGATACGCCGCATCGCATCGCCTGGGGTGTATTCATCGGCGCAATCATCGCTTTCACGCCGACGCTCGGGTTGCAGATCGTGATCTACCTGCCTCTTGCTGCCTTGCTTCGCGCGAACAAGGTGTCGGGAATCCCGATCCTGTTCATCAGCAACCCATTTACCGCCGTACCGCTGTACTACGCGACTTGGTCGGTCGGAGCAGCCGTGCTTCGTCCCGAAAAGGAAGTCACCCGAGCCACGATCAAGACCTGGCTTGGCAACATGGGGCGCGCGCTGAAGGATGGCGGAGTCCGTCGATTGCTCGACACGGAGTTCTGGAGCGACGCGGGACGCTTGCTCGCGACCACCGGCGGTGAGCTTTGGATCGGTGGACTCGTCTGCGGCTTGGCGGTGGCGCTTCCTGCGTACTTCCTGACGCGCTGGGGCATCAACGCCGTTCGTCATCTGCGTGAAGGCCGGCACCTGCCGCACGGCCCGATAGACCGCAAATCGAACCCGAAGCTGAAGAGCGAAGGTTAGCCGGCAGGCCGCTCTCACCAGGCCCACCGGCTCGGCATCAGACGTTCTTCGCGGAGCCTTCGACGCGCTTCGCTAGCTCGCCCATCGACTCCGCAAGGGTGCTGATCACCTCGGCGGTGGCGGAGAGGGTCTTGGCAGCAGCCTCGATCGCGCTGCGCGTGACCCCAAGCCAAAGCGCGGTGACCTTACGTCCCATGCTCAGTGCGTCCTCGGCTGTCTTGGTGACTTGACCGACGGCCGCATTGACGTTCTCTTCGACAGCAGATTGCATCTTTTGTTGTTCAGTCATGGGCTTTCTCCTCGTTGGATGTCGGTGCCTGGGGCAGGGCCTCCCTGCCCGTTATTAGTTTTCGACGCGGATCGTCGAAAAGGACCATGTAGGCCTCGGAACCGGCCGCCAATGTTGCGCCAGTCACGCCGCAAACCGCGTCATGGACCAAAATGATCGGCGTCACGCCGACGGCGCCCTCGAGTGGATCGGCCTGGCGTTCTGCCGTTGCGCCGTATGGGCCCTCAGGCGGTTCCGTTCGATCGGATGCTCCCGGGATTCTGCTCAGCTGTTCGGCCGACTTCTTTCGAAATCGGTGGCGTTCAGATGCCAGCAACTCGGCTACTTCGCGGAGCTCACCTTCGGCTTTTGCGCCCACGACGTCGAGCGTGTCCAACGCGTCCTCCAGCAGGGCGCGAACAACATTCGACACGGGAACGCGCCAAGCGTTGGCGACCCTCTTGAGCTCCTGCTCGAGAACGGCCGGCACGCGGGTATGGAGCACCCGTTCCTTCTTGGCCCGTCGGCTCTTGCTCTCCTCGTCTTGGCCCATGCCCATCATGTAACACTTTGTGACACAAAGGCAAGGATCTCTGTGTCACACAGGCTCCAAGCACCGATTTGACCCAGCAAATTCAACTGTTACAGTCGCCGGCCGTGACTCGAAAGCACCGCTCCTCAAAGGCATTTGTTCTCTGCCTGGTCGCCGCGGCGCTCCTCGCGGCCATGGACCTCGGCAGCAAGCACTGGGCCCTCGACCGACTCTCTCAGCCCTCGGCGCAAGGGGCGGAACCGGTCTGCGAGCCCAACGAGTACGGGCGAACCGAGCCTCAGCGGGCCCAGCGCTCGCCCATCGTGCTCATCGATGGATTTCTCGAGTTTCGATATGCCGAGAACTGCGGTGCCGCCTTCGGATTCATGCGGGACATGCCGAGCCTGGTTCGGAAGGGCGTCTTTTACGTTGCGGCTACGGGCGCGATCGTCCTGCTTCTCTGGATGTTCGTCACCGGTCGCGGAGGCGCGCTCTTTGCGATCAGTGTTCCGCTCATCGTGGCCGGGGCGATCGGAAATCTCGTCGATCGGGTCCGCCTTGGCTACGTCGTCGACTTCGTGCGATTCCACATCCACGATCGCTGGGCGTACCCCACGTTCAACATCGCCGACGCATGGATCACCATCGGAGTCGCGCTGATCTTGATCGAAGGCTTCGTCGATGGACGGCGCGAAAAGCAGGAGCGCGCCCAAAACACCGAAGGCTCGGCCGGGGAAACCTGACCCTTTTCCGATTCAGGCCGCAGTGATCGCGAGGCTCAGAGGCGCGCCTTCGATTTCGGTATCGTGTTCGCTGTGCTCGGGCGTTGCGGTTCGCCCGAATGCGGTGGCCAGGGTCTCCGTGGCGATCCGGGATGCGTTTTCTTCGATGGCAGCCGCAAGCTCACCTTCGGCGTTCCAACTGACCTCGATTCGAGCTTCGTAGGCCAGATCCATGGCCTTGCGGGCGCGTTGAATGCGATTGATCACCTCGCGGGCCAGGCCTTCGCGCCGCAGGCTTTCGTCTACGCGAGTGTCGATCACGACGACCTGACCTGCACCCGAGGCCGCAGCGAAGTCTTCTCGCGCGCTCAGGCGAACTTCGACCTCGTCGGGGGTGAGCTCGATTGGGCCGTCCGGAAGCTCGATCACGATCTTGGAGTTCTGCTCCATTTCGACGTAAAGCGCGGAGCCATCCGCCTCCGAAAGCGCTTTCTTGCAGGCCGGAACCTGTTTGCCGAGCTTTGGCCCGAGCACCCGGAAGTTCGGAACGAGCTCGAACTCGACATACTTGTGCGGTTCCAGAGTGAAGCCGAGCTCTCGCACGTTGAGCTCCTCGCGGATCGCGCTCGAGAAGCGGTCGATCGCTAGACGCTCAGCATCGTCGGCCACGACCGCGATGGCCTCGGCGAGCGGCTGACGAACTTTGAGCTTGTTTTCGTTTCGCACACGCTGACCCAGCGTGACCAAATTGCGAACCCGCCGCATGGTCTGTCGCAGTTCGTCATCGACGCGCGCTTCTTGTGGTTCGGGGAACGCCGCCAAATGCACGGACTCGGCGGCAGTGGCGTCCCCTTGGCGCACCAGATTCTGGAACAGGGTTTCAGTCATGAATGGAATGAACGGTGCAGCGAGCTTGGTCAGATCAACCAGCACCTCGTAGAGCGTCCCGAAGGCCGCACGCTTGTCGAACGAATCCTCGGACGCCCAGAATCGAGCACGGCTTCGTCGCACGTACCAATTCGAAACGCCATCGACCAGCTCGAGGAGATGCCGAACCGCCATGTGGCTCTTGTACTCATCGAGCTCCTGGCGAACGGCACGAACGGTCGCGTCGAGCTCAGCGAGCACCCAGCGATCCATGTCAGGCCGTTCGGCAAGCATAGGCCGCTCGTCCTCGCGGCTCCAACCGTCGATATTGGCGTATGTGACGAAGAAGCTGTAGACGTTCCAAATCTTCAGGAGGAATTCGCGCACCGCGTCGGTGGCCGCATCGTCGGAAAAGCGCGTATTCTGGCCGGGAACGGTGCCTGAGTAGAGCGCCCAGCGCACGGCATCGGCACCCACGCGGTCCATGAGCACCAGCGGGTCCGTGTAGTTCTTGTCGCGCTTGCTGAGCTTCTTCCCCTTCTCGTCCGTCATCAGCCCGAGCACGACGCAATTCTTGAAAGGGTGAGGAAGTGCACGCTCGGGAAACATGAGCGAGCTGATCGTCATCAAGGAATAGAACCATCCTCGCGTCTGATCGACCGCTTCCGTGATGAAGTCGGCGGGAAAGCTCCGCTCGAAGCCTTCCGAGTTTTGGTGTGGAAACCCCCATTGGGCGAACGGCATGCAGCCTGAATCAAACCAGCAGTCGATGACCTCCGGCACGCGTCGATACACGCCCGGCTCGCCATCGCGGGCCCAGGTGACCTCATCGACCCAGGGCTTGTGGACCATCAAGTGGTCTTGCAAGCTGGGGTCTGCCGCCTTGGCTTTTTCGAAATGCGCGAAGGCGTCGGGATTGCGCTGCAGAATCTCGGCAACGGAGCCGATCGCTTCCACCGCACCCGTCTCGTCGTTCATCCAAATCGGAAGTGGTGTGCCCCAAAATCTCTCGCGCGAAAGCGCCCAGTCGACGTTCCCCTCGAGGAACTGGCCCATGCGACCGTTCTGGATGTGCTCCGGCTCCCAGTGCACGCGTTGATTGTTCTCTTTGACGCGGCCGATTTCTTGGGTGGTGCGGATGAACCAGGAACGTCGTGCATATTGGATCAACGGATCCTGCATCGCCCGCCAGCAGAACGGGTAGTCGTGCCGGTAGGCCTCCTCTTTGAAGAGCACATCACGGGCGCGGAGGTTCCGAATGATGTCGCGATCTGCGTCTTTGCAGAATCGGCCGGCAAAATCGGTCACTTCCTCTGGAAACGTGCCATCGGGCTTCAAGAGCTGAAGAAAACCCATGCCCTTTTCTTTGCAGATCCGGAAATCGTCCTCGCCGAACGCCGGTGCGAGGTGCACCAGGCCGGTGCCACTGTCGAGCGAAACGAAATCGGCATCGACGACCTGCCAAGCGGGGCCGCCTTCGGGGTCGGCATATCGGAACGGCGGCTCGTAACGCATTCCGACCAGCTCGGCTCCTTTGCGCGTCGCGACGATTTTGGCATCGTCTCCGAGCACCTTGCTGACCAGGGCCTCGGCGAGAACCAATCGCTCGCCGTCGTCCAACTCGACGGTCGCGTAGTCCGTCTTGGCGTCGACCGCGAGCGCGATGTTGGATGGAAGCGTCCATGGCGTGGTCGTCCAAGCCAGAAACGAGGTCCGCGTTTCGCCGAGCACGGGGAAACGAATCATCACCGATGGATCATCGATGGTTTGATAGCCTTGGCCGACTTCGCCGGCCGAGAGCGCGGTGCCTCCCTGCGGCCACCACCAAACGACTTTGTAACCTTGGTAGAGTAGGCCTTGGTTGAACATCTCCGAAAGCGCCCACCAAACGCTCTCGACATACGACTTGTGGAAGGTCACGTATGCGGAATCGAAATCGACCCAGAAGCCGATACGCTCCGTCATCTTTTGCCACTCCCCGATGTACTTGAACACCGAGTCGATACACTTGCGGCTGAATGCTTCGACCCCGTACGCTTCGATCGCCTCTCGCCCGCTGATACCAAGCTCTTTCTCGACCTCGACTTCGACGGGCAGACCGTGCGTGTCCCAACCAGCGCGGCGCGGCACCTCGTAGCCGCACATCGTCCTGTAACGCAGAAAAACGTCTTTCATGACCCGCGTGAGCACATGCCCCGGGTGGGGCATTCCGTTGGCCGTAGGCGGACCCTCGTAGAAAATGAACGGCTGCTTGTCCTTTCCGCCCGCCGAGGCCTTTTCGAAGATCCGGGCGCTTTCCCAAAACGCGAGTTGGGTCGCATCGAGCTCTGGGAAGGAAACCTGCGGGGAGACGGGGTCGAACATGGCCACGCGGCATACCACGACATGCCGTGATTTCCACCGGTCCTGCTGGTTTGAGAACTGGCGAGGCTCCTGATAGACCCTCGCCCATGACTGAACTGATCGATGGGAAGGCGCTCGCCAAAGAGGTGAGGGCGGAGGTCAAGGCGAGGGCGGAGGCCTTCAAAGCGACGCACAACCGGGCGCCGGGTTTGGACGTGGTGCTCGTTGGGGAAGACCCGGCCTCCGAGGTGTACGTCCGCAACAAGGAGCGGGCCGCCGCCAAGGCCGGAATCCAGGGACGCGTCCATCGACTCCCAGCGCAGACCTCGGAGGCCGATCTCCTCGCGCTGATCTTCGAGCTCAACGGCGACGATGAGATCGACGGCATCCTCGTTCAGCTGCCGCTCCCCGATCATCTGCACGATCAAACAGTCATCGATGCGATCGATCCAGCGAAAGACGTGGATGGCCTGCATCCGTTCAACGCGGGTCTTCTCGTGGTGGGTCGCAAGGGCCTCCGCCCCTGCACACCGAGCGGCTGCATGCGCATGCTCGAACGCGTCGGCTGCGATCCCAACGGCAAGCGCGCTCTAGTCCTCGGGCGAAGCACTTTGGTCGGCAAGCCGATCGCACTCATGCTTCTCGAGAAGCACGCCACCGTAACGATCGCGCACTCGCGCACCAAGGATCTCGCAGACCGCGTGCGCGAGTCGGACATCGTCGTTGCCGCGGTCGGCCGACCCAACCTGGTCCAAGGTGATTGGATCAAGGAGGGTGCCGTCGTGATCGACGTTGGCATCAATCGACTGGAGGACGGCACGCTCACGGGCGACGTCGAGTTCGAGGGCGCTAAGCAGCGCGCGTCCTACATCACGCCAGTCCCGGGCGGAGTCGGCCCCATGACCATCGCCATGCTCTTGAGCAACACCGTCGACGCGGCCGAAGCCCGCATCCTCTGAGGAGCCCCTGACGACCACACTGGCGCTGGCACCGGTACTGGCGCTGACACTGACGCTGACGCTGACGCTGACACTGGCGCTGACACTGGCACTGGCACTGGCACTGGCACCTTGACGATCGGAGGGCGGCTCGCGACGCACGTGCTCGCGATTGGGACCCGCTCGGCCGTCTCTCCAAGATTCCCTGCGTCTCGCCTCCCGCCCAATCGCTGTGCCGCGCATCCCGAGCCGCCCTCCGCTGTACGCGGCGACGCACGCGCACTGACACCGGCACTGGGGGTGTACGGAGG
>DASRZF010000015.1:0-6230 GCA_035686645.1 Polyangiales bacterium
TTTCCGATCGATGACCTGAGAATCTTGCTCGGAAAGACGATCATTCCCGTAGCGGCGGCTGAAGAAACCATCGACGACGCGATCAACCGAGTCTACGAGCGCAAAGACGAGACCGCACTCGCCGAAGCGAAAGAAGGCGAAGAGGTCGAAGAGCTGCGCGACCTAATCGACATGACCGACGAGGCGCCGGTGATTCGCTGGGTCAATAATCTCTTTTACACCGCAGTTAAGGAGCGAGCGTCCGACATTCACATCGAACCCACCGACGAGAAGGTGATCGTGCGATATCGAGTCGATGGCAGGCTCATCCCTCGCAAGGAAGCGAATCGTGGATTCCTCTCGTCGATTGTGAGCCGCATCAAGATCGAAGCCGGTCTCAACATTGCGGAAAAGCGGCTGCCGCAAGATGGTCGCATCACCAAGAAGATCGCGGGCAAGGTCGTCGATGTTCGTGTCTCAACTATTCCCACTGCAAAGGGTGAGCGCGTCGTCATGCGTCTGCTCGACAAAGAGCAAGTGCTACTGAACTTGATCGACCTCGGGTTCGCACGTCGTGAGCTCGATCAGCTCGAGCATCTGATCGGGCGTCCCAATGGAATCATCCTGGTTACCGGGCCCACCGGCTCTGGCAAGACGACCACGCTGTACGGTTGCCTCAACAAGATCAACACACCCGAGAAGAACATACTGACCGCGGAAGATCCCGTGGAGTACGAGTTGCGGGGCATTGGTCAGATGCAAGTGCAACCGAAGATCGGTCTCACCTTCGCGGCGGGTCTGAGAAGCTTTCTTCGTCAGGATCCGGACGTCATCATGGTCGGCGAGATACGAGACCACGAAACAGCCGAGATCGCGATTCATGCATCGCTCACCGGACACCTCGTGCTTTCCACCTTGCACACGAACGACGCGCCAAGCGCCATCACGCGACTGGTCGACATGGACATACAGGCGTATCAGATCTCATCGTCCGTACTCGCAGTCCTGGCGCAGCGCCTGGTCCGAAAGCTCTGCGATCATTGCAAGACTCCCTACGCGCCGACTCCACAGGACCTTCGCGAGCTCGGCATCGACGCGGACAGCGCGAAGGAGAAGTTGGCAGAGCTTCGGAGGGTGGCGGCGACGACGGTCATTGGGCACGGCACTCCATCGACGTTGCCGAACCCCGCCAACGCCAGCTCCGATGAGCTAACCTTCTTTCACCACCATGGTTGCGATGCGTGCAGCAATACGGGCTATCGCGGACGAATCGGCATCTTCGAGCTCATGATCATCGACGAACCGGTCCGGCGCGAGATCCTCAACAACAGCGATGCAAAAACGATTCAACGTGTCGCGCAGCACCAGGGAATGCGGCTTCTGCGCGAAGACGGCGCGCGTCAAGTCGTGGCAGGCGTAACGAGCGTAGAAGAGGTACTCGCGGCCACCCAAGCTGCAGAGGTCTAGGCAATGGCTGTCTATGCGTACAAAGGAGTCAATGCGCGCGGAAAATCCGTCAAAGGTATCCGAGACGCCGATAGCGCCAAGGCTCTGCGCACCGTTCTCAAACGTGACGGAGTCCTCGCGACGGAGATCCTCGAGCAGTCCGAGGCTGCGCGCAAGGCCTCACGCGACATCGATTTCGGCCGATTATTTCGACGCGTCTCGCCCATGGACGTCGCCGTTGCCACTCGACAGCTCTCCGTCTTGATCCGTTCTGGAGTTCCCCTCGTCGAAGCCCTGAGTGCGCTGATCGAGCAGCTCGACCAACCAGAGCTCAAAGCCGCGTTTACGGACACACGCAACCAGGTCAATGAGGGCACCAACTTCGCCGATGCGCTCAAGGCGCATCCCAAGATCTTCCTTACGCTCTACGTCAACATGGTAGCCGCGGGTGAGGCGTCCGGTACGCTCGAAGAGGTCCTCGCACGGCTCGCCGAGTTCTTGGACGAGCAGACCCGCCTCCAGAGCAAAGTTCGCGGCGCGCTCGCATACCCAGTCGTCATGGCGGTCGTAGTGGTCCTCATCCTGTTCCTGATGATGTCGGTCGTGGTGCCGAAAGTCACTTCGATCTTCGAGAACTTCAACCAGACACTCCCCTGGTACACCAGCCTGCTGATCTGGGTGAGTAACGTCTTCAGCAACTACTGGTGGCTCCTCGGTGCCCTCATCGGCGGTGGCGTGTACTGGTTCCGACGCTGGAAGGCCACGACCGAAGGGCGCAGAAAGTGGGATCTGTTTGTCCTCGAAATGCCACTTTTCGGCCCGCTGCTCATCATGGTCGCGGTGTCGCGCTTTGCGAGAACTTTGGCAACGCTTCTCGCCAGCGGTGTTCCGGTTCTCACTGCCATGGACATCACCCGCAACGTCCTGGGCAACACGGAGCTCATGCGAGTCGTCGAGGAAGCGCGGGCGAGCGTGAGCGAGGGAGAAGGAATCGCCAAACCGCTCCGACAGGCGGGAAGGTTTCCGCCGATCGTGACTCACATGATTGCAATAGGTGAACGCACCGGTCAGTTGGAGGAGATGCTGGTGCATGTGGCAGAAGCCTACGACCAACAGATCGAAGTGCGCGTCGGAGCGATGACTTCCATTCTCGAACCTTTGCTGATCGTGGTCATGGGCGTGGTGGTTGGTGGCATCGCGTTCGCCATTCTCATGCCACTGCTACAACTCAACGAGATGATTCAATGAAAGCTGAGCATGGCGCGAAGAGGACGAAGACAAAGAGTTGCGCTGCCCTGGGAACGTCGCGGTGGTCGTTGGCGAGGCGCGTTCCGCAACATCAGGTGGCAAGCCCTGCTCGGCGGAGTGCTGCTCCTCATGCTTGCTTTCGGATTCACGAAGTACGTGAGGCATCGAGTCCGAGTACGGAACACCGATGTCGCGGTAGCGCAGGTGAAACAGGCGATCGATCGATTCCGCGCCGACGTGGGCCGTTGTCCAAGCTCGGCGGCGGAGCTTCTGCACCCTCCCCTTTCGCAGAAACACTACCTCGCGTCGATGCCGAAGGACGGATGGGGGGGGCCGCTCACGATTCGTTGCCCAGGCCTCTTCGAGGAAGAAGCCGAAGTGATTTCCGCGGGCCCAAGCGGCTCGTTACTGAAGGACGACAACATTCAATGATGCCAACTGGAGGCTCCATGCCCAACACGACTGACAAACTCCAACACCGACGACTGGCCCGCCAGACCGGCCGAGAAGGTTTCACGCTCATCGAGATCATGATCGTCATCACGATCTTCGCGATGATGGCTGGCGGGGTTGCCGTCGCGCTATTGCCACAGCTGGAGAAGGCGCGAATCAAGACGACCAAGACGGACGCTGAGGCGCTGCGCTCCGCCGTCATGCTCTACAAGGCCGACAACCCGAGAGCTTGTCCCACGGTCGAAGATCTCGTGACCGAGCGATATCTCGACGGAACTCGCAGAACGACCGACGCATGGGATACGCCGTTCCAAATCAGCTGTGAGGACGGCGACATCTCCGTGATTTCTGCAGGAGAGGACCTCGAATTCAACACTGAAGACGACATCTAAGGATCCATGCTGCTACGCGTCCCCAACCGAACCAAAGGCGGATTCACTCTCATCGAGGTGATTCTGGTAATCGTGATCATCGCGATCGTGATTACGGGGGCGACTTTCGGCCTAGGCGCGATCACACGAACGCGGCTGAGGTCGTCAGCATTCAAGGTCGCGAGCGCCGCCAAGTTTGCATACAACCGTTCCCTCACGCAGGGGACGACCACGCGCCTACAGTTCGACTTCGAGAAGAATACGATGGCAGTCGAGGAAACCGAAACACCGGTGACGCTCGCAACCGAAGAGCAGTTGGAAGACGAGCCCGGGGAAGCGGTCGACCCATGGGACTTGGCCCGAACCCGACTCGAAACACCTCTGAGCAAGGTGAAACCGACATCGCCGTTCCAGCCCATCTCCAACCGGGACGGCGAGCCACTCAAGCAGTACACGGCGCAGCCGCTCGGGGACGGGATTGTGATTCATGGCTTGATCACTCCGCATGAGACCGAACCTCGAACCGATGGCGAGGGCGCGGTCTATTTCTTTCCCGGCGGTGTCACAGAGCACGCGGCCATCCAGCTCAGTGACTCGAGCGAAACGGTCTACAGCGTCGAGATTCACCCTCTCACGGGTAATGCGCGGATTCACAATTTTGCTTACGAGCCAATCGATGAGCTGGACGACGACGGCGAAGTGAGGGATTCGCTGTGACTCGGCGCGGATTCACGCTCCTGGAGGTGATGATTGCCGTCGCGATCCTCGGACTTTCGCTGACGGCGATCTTCTCGAGCGAGGTCGGGGCCGCAAACGTGGCGGCTCGCGCCCGGCGACAGAACGTCGCCGCAACCCTCGCTCGCTGCAAGATGGGCGAAATCGAACAGCTCATCCAAATCGAGGGTCTCCCAGCGATCGAGAAGAAGGACAGCGACAACTGCTGCGAGCATGCACCTCAGGAGGGTTTCGAATGCGAATGGATCGTCGAGCGAATCATACTTCCGGAGTTCGGTACTCAAGATGACGAGGACGATGGTACAAGTGAGCAGGACACGCCGAACCAGCGCCTTACCGAGGCATACGACGAGGTCAAAAGCGAGGGGGGGACCCCTCAGCAGGTGATCGCAGGTCAAGCAGGAAACCTGACGATGATGGCGCTGCAGATCGGCTTCCCGATTCTGAAGCCCTTTCTGGAAGAGCAGGTGCGCAGGGCCACAGTGACCGTCCGCTGGAAAGAGGGGCCGTCGGAGCGCGGCTTCGACGTCATCCAGTACCTGGTTTCGGAGCAGCCCGCCCCGGTCGATGCTGACGCACTGCAGGGGGAGCCATGAATCGTGGTTTTACGCTCTTGGAGATCATCTTGGCGGTCACGGTTCTCGCGCTCGTGGGCACGATGGTCTACGGCGGGTTCTCTCAGACTGCGCTCAACAAAGCGCGCGTCGAGGAAGATGTAGATCAGTCCCGAATCGTTCACATGGCGCTCGACCGAATGGTACGCGAGCTCACCATGGCATTCGTTTCAACTCACGTGAATCCATCCTTGGATCTCCGAGTGGTCGAGACCGCCTTCATCGGAAAAGACAACGGCAAGGACGATCGCATTGATTTCACCTCGTTCTCACATCGGCGTCTCTATCGAAACGCGCGGGAGTCTGACCAGAACGAGATTAGCTACTTCGTAACCGAGCACCCCGACGAGCCCGGAGTGCAAGTCCTCGCACGCCGCGAACAGAATCGAATCGACGAAGACCCCCGTCGAGGTGGCAAGTCACAGATCCTCGTCGAGAACGTCGAGGAATTCAATCTCGACTACTTCGACCCACTTCTCAGTGATTGGGTTCAGACTTGGGACACCGAAGACATCCTCGCGCAGCCGAATCGCCTCCCCTCGCAGGTTCGAATTCGTCTGTCTATCAAGGACCCGCGGCACCGTGGAAAGACGCAGACCTTCGGCACCCGAGTGACCATTCCACTCACCTACGCCCTCAACCACGCGAACTACAATCCATGAACGACGCGAGCAGAAAACGGCGCAGCAAGCGCTCCGAGGAAGGCATCGCCCTCATCATCGCAATCGCGACGGTGGCGATTCTATCGGTAATGCTCACCGACATGCACGAAACGACCGGTACTGCGTTCGCCGTTTCGACGTCACAAAGGGACGCGCTTCAGGCCGAATACATGGCCAAGAGCGCCATCAATCTCACGCGGCTGCTGATCGCGAAGGAACCAGAGGTTCGAAGCTTCGTCAATCCGCTCTACAAAGCCGCAACCGGTCGGCCGGCGCCTCAACTGCCCGTGTGGAACTTCATCGACGAGCTCTTGTCCCCGTTCTGCACACCTGAAGACCAGCGCAGCACGCTGGTTGAACTCGGGATCGACTTCGGAAACACGGTCGGGTTCGACGACCTTCCGGGTGAATGCCACGTCGTGGCAGTCAGCGAAAACGGCAAGATCAACGTCAACGACCCTCTGTTCCTCGATGGTGAGCTCGCACGAAACAGCGTGGCCACCCAGCTCTTTTCTCTGACGGGAGGGCACCTTCCCGAGAGTCCGTACGACGCGCTTTTCAACAAGCAGGACGAGAACGGCACGCTCACCACCCGCATCGACCTCATCACGGCGGTCATCGACTGGTGGGATCAGGACATCCAGCGCACTGATTTCGACCCTGGCGGTGGCATAACCCGAACCGGGGGCACCGGAACGGAGGACGATTCGTTCTACCAGATG
>DASRZF010000016.1:0-4383 GCA_035686645.1 Polyangiales bacterium
GCAAGTCGATGTGGAACGCCTAAAGATTGCGCAATGATCGCGTTTCTTGTCTTTCCAGCGAATGACTTCAGGATCGAACTTTCATCCAGAACGATAGATGAGAACGTGTCTCCCAGCGCGCCAAACTTTCCAAGTCGCTCATAGTTCGTAATCCAGATGCCGCACGACTCGTGAACGTCGTCGATATCGCGTGCGCGCTTGACCTCAATTCCGAATCGCTCGCCCTCCGCGATGGTCTGGTCGGACACTGCGAGCGGCGCAGCGATGAGCGTGATGCCATCGTCCGCGCTTGCCCACTCGAGTTGAATGAGCGTCTTTCCGATCCCGCAGTCACCGAAGATCGCGGCCCTGCCAAGGCGCGCGGCCCATTCCACGATATCGCGCTGAAACGGAAAAAGAGACTCGCCGAATCCAGACGTGCGCGACAATGGGCTGTGTGATGGACGCTCTGTCTTGGAGGAAAGAAACTCCTGATAGTTCACATCAAGTCCCCAAAAAAAAGAAGCGCCCGGGAGGGAAGAACGGCTTGGTGGAGAGGTTTTACGGCAGACATGCCAACCCGAGCGCTGTGGAGATTTTGCGAACAGGCAAGGCGCCTTTAGTTTGCCGCCGGTGACGCCCCCCTTATCGCCCGTCCGCATCGGTCCTGCGTGTGTCTGTTTCAGGGTGACGCCGGACCCAGCATCGGAGGGAAGTGAGAGTCCACGGCGACTGGCTCGCCAAAGGTGCGCCGTGGACTCTCTGAGAGCAGGAGCCCTCAACCAGATCATGCGTCGACGTGGAAGATAGCCCGGATCGAAAAAAGGACAACCGGGAAAGTGCCGCGGAATTATCCGCGCGCCATCTCCACGGGAGCACCACGCCACGGGCGCAGCTCGCGTCGCCAGCGATGCTCAAGTTGTCTCGAGCTCACCTTGCCGCGCTCCATCTGACAGAGCCACCAGCGCGACACTCCGAGTTCGTCGGCGAGCGCCTTGAGAGAGATCCCGCGTCGGACGCGCTCGAGGTAGCACCGCTCGTGGATCTTGAGGTCGCGCGGGTCCGCATTTTGGAGAACTTCCGCCGGCGGAGCCTCCGTGCCCGACTCCCAGAGCCGGAACTGGTAGAGGGACTTCGCGCCGCACGCATCCGCCGCCTCGCGCTGGGAGACCCCATCGCGCCGACGCTGGATCAGGATCCGCTCCCAGGGATCGAGTCGCTTTGCTTTCATGCGACCATGATAGCGTGCGCAAGCTGTGATATATGTTGCATTTATGCTGATACCGAACCTAGGCTGAAAACGCCCCATAGGCGACCGGGTTCGTGCCGTCGTCGATCTCCACAAACTGCGGATCCGGTGTCTCATTGACCGTGTGCCGAAGCTCCACCGAATCGCTGATGCTGAGCGCACCCCCGCCGTTGAGCGCCCCCGTCGTGCCGCTGGCGGCGATCACGACCGACCAGCCGCCGCCGTTGATCTGCGCCTCGACATCCGAGGTCGAATAGGCGGCGCCGATGGTCACGTTGTGTACCGTCGCAGAGACCGCGACGTAGGCCGTGGACGCGGTCGACGCACTCAGGTTGCCACCGATGTAGAACTGACTCGATCGTGTCGAGGTGGGCGTCACACGATGCAGGAGCGGCGTCCAGCTCTCCAGGTTCGTCAGGGTGCCGATATCGTGCCGCGAGTCGATCTGGACCTCGATCTCAGTCCCCGCCGCCGCGAATGTCACGAGTTCCGCCTGAGTCGGCGTCTCCGGCCCCGTGCCTGAAACCCAGCCGGAGTCGAAGGCCAGATCGTTCGCTCCAGCAGGCGCGACATAAACCCGCACCCGATGCTCGGTAGATGCGTCCGGAGTGTTGTCCGCACCCAGCTCGGCGACCTCGTCCCCCGCGGTGTAGCGGCTTCGGCGCCAGTCGATGTCGAACCCGACGCCGTTGAGCCCCGAGCCGTCGCCCTCGAGATCCGGCGCCGTGAAAGGCGTGCTGCCCCCGTTGTAGAGCGCCGCATTCGGCGGATAGGGACGCATGGCCCGCTGCGCCATCGTCAGGGAAACCGCCGTCGTGGCGCCAGCGTAGACCGCCTGAGAAGAACGAGATCGCAGCTCGACATCGACGTTGTTGGTGTCGGGGAAGACGGTAGTGGTGAGGTTCCCGCCCGCGAAGATCAGGAAGACGTCGTCGCCCGCCGAGTGGTTCGCCTGCCCCGTCCCCAGGACCCCACGGTACACGTTCTCCAGCGCGACGTCCGCACCGCTCGTGCTCGCGCTCGACACCAGGAAGAATTCATCGTTCACTAGGCAGAGTTGCACGAGCCCCACGCCGAGGTCCTCCGCGGTCGCAGTGTCATCGAACAACGCCTCGAGCGTCGTCTGATCGTCGGGCGTCGAGTTGATGAGGATACTCGATGTCGGATTTGCCACGCCGGCCACAAGATCCGCGTCAAGCTGCCCGATGTAGAGGAACGAGATCGAACTCCCTGCGTCAGCGTAGGACCCGCCCGGCACACCAGAGGCGTTGCGCTGTCCGATCGTGAATCCAACCTCGGAGCCCTGTTGGCGCGCGCCGCACCAGACCTTCGACACGTCGGGGTTGCCCTGATAGCTCGGCTCCCGCGTGATGATCCCACGCGGCGCCTCGAACGCAACCTGCTCGTCTGCTGGATACGCTGCAAGCCCCACGCTCGGCGGAGTCCATCCCGTGGCCGGGGGCGTACCGTAGGATGCTGCGGCAAACTGGAACGCATCCTCGACCGCCGTGATGGTCATCTTGTTGTCCGTCAGCGTCCCGTAGTCGATCCGTGTCGCACGCATCGCCAGCTTCGTGTAACCGAACTTCGCGCTCGTCCATGCGAAGACACCGCCGATCGTGAGCGTGTACAGCTTGCGGTTCACGATGAAGGTTCCGCGCGCAAGTGGTCGGCACTGGCCGCGCAGCTCACGCCAGACCAGATTCGCAGCAAGCGCAGAACTCTTGACCCCGGGGAACGCCACGATGCCAGATTGGGACACGGGATCGAGATAGGACCCCGCTGCCAGCAGGATCGCATTCGCCGGGTCCTGCGCGATGGCGTAGCTCTCCTTGTAGTCGTCGTCGCGCTTGTCGTACTTGAGCTGGATGTTGTTCGTCGTGTCTTCCCACGATCCGCGCGTGTAGTCCTTGATCGACTCCAGCTCATCGTCCGTCACTTGCGGCACGGTGTTCACGTCGTAGCCGAAGTTCGTGTCGTCCGGCCCACGGATGAGCTGGATCTCCCACTTGCCGGAGAACGGACTCAAGAAAACCTTCCCCTCGATCTGCCGCTCGATCTCCGTGAGCACCTGTTGAGCCGGGATCTGTCGGTCGATCACCCAGGACATGCCGTTCCCTTCGGCGATCATGTTGTCCGACGCCTTCAGGAACGTGGAGCCGACGCCGATGTCGATGGTATTCGGATCGAAGCCGAATCCCCACTCAGTATCCGTCAGCAGCTCATAGGCAAAGTTGATGGGGTTCGCGTCATAGGTGCCGATGATGTTCTCGCCGAGAGCCTGTCCGGTGAATCGAGACTGGAAACGCTGCATCTCAAACGACCAGTGTCCGATCGTCGTCGAGTTGCCGATGTAGGCTCCTGAATTACTCGCGCTCGGCGCCGCGCCCGTGAGCTTCCGGATCACGACGTGACAGGATTTCGAGTACCTTGGTGCTGTGGGAGTCGCTGCCGTCGCGATTTGCTGCCGGTCTGGATCATCCAGATAGGCGCTGATCGGCTGCGTCGATGTGCCTGAGTAGAAGTCGACCGTTGCTTGGATGCCGCCGGACCCGAACTCATCGCCGCCCAGGAAGAACGGGCGATCGATGTCGAAGCGCCCTTCGGGGCCGCTCACTGTCCCCGAGTAAATCTCCTCCTCACCCACGAACACGCGCAGCAGCGTGCATGGCGCGTCGTCACTGCCGCGACACAGCACCATCTGCACGCCAATGTGATAGCGGAAGCCCTTGATGAACGTCTCGGACGACCAGAGCCCGGTCGAGACGGTTTCCTTGATCGCCGATTGCTTGAGGTCACCGTACCAGACTACATTCGGACCCTTCATGAGGTTCGTGCCGCACATGATCGGCACCGGGCGCCCCTCGGTCGCGGTTGTGAACTGGAAGTCACCGAGCCCCGCGGGACGCGCGTCTTCCAAGTTCGGCTTCGGACGCAGCAGCTCCGAGAGCACGATCGATACGACGAACAGGATGAGCTGCACCCAGATCGCTTGATGCACGGGAGCGCTGGATAGGTCTCCGGGCAACCCTTGCAGATCGCTCGCAGGAGCCGAGCCCCCGCTACACATCGTCAGATACCAGAGCCACGCGCACGATAGCAGCACGAGCCAGCCGTAGTAGATGCGCTTGCGGCGCGTGTACTTGCGCAGCCAT
>DASRZF010000017.1:0-3166 GCA_035686645.1 Polyangiales bacterium
ACCTATGAAGCCAGCGGCACCGTCTCCGGCTTCGTGAACAGCTTCGCGAGCAGCATCATCAACTCCGCGCTCATCTCGCAAATCACCCAAATCGTCATCAACAACTACTGGGACACGCCACTCGACATCCCAGGCGTCATCAGCCGCTCCACCGCATCAGCCGTCAGTCTCATTCGGCAACGCATCAGCAACGCGCTTTCCGCGGCCATCGCGACCCTCGGCCTCATGGACCTGACGAACGCGTACATGAACAGCGTCGTCGGTGTCCCCAACGACGGCCTGGTTCCGCGCAACAGCACGGAGCTCGCGGGGGCCATTCACCGGGAGCTCAGCTCCGGTGACCACGCCAGCCCGGTCATGGACGTCGACCCACACAAGAACTTCTGGACTCAAGACCATCGAAACACCGTCACTTCGGGGCTCATCGAAGAAGTGCGGGATCTTGCGGGCGTCGGCGGGGAGTAGCGAGCGCGCTCGACGCAGCCTCAGCCTCCGCGAATCTCCCGCGGAGTCACCCCGAACCAGCGCTTGCAGGTCCGGCTGAAGTTCGACGTGTCCCGATACCCAAGGCGTTCTGCAATCGCCTCCACCGGCATTTCGGTCTCACGCAGGTACCAAACTGCGAGCTCCTGACGCACGTCATCGAGAAGCATCTGATACGAGGTTCCCTGGGCCTTGAGCTTTCGGTTCAGCGTGCGCTCTGACATGTACACCGCTTTCGCCACCTCGCTCAGGCTCGGGTACTCACCTTCTTGGTCGAGCAGACGGTCGAGCACCCGCTGGGCCACGTCGCCATCGCTTCGATGCTGCGCCTCCGCTCTCTCGCAGAGCCGCAGTGCTTGCCGAAACGCGCCCCCGTCCGCCGTGATGCAGGGCGTTGCTGCAAACGACTCCGGCATGTCGATGACGCAGATCGGTGCATCGAACTCGAGCGTCACCCCGCGAAGCCGCGTCGCATACTCGCTCGCCCAGTCGGGCGCAGGGTAGGTGAACCCCACCCGCGTCTCGGGCAGCGGCATCCCGCTCACCGTCTCGAGCAAGAGGCAGAGCGCGCCGACGATGTGCGAGGCAATGTACTCATCGAGATCCCCCCAGCCGAGCGTGTCTTCGATGCGCAACTGCACGCGGCCATCGTCTCGCTCGACCGAGAACTCCGTGATCTGGAGCCGAAGCGCCGAGTACCGCGCCACCACGTCGAGCGTCTGGCTGACGTTCGCGCTGGCGACCATTGCGTATCCGAGCGGCCCGTGAGAGGAGATTTGCGTCGAACGCCCGACATCGAGGCCGAGCCAAGGTTGGCCGGTCAGCGCCGTGCCTCGCAGGGCCAAGCGGCGAAACTGTTCGAAGTTAAGGAATCGTTCCTCTTCGAGAAGATGCGCGGGCGCCTGTGCCGTGCCTTCGAGGATGTCCGCGTCAGCAAACCCGCGTCGCTTGAGCTCCGCGACGAGCAGCCTTGCGTAGGTCGGATGGATGCTCGGTCGAAGGTGCGACGCATCGAGCGTCTTGTCCCCGCCCGCGCCGTGCCCTCGTTTGCTTCGACCGCCCATCTTCGTAGCCCACGAAGATAGGGCGGCCGTTCAAACGAATCAACGCCCGTGCGAGCACCCTGGGCTCGACTCAAGCCGCCGCGCGAGCCGTCGCCGGGGCTTCTTCGGCCGGCAATCGGTCTTCGAGCCCGTATCGAGCACAAAGCTCCTCACGCCGTTTCGGATCGAAGTGGATGCGCGCCGGGTCCCGATCGGCGTGCGCCAGCAGGATCGGATCCATCACGCGGAACCAAAGCGAGGGCACCAGTGAGAGCAAGAACATCCCGAAGTACCCGTTCGGCAAGGTCGGCAGTCCCTCGAAGTGTCGAAGCGACTGATACCTGCGTCCGGGGTTCGCGTGGTGGTCCGAGTGACGCTGCAAGTGATAAAGCGCCCAGTTCGAACAGATGTGGTTGCTGTTCCAGGAGTGGTGCGGCTGACAGCGTTCGTACAGACCGTTCGCGCGCTTCTGGCGCAGGAGCCCATAGTGCTCGATGTAGTTCGCCATCGTAAGGTGAAACCCGCCAACGAAGTACGAGGCGAGCAGATAAGGAATCATCACAGGTCCGAACGCCACGACGAGCGCCACCGTAACGCCAAGCGTAATGAGCCCCGCCCGAACGATTTCGTTCTGGAGCGACCAGACTTTCTGGTCGTGCCGTTCGAGCCGCCCCGCTTCGAGTGTCCAGGCCCGGCGAAACGCACCCGGAAGCTCGCGCGCCGCAAAGCGGTAGAGCGTCTCGCCCATGCGCGACGAGGTACAGTCTTCAGGCGTCGCGACGTGCCGGTGGTGGCCCCGGTTGTGCTCGATGGCGAAGTGCCCGTACGCGCTCATGGAGAGCGCCGCGGTCGCCAGGTTCCGCTCGAGCTTCGACTTCTTGTGCCCGAGCTCGTGGCCGAGGTTGATGGCAAACCCACCCAGAATCCCGGTGTTGACCACCATCGCGAGCATGCCGTACCAGGGCAGCGAGTGCGTCCCCACGAAGTACGCGTTTGCGAAAAAGGTGGCCCAGAGGACGGGCACCAGCGCATAGGTTGCCCAGCGGTAGTACGAATCGGCCTCGAGGAGCGGCACCACCTCTTCGGGGGGGTTGTTCCGGTCTTCCCCGAGGAGCAGGTCGAGAAGGGGGATGGTGCCGTAAATCGTCAGCGCTGGAATCCACAGCGACGCCACCGAGCCCGTCAGCGCATAGAGGAGCGGCGCGCAGCCAAGCGCCGCCGGCACGAGAAGCGAAACAAGCCAGGCGTAGCGCTTGCCATCCTGGTAGCGCACATTCTCAACGGAAAATACAGGGTTCAGTGGGGACATCGATCAACCTCCGGGGCGCAGGGCCTCAAAATCTGTCCCGAAGATGGGCGATTTTGGCCTCTTCCAACACCGAGGGGCGCGACAATAAATCGTCAATTATTGCCAGATTGCGGCTCAAGCGCGAAGCCGATACCCGCTCTTGAACATCCAGCGCACCAGCAGCAGGCACACCCCGAGAAAGAGCAGAATCATGCCGGCGCTCAAGGTCACGCTCACATCCGCGAGCCCGTAAAAGCTCCAGCGGAACGCGCTGATGAGATAGACCACCGGGTTGAGCAGCGTCACCTTCTGCCAAAACGGCGGCAGCATGTCGATGGAGTAGAAGCTCCCG
>DASRZF010000018.1:0-2869 GCA_035686645.1 Polyangiales bacterium
GTCCGATTACGCGGATCGCGATCAAGTACTTCCTCGTGCCCCATCTGGAGCGGCAGAAAGCACTGGTTCACTGGCTCAACCCGGACGCCTGGCGCCTTAGCCAGGTGCTCCAAAGCAACCCACAAACCACCGAAATTTATAAGAAATACAACGTTTGGCCGATGCGCCTCTGGGCTCTGGTCTCCCTCGCCCCGCATAGCTACTTGATGGCGATTTGCGCGATGTTCAATCGACTCGACGTGTACCTTTTCATCCGGGTCTTCGTGATGAACGGCATATTCTTGGTCGCCGCCATCTGGCAGCGCCATGCAACATGCGAGACCATCGACGAGCTGGTCGGAGTCGACGCGATTCAAGGCAGAGACACTGGGCACCCTGTCGCTACGTGAATGTTTTGCAACAGTACCGTGAACACCGTTCACAGTTGTGAATGCTGAACCACGGCGTCGCTACCTCCCAAAGGGTCAGTCGTAGTATTCGCGACCCAGATGGGTGATCAGGTCTTCGCCCTGCATCCAGCGGAGCGTGTTCTTGAGCTTTCCGAGCTGAACGAAGAGGTTGTTCTCGGGATAGAGGCCCTTCGGTGTGATCGGGCTCTTGTAGTAGAAGGACAGCCACTCCTGAATGCCGCTCAACCCCGCTCGATGCGAGAGGTCCATGAAGAGGGCCAGGTCGAGCACCAAGGGCGCCGCAAGGATCGAATCACGGCAGAGGAAATCGACCTTGATCTGCATCGGATAGCCGAGCCACCCGAAGATGTCGATGTTGTCCCAGCCCTCTTTCTGGTCTCCACGAGGCGGATAATAATTGATGCGCACCTTGTGGTAGATGTCGCCGTAGAGTTCGGGGTGGAGTTCCGGTTGCAAGATGGTGTCGAGGACACCGAGCTTGCTGACTTCCTTCGACTTGAAGCTCTCGGGATCGTCGAGAACCTCGCCGTCGCGATTCCCGAGGATGTTGGTGGAGAACCATCCCTTGATGCCTAGCATTCTCGAACCGAGACCTGGGGCCAAGATAGTCTTCATCAGGGTTTGTCCGGTCTTGAAGTCCTTGCCAGAAACAGGCGTTTGAGTCTCCTTCGCGAGCTCCAACAGGGCGGGAACCTCGCCCACGGTGAGATGCGGCGCACCGTTCGAGTAGCTGACCTCTTCGCGCAGACAAGCGTATGCATAAACTTGGGATGGGCTGATCGCGGGATCAGAACGGCGCAAACCTTCCTCGAACTCGTGCAGAGACGAATGTGCTTTGGCGGGCTCGCGGTACACCTCGGTCGAGCCGCACCAGACAGCAACGCAGCGATCGAGCCCGTTGTCCTTCTTGAATCGTCGGATGTCTTCGCGAACCGCCTCCGCGAGCTCCATCTTGTCCTGACTGGGCTTCACGTTTTCACCGTGCAGGCGCTTGACGAACTCGGGAAAAAACACCGACTGCATGGGCTTGATCGCGCAGAGCTCTTCCTTGACGGCATTGAGATGCTCGGCCGTGAGAACCTCTGCGGTGACGGCCGCGTCGTAAGCATTGCCCGGAAAGAGATCCCACCCTCCGAAGACCAGATCGTTCATGTCGGCAAGCGGCACGAAATCGCGGATCAGAGGTGAGCGATTGTCGGTTCGCTTTCCAAGTCGGAGCGTGCCCATCTGCGTCAACGAGCCAACGGGCAGGCCCAGGCCTTTGCGAGCCAGCAGAGCGCCAGCGATGAATGTCGTGCCGACCGCGCCGATTCCTGGCAGCAACACGCCGAGCTTACCCTTAGGGGGCTTTACGATTGGTGGGGCCATAGTGGCCCAACGTATGCCCCACTCCGGCGATGGATACAAGAAGTGGACGCGTTTTCTGCCTCACGTGCTAGCGTCGAGCGCCCGATGACGACACCCCAGATTCGAAACCGCGCGGTCATCCTCGCTGCGGGCCTCGGCAGTAGGCTGGCAAGCGGTGATCTGGCGCCGAAGCCTCTGCGCGACGTCGCGGGCGTTCCGCTGATCGTGCGCATCATCCGCGCCCTCGAGCGGGGCGGAGTTGGTGAAATTGGCATCGTCATCGGATACCTCGGCGAGGAACTGAAGAATGGGCTTTCGGAGCACGAGTTGCGAGTGAAGCTCTCGTTCTTCGACAACGACGAATACGAGAAGCCCAATGGGACGTCCCTACTTAAGGCACGGGACTTCATCACAGGGCCGACACTGCTCCTGATGAGCGACCACCTCTGGTCGCCGGGTCTTCTGAAATCGGTGGGATCGTACCCGGTCGGGCCAGGGGAGTCCGTGCTCGGCGTGGACTATCGAATCGACGACTGCTTCGACCTCGACGACGCCACGAAGGTTCAAGTGCAAGGCGACCGGATCGAGCGAATTGGCAAGTCGCTCGACACGTACAATGCGCTCGACACGGGCCTATTCTTGATCACGCCTGCCCTGATCGAGGCGCTCGACGCAGTCAACGGTCCCGAGGGCTGCTCGCTTTCCGAGGGCGTGGCGGCTCTGGCGTCAAAGGGTCGAATGAAAGCCGCCGACGTCGGCGACGCGACCTGGATCGACGTCGACACGCCCGAAGCCCACGCCGAGGCGGAGCGACTGCTTGCGGAGCTCGGTGAGGACTTAACCGGCGCGGCGCCGGTCACGCAATAGCGCCGCTCGTCTCCGCCGTCGGACGCACGAACGCTCACGATCCGGACCTCGCGGCCGCCGCGCTGGCGCGTGAGCGGTCGGACCAGCATTGCCCTGGACCTGCGAATTGATATACTGTTAAAATGCAGTATAAGTATATTTCCGCTCTCTTCCTGACCTCGGTACTGGCCCTCTGCGCTACCGGATGCGGCGGAGACTCGTCGGGCGAAATCCGAGGCGGCGGCGGGACCTCGGGAACGGGCTCC
>DASRZF010000019.1:0-3857 GCA_035686645.1 Polyangiales bacterium
GACCGAACGAGCGCGTCCTCGCGCAGGTCTGCGTAGGTGATGGCAGACATGAATGGTTGGATCTCGACAGCCCCGTACCCGACCTCGACAAAGCTGCGGAGTTGATCGCGAAGGGTCGCATCGTCGACTGCACCTCCCGGCCACCACCAACGTGTTTGAGGCCTGAATTCGGACGGCGGATCAGCGAACAATTCGGCTGAGAAGATCTCGTCGTCGATCGAAGCGGCCCCTTCGCTCGAGGCGTTGCACCCGCATAGTGCGGCGCTCAAAGAGATCAAGAATACGTTCCGGAGCATCACCGTTCTTTAGCACGGTCCGGACGGCGGAAGGCTCTCGGATTTTACGGGCGACCGTCCCTCTTTCGCTCGAGGTTGGCAGCGCTCAGCTCGACGCGCTGTCCGTTCATGCCGACCCCAGACTCAAGAACGCATGCCTGCGTCGAGGAGACCTTCCTTCAGCAGCCAAGCATAGTTGTCAGCGACGCCCGCGGCCATCGGCCGGATTCGATAGCCGAGCTCACGAATCGCCTTGTCGCTTCGAAATGTCGTGCCGGTTCGACTTCCTATCGCTGCGATCTCGGGTGTCACGTCCGGTTCGTTGCCGGTGATCGCTGCGACCATCACCGATGCCCGGCCGTAGAGCTTCAAGACCCAAGCAGGCGCCGTTCGCGGCGCCTTCGTGCCCGACACTCGGGCAATTTCGGACACGAAGTCGGCTACCGAGCAATCCTCTCCGCCCAAGAGGTAGCGCTCGCCGCTTCGACCTCTGGTCACCGCGTCGAGGTGCGCGCGAACCACGTCATGAACGTGCGTCACCGAGATGATACCCGGTGGAATCGCGGGGAGGGCGCCGTCGCGCAGCAGAGTGAAGATTCGGCCCCAGCTGTTGACGTCGTAGGGACCGGCCACGTCGCCGGGATTGAGAACGACGACCTTCAGTCCGCGCTTCGTGCCTTCGAGTGCTTCGAGCTCGCCGAGATGCTTGCTTCGCTCGTAGTTGATCCACGAGTCCTTGCCTCGAAGCGGGGTCTCTTCGGTGACGATCCCCTCCACTCTGCCCCAGGCGGAGTTGCTCGAGGTATGCACGAAGGTGGCGACGCCTTTCGCCGCTGCCGCCTCGACCATGTTCCGCGTGCCGTCGACGTTGTTCGTCGTTTGCCGGGCGTTTCGCTTCGACCAGAAATTGGTGTCCCCAGCAACGTGGAAGACGACATCCGTGCCATCGGGGATTGCGCGCTCGAGAGATTCCCGATCGATGATCGACCCCTCCGCCAACGCCACCGGGAAGCGCTCGAGGTACGTCAGGTCCGAGCTCGCGCGATGCAGGGCTGTGACCTCCCAGCCCTCCCGGACGAGAAGCTCGACCAGATTGATACCGATGAATCCCGTGCCACCGGTCACGAACGCGGTTTTGCCCATCGGACCCAGGGCTAACTCATCGAGGGATCCTCGTCGAGCGCGGGCACAACCCGAGCCTCGGCTCGCACCCCCCCATCGCCCAGTTGCGGGGCCACCGGCGCTCAGTGTAGACCGATCCAACCATGCGCTTTTCAGTTTTCATAGTCGTTGGAGCAATGGGGTTGCTTCTCTTGGGGTCCGAGCTCGCGACCCAGGCCCAGAACGGCAAGGTCCCGACGCCGGCCGAGCTTGCTGGCAGCTACACGTACGCAGGCGACCGCGCGAAAGATGAAGCTGCGATCACGGCGAAGGTAAATGCCGCCACTGCGGAGATGAGCCGGATGGTTCTGAAACGGGCAAAGCCAAAGCTCGTGTCGAGTACCGGGATTCCGGGACAGATGGACATCACGCCGCAAGCGGCTGATCTGGTATTCAAGATGGACGATTACGTCGTCGCGGCCCCCTCGAACGGAAGCTCCGCGAAAGTAACGACTCCTGCGGGCGAATCCGCCGATGCTTCCTTCGACTCCATGAGCGCCACGCTCTTGCAGTCGGTGGCTAAGACCGGGGGGGCAAAGGCGATCACGTTTGCCTTCAACGAGGCCGGACAGCTGCTCGCGCACGTTCGAATCACAAACGACCGTTTGGCCGGGCCGGTCACATACACGCTGCTCTACGCGCGCTCCAAGTAGCCGGAGTCGAGCACCTCGATCTGTGCCTCGACCACTTGGCGCATTCCCTCGGACAAGACGCGCGGCTCCGTGAGAAGACTGACGATGACCCAGGCCTCCTCGGGAAAATCGTAAAACCAGCCGGGCTGCACGAGCACACCCCGCTCGAGAAAGCGCAGCACCCACTCTTCTTCGGAGAGCACGTTGGGCAATCTCAACACTTGATACCAGCCTCCTTCCGGTGGGAGCGCCGATGTCTCCGGCGCGTCACGAAGGAGCTCGCGCAGGCTTCGTCGATTGCGCTGCAGGCGCTCGAAGACGAGGCGTCGACGCCCGTCGGATGCGTCGAGTAGATCTGGAAGTGCACGCTGTGTGATCTCGTTGACCGAAAGATACGTGTCCGTGATGAGATCGAGCTGTGTGAGGCACTCTTTGACGAGTCGCTCCTCTCCCGAAACGGCCATCCAACTCAGCTTCAACTGCGGCAGCGCAGCCGCCTTCGACAAGCCACCCAGCGCGAAGAGCAAACCAGAGCGGGCCTCGCTGTGGCGCAGTGGCTGAGGTTGTGCTTGGCGAAGGTCGTAGGGTGCAAAGACTTCATCGACGACGAGCGGCACGCCCTGGCTCGAGAGAAATGCGAGGTCCTCCTCGGAAAGATACGCACCGGTCGGGTTGTTCGGGCTCACGGCTAGAATCAGCTTGACCTCAGGACCCACACCCTCGGCGAAAGCCGTGCGATCGATGTGCCACTGCCCGTCGTAGCGAAACGAATACGGTAAAGCGACGACGCCGTCGAGACGTGCGAGCATTGGAAGGAGGGGATAGCTCGGCTCCGGAATCAGAACCTGGTCCCCCGGGTCGCAGAAGAGTTTGATCAGAGACGAATACGCCTCACTCGTCGTAGCGGTGAGTACCAGGTGATCGGGATTCCAGTCGAGATGCTCACCCAACGCTTGGCGAGCCGACGCAAGCCCCCGCGGCTGAGGGTGGTAGAGATCGAGCGAGGCGGTTTGCATGGCCCGCATGGCCTCGTCTCCGAAAGCGATGCCAGCGCTAGTCGGATTCGAATGGGTCAAATCCCATCTGGGCGGCGTCGCCTCCGCTGCCCGAGTGATGACATTGGGGCTGAGGTCGAACGCGCCCCTTCTCGAGAACATCGCGCGAGTATCCCCGTCGCCAGACCCAAGCGCCAGGTCGCCTTCGACCGTCCCGTCTTCGTCCGGTCATGAAATCCACAGAAAACCGGATGGAACGAGGCTGGTCGCCAGCATCACTTCGTTGATGTCACGGTGCTCCGACCAGGTTCGGGCTTCGCGATGCTCCGGATCGAGCCAGAACGACCGAATCTCCGATCCGAGGTAGGCGTAAGGTGTCAGCGCTTCGAGCCCTTCGCTTGTTTTCGCGCTCAGTGCCAAGTCCTCCCGCCCAACTGCCTCGTCGATGAGCTCGATCCCGGAAAGCCCGATCGCGAGCCCAAGCTCACGAAAAGCCAAGCGCTGCGACGCTGGGAGTCCGGAATCGTTCTGCCTATTCCAGTACGACAGGCCCGGCAGGGCGGAGGAAAGCAGATCGTCGAGTAGCTCACCTCGGGCAAAGGCCCCGAGCTGCATGAGCTGCGCGACGCGAGACGCATCCATCAGCAGCCCTCCCAAACCCAATGGGTCCGCCGTGGCCCAGTCCTGGCCTCGGATCATCTTCGCGAAGTCGGCCGCCTCCCTTTCCAACGTAGGTTCACTCGCCGCGGTCCCAAGGGCCGACCTCGTCGTCTGAAGCTGAACCGCTGTAATGA
>DASRZF010000020.1:0-5277 GCA_035686645.1 Polyangiales bacterium
TCGCCCGAGTACTGCGACGTGATCCTGCAACGCTGGGAGCGGTTCACCGAGCGCAAGGCGGAGCGCGCCGATGCGTAGATGGATCGTCTGGCACCTGCCCGAACTCGCGACCGCGATGATCGCGATGGCGCTCGGATTCCCCGTCGTGCTAGGTGGGCGAACCCGTGGATGATGACCGCAGGAAACTTGCCTCGCAAGCCGATCGACTGAAGGATTACAGATGGAAGCCGGGACAGAGCGGGAACCCAAACGGACAACCCAAGCGTCCAACCTTCGAGGTCGTCGTCGCGAGGATACTCGACGAGGAAGTCCCCGGCTCGGACATCACGAAGCGGGAAGCACTCGCTCGCGTGTTCGTAGCGGCGATGCTCCAGAAGAACGGGCAGATGATCCGCGAGTACCTCGCGCGGTCGTGGCCCGTCGTGCAGAAACATGAAGTTGAGCTACCGGGAGTCGGAACCAATGCGCTCGAGACTGCGCTCGATCGCTTCCGACCCAACGGCTCGGCAGGAGTTTCTGTCAAGCCTAACGGCAACGGCGCAGCATGAACTCGCCGCGCTCTGGAGCCCGCTCGACCACCAACTCGAGCCCGAGGGCGACTGGTTCATCTGGGTCATGCAATGGGGCGCGGGCTCCGGCAAAACCTACACGGGCGCGCAGATGGTTCGCCAGTGGACCGACAGCGGGGAGGCGCGAACCGTGAATATCGCCGGGCCGACGTGGGTCGATACGATGCGGACGATGGTTCACGGCAGCGCAGACGCGCCGGGGCTCATGGGCGTGTGGCCCGAACACCAACGCCCGCAGATCCGCATGGCGAAGGACGACCCCTATCTCACCACCCACAACGGCGCGAAGATCCAACTCTTCGCCGCCCAGAAGTCCGAACGGTTCCGAGGCGCAGCCGGCGGGAAAGCTTGGTTCGATGAAGTCGATGCGTGGAAGCCTGAAGGCATGACGCTTGAGGACGCCTTCGCGCTCGCAGAGCAGCGCATCCGGCAGGGCATGAACCCTCAGATCATCTGCACCACCACGCCCAAGCGAAAGCGCCTCGTCGCGCAGCTCGTCAAACGTTCCGATTGCGTTGTAACGCGCGCTTCGATGTACGACAACGAATCCAACCTTCCGCAGAAGTACATCAACAGCCAGACGAACCGATACGAGGGCACGCGGCTCGGGCGTCAAGAGCTGCTCGGCGAGCTGCTCCCCGATGTCGCGGGAGCCATCGTCAACGCGGAGATGATCGACTCGCAGAGGGTCGTCACCGCTCCTGATCTGATCCGGGTCGTCGTCGGCGTCGATCCCTTCGGCGGGGGCGGTGACGCCTGCGGGATAGGTGCGGCGGCGAAAGGCATAGACGGGGAGGGATATGTCCTCGCCGACCGTACTTGCAGACTGGGACCGGATGGGTGGGCGCGGCGTGCGATAGAGCTCGCCATCGAGGTCAATGCCGATTGCATCGTCTACGAAGCGAACTTCGGCGGCGATATGGTGCCGACCGTCCTCAAGCACGCGATGACCGCGATGGGCGCATCCATCCGGGTCAAGCGCGTGTGGGCGAGCAAAGGCAAGGCCGCGCGGTTCGAGCCCGTTGGCGGCAAGTACGAACGCGGGGAGATTCACCACGTCGGGACGTTCCCCGAACTCGAGGATGAGATCGTCCAGTTCACCCCGGACGGATACGACGGCGAGAAGTCGCCCAACCGGGCGGATGCGATGGTGTTCCAGCTCGCAGAGCTGTTCCCCGATCTGCCCGCTGTGGGATGGGACCGCGCCAACGAACTCAACGAGAGGATGCAGGCATGATCGCAACCGCCGCCCGACAGAAACTCGCGGCGTGGATCTCGCCGAAAGCGCGAGCCGACAACCCGATCGACTTCGGACCCGGCTACACCTCTAAGTTCTTCGGCTCGGGACTCGGGAGCAACCAGCCCGATGCCGATACGCTCCTGCGCGAAAGCCTCGGCGTGTCTGCGATGGCCACCCGCGCAATCGCGAACCGGATCGGATCGCTCGATCCACAGGTCAAAATCTCGATGCGCGACACGTCGGGAACACTCAACGACGAGGTGCTAGAC
This sequence comes from Polyangiales bacterium, assembly GCA_035686645.1. Lineage (GTDB taxonomy): Bacteria > Myxococcota_A > Polyangia > Polyangiales > Houyiibacteriaceae > SG8-38. The sequence continues at coordinate 2,079 of DASRZF010000020.1, forward strand.
GACCACATTCTAAAGCAACTCCTTGACCGACCGCACCCCAATTACAGCCGCTTCCAGATGATGTGGCTCACCGCGAACCATATCGTGACGACCGGAGAAGCCTACTGGCTCAAGGTCCGAAACCGGCTGCGGCTGCCGATGATGCTCCAACCGATGCCGCCGTCGAAGGTGTCGCCCCAAGTCGAGGGCGGCGTGATCTCCGGCTATGTCGTTCAAGACGGGAAGGGCAACAGCACCCCGCTTGCACTCGATGACGTGGTCCGCTTTTGGTTCCCCGACCCGGAGACGATGTACTCCGCCGAAGGATACCTTGCGCCCAACGGCACGGTTGCCGACTCGCAGAAGTTCTCCGGGCAGCACCTCCGGTCGCACTACCAAAACGATGCGACGCCCCCGATCATCCTCCAAGCGGGAGCCGAAGCAACCGACCCGACCGACGCTCAGCTCGAGCGGTTCCAAGCGGCGTGGATTCGCAAGTATGGCAACCGCGCAGGATCGCACCGGGGCGTGCCCGCGTTTCTCCCAAACGGTTGGCAAGCGATCTTCGCAGCCGTCGCGTCGGGCGCAGACGTGACGCCCCTGCTCGAACATTGGCAGAGCAACCAACTCATGAACTTCGGCGTGCCCGCATCGGTCCTTGGTCGCGTGATCTCCGGCGACCGATCCGCAGCCGAAACCAACCAATTCGTCATGGATCTCCACACGATCACGCCCATCGCGGTCATGATCTCCGACGCGCTCACGCTGCAACTCGCGCCCGACTTCGACAAACAGCTCTGGGTCGAGTTCGACGAGTTCGTGAGTGCCGACAAGCGGTTCGAGCTGGAGCGCGAGGCGCAAGACCTTACGCTCAAGATCAAGACCGTCAAGCAGGTTCTCGAGCAGCGCGGCGACGATCCCGAACCGGCGACGTGGGGCGAGCTGCCGGTGGGGACGCTCGCAGATACGCCATACACGGGCGAAGAGCGCGACTTCGGCGGTGGGTTCGGAGGCTTCGGCGGCGGTGGCGGCGAGAGTACCTCGGACCTCGAAGAGCCCGACGACGACGAGCCCGCACCGGACGATCTGCCGGACGCGCCGCGAACCCGATCCAGCCGGGAGATGGCTGCGCTGCACTGGAGCAAGCCGGTATCGGCGGTCCGAATCCTGCAACGGGAGAAGAAGTTCACGCCCGTTTTCGCGCGTGCGCTGCGGGGCGTGTTCAAGAAACAACACGAGGCCACGAAGAAAAACCTCTCCGCGTACCGGGCGCGCACCCTCCCGTCCGATTCCGAACTCCTGTTCGACCCGAGAGGATGGGGCGAGCTGTTCGACCTCGCGACGCAGGCCATACGGGAGCGGGCTTACCTCGAGGCCGCCAGCGAATCGCTCAACCTTCTCGGCATCCTCGACGAGTTCTTCTTTTCCGATGCCGTGGCGCAGGATCTCCGGCTACAGGGCGCGGACATGGTGAAACTCGTCAACCAAACGACTGCCGCCCGCATCCGAAAGGAGCTGAAGACCGCACTCGCCGAGAACAAGACGGAAGGCGAAACCCTGAAGCAACTGGAGAAGGCAATCGACGAGATCTTCAAGGGCCGACGCAAGAACTCCGCGACAATCGCGCGGACAGAGATGCACCGATCCTCGCAGGCGGGATAGCTTGAGGCGTTCAAACAGGCGCAGGTGCCCTTCAAGACGTGGCTAGATGCGCGTGACTCGAATGTAAGAGAAACGCACTTCCAAGAGGGGATTCTTCCCGTTCCGCGAGAGGGTCTTTTCACGCTTCCAAGCGGACACCGTTGCAACTACCCCGGCGACTCGATGCTCCCAGCGGGCGAGTCGATCAACTGCCGATGTGACGCGGCTCCCGTTTACGGGATCGGCGACGAGGTAGCCGGTGGATAATCGAACACAGGGGGTCGCATGACTTACGAACGGACGACGGCAATCGAGCGCGGAGCGGCAGACGCTCCCGGTCGCATCTCAGGGATTCTCGTATCGGACGGCGAAGCGTCTGACGGGCACATCCTCAACATCGACGGCGCGCAGTTCCCGGAGCAAGCGCCGCTTCTGTTCGGACACGACGACTCTACCGGCACCGGGAACCTCGGGAGCTGGGAGAAGTTCGAGAAGGTCGATCTACCGAAAGGCCGTCGCGCCATCCGTGGCGTCGCGCAGATCGACCTCGACGGGCCGAAAAGCGCACAACAGGACTGGCGTTCGGATATCAACTACATGGTGGATCGAGGCCACATCGGGCAGTTTTCGGTGCGCTGGGATGAGATCGGCGAGCCGGCGCGCCGGGTGAATCTTCCTTCCGATCACCCCGCTTATGTGGACTCCGCCAAGTCGCAGGGCCGCGAGGCGTGGGGATACTACTTCGACAAGTGGAAACTTCTCGAAGGCTCCGTCGTCACGCTGGGAGCGGACCCGGCGGCGATGGTTGGCCGGATGCAACAATCACGCGGTGACGTTCGAGGCTACTGGCGGCGAGCGATCAACCACGCTCTGACCGAATGCAGCGAAGTCGCGGGACTCGTCGCGGTTTCGCTTCCGTCTGGGGAGTTCGCTTACATCGAGCGCGCCGCTTACGATGCGATGCTCGAACTCGCAAACGAGCGGTACTCGCTTGCGCTCGATCTCTACGAGGACATGGGAACCGATCACTTCGCGCTCGGAGCAGAGCAGCGAACGCAGGAACCGGGAAAGGAACTTGTACCGGCGAAGGAAGAGCCGTCTGGGCCAATTCGGTCGGCTTTGGAACTCGATGCTCGGGAGGTCGTATTCCCAAACAGCATCGAAGCGCTCGTCGCGGCCTTTTCAGAAGCACTGGAAAAGTCAGAAGAGCGATCCCGCGCCCGTGAGGATGATCTATTCCGCACGGCCACAGGGAGAATCTGAATGCAAGACCAAGACACCACCACGACCGAAACAACCGTTGACGAAAAGGAAACGGCGACGATCGCTTCGCTTTTCAATGCCGTACTCGAGAAGCGGGAAAAGGCACGCATGGCAAGCCTCGAACGACAGCTCGCTTTGCTCGCCGCCACACCGGAGGACAAGCCGGAAGTCGTCGAAGCGCAGCGTGCAGCGGACAACCGAAACGAGCGGATCATCAGTCGGCATCAACCGATGGATTCGGTTTACAGGATGTATCATCGGACCAACCCGCTCTATGCGGGAGTCCGCACGCCCGACCTCGACCACTGGAATATAC
>DASRZF010000021.1:0-20623 GCA_035686645.1 Polyangiales bacterium
ACTCGGCGAGCTGCTATTCGACTTTTCCAAGAATCGCATCACCGAGCAGACCCTCGGCTTCCTAATCGAGCTGTGCGAGGAGTGCGGCGTCCCGGATTGGATCGCGCGGATGTTCTCCGGCGAACCGATCAACGAAACCGAAAAGAGGGCGGTCCTTCACACGGCCCTGCGCAATCGTGGCGATCGCCCAATGATGGTCGAAGGCGCGGATGTGATGCCCGACGTTCGGCGTGTGCTCTCACAGATGAGAGAGTTCGTTGGCGCCGTCCGAACGGGAAGCTGGCTCGGACACAGCGGGCGAAGCATCACCGATGTCGTCAACATTGGAATCGGAGGCTCGGATCTCGGCCCAGTGATGGTGACCGAGGCACTGCGTCCTTATTGGAAAGAGGGACTTCGCGCGCACTTCGTGTCCAACGTCGATGGAACACATTTGACCGAGGTCCTGCGTGGGCTTCAGCCCGAAACCACGCTCTTCATCGTCGCCTCCAAGACCTTCACCACACAGGAGACACTCAGCAACGCGCGCTCCGCGCGGCAATGGCTCGTCGAGCAACTGGGTGCCGAGGATGCGGTCGCGAAACACTTCGTTGCGCTGTCTACGAACCGCAAGGCCGTGGCGGAGTTCGGAATCGACCCCGCGAACATGTTCGAGTTCTGGGACTGGGTCGGCGGGCGCTACTCACTCTGGTCGGCCATTGGCCTCTCGATCGCGACCGTCATCGGCATGGACAACTTCGAGGCCTTGTTGGAAGGCGCCTACGAGGTAGATGAGCACTTCCGGACCGCCCCTTTCGACGAGAACGTGCCTGTGCTCATGGCCGTTCTGGGCATCTGGTACCACAATTTCTTTGGCGCCGCGTCCCATGCGGTGCTGCCGTACGACCAGTACCTCCACCGCTTCCCGGCGTATCTCCAGCAGGCCGACATGGAGAGCAATGGCAAGAGCGCATCTCGTGATGGCGCGATCATCGAGCAGTATACGACAGGCCCCATCGTCTGGGGGGAGCCCGGAACCAACGGCCAGCACGCTTTCTTCCAACTCTTGCACCAAGGAACACACTTGGTTCCGGCGGACTTCATCGTAGCGGCCCAAAGCCAGAACCCACTCGGCCAGCACCAGGATATCCTCGTCGCCAACTGCATCGCTCAAGCCGAGGCCTTGATGCGCGGAAAGACGGCGGACGAAGCTCGGGCGGAGCTCGAAGCCAGCGGTATGCCCGCGGACCAGATCGACTTCCTCGTGCCGCACAAGACCTTCGCCGGCAATCGACCGAGCAATACCTTGATGCTCGAGAAACTCACCCCGCGAGCGCTCGGCCGTTTGATCGCGCTCTACGAACACAAGATCTTCGTCCAGGGCATCATCTGGAACATCTACAGCTTCGATCAGTGGGGCGTAGAGCTCGGTAAGCAGCTCGCCAAAGTGATCCTCCCGGAGCTGACGGGTGAGACCGGCGACCACGACGGCTCCACGCGCCAGCTGATCGACTACTATCGCAAGCTGAAGGATTCAGACCAATGAGCACGCTGGCGGTCGATATTGGTGGTGGTAGCATCAAGGCGCTCGCGCTCGACGATGACGGGGTGCCCATCACCGAACCGGTTGCTCGGACGACACCGGCACCTGCAACCCCCGAGGCCGTGTTCAGGTTGATCCGCGACATGGCTGGCACCCTGCCACCGCATCGGCGTGTCTCGCTCGGCTTCCCGGGTGTCGTCAAGCGCGGCGTCGCGCAGAACGCACCCAATCTCGGAAATGAGCTCTGGCACGGGGTGTCTCTGAATCAGCAGCTCGGCCAGCTGCTCCAACGCCCCGTGCGGGCCATCAACGATGCCGACCTCCAGGGTCTAGGGGTCGTGCGTGGAGAGGGCGTCGAGCTCGTGCTGACCTTGGGCACCGGCATGGGTGCAGCGCTCTTTACGGAGGGAGTATTGGTTCCGAATCTCGAGCTTGGTCACCATCCACTGCGCGACGGGATGACATACGAGGATTTGGTCCGCGACACCGAGCTCAAGCGCCTCGGCCCTGCTCGATGGACCGCGCGCGTCCTCGAAGCCATCGGGCAGATCGAGCCTCTCTTCAACTACGACACGCTCCACTTGGGCGGTGGTAACGTTCGCAACCTGCAGTCGACTCTCCCTGCCAACGTGCGTGTGTTCACGCTCGCGGAGGCGCTCCGCGGCGCGCTCAAGCTCTGGGACGACGCCTAGGCACTGCGCACGAACGGGTTCTGGCTGCGCTCTTCACCGATGGTGGTGTTCGGGCCATGTCCGCAGATCACGAGAGTCTCGTCGGGAAGCGCAAAGAGCTTGCGCCGAATCGAAGCGACCAGCTGCACACCGTCTCCACCCCAGAGGTCGGAGCGGCCGACGCTGCGCGCGAAGAGAGTATCCCCTGCGATGAGTACTGGCCGATCGCCTTGTATCGTGAGGCAGATGCTTCCTGGTGAGTGTCCGGGCGTATGCAGGATGTCGGCCTCGAGGGAGCCGGCCCGCACCGTGTCGCCATCCGAGAGGAAGCGGTCGATCTCGGCAACCGCGGGTGCGATGAATGGTGCTCGAAAGCTATCGAGCTGCATCTGCACGCCTTCATAGAGGAACAAGTCCTCTTCGTGGATCATCGTCGGCGCGCCGGTGGCGTCCTGCACCTGCTTGGTGGCACCAATGTGATCGAAATGCGTGTGCGTATGCACGATCGCTTCGCACTTCAATCCGAGCTCGTGGAGGCGCGCCAGAATTCGCGGCGCTTCACCACCGGGGTCGACCACGATGGCCGTGCCGCGCTCCTCGTCGCCCAGGATCACGCAGTTGCAGCCGAGGGGCGCTACCGAGAAGTGTTCGATGATCATGGCGCCTTTCTAGCACCGCTCACCCTGGCTGACACCAGCAGGCGCCCGTGTTATCTCGACGTTGAACGTTTTCGGCCGCGCCCCGCGCCAACCCATGGGGGCACGCCGATACCGTCGAGAAGATCCGTCGCGGAGGATGAGCATGCTGGACGTCAACGAGTACTTTGATGGGAACGTGAAGTCGATTGGATTTCAAACCGAGACGCTTCGCGCGACCGTGGGTGTCATGGCCCCCGGCGAGTACGAGTTCGGTACGAGTCAAAAAGAGACCATGACAGTCGTGAGCGGCGCATTTACCGTCAGACTACCCGGCTCCGAAGAGTGGGTACGCTTCGATGCGGGCTCGAGCTTCGTGGTCGACGCCAAGCGGAAGTTCCAGCTTCGGGTGACCGTCGATACCGCGTATCTCTGTACCTACGAGTAGCGCGGCGCTGGAAGTCCCGGCGCGCTCAGTCCTAGCGCGCTTCCAGCTCCTCCTGTATCAAGCATCCCTGATGCGTCTTCTCTTCGTCTCGCACTCGTTTCCCCCCGTGGGTGCTCCGTTGAGCAACATGGGTGGGATGCAGAGGGTGGCCACCGAGCTCCACGCTGCTCTCGAGGCGCGTGACGACATCGAGATCCGGACGCTCGTTCTACGGTCGAGCTGGAAATGGGTCCATGTCAAAGCGGTACCGTTTCTGATCTCGCTTGCGGCTCGGCTCGGTCGCGAGGCGACAGCCCAGCGGGCGGACACGATCTTGTTCACGAGCATGACCACGGCTCTTCCGCTGCTGATTGCGGGACCTGCGTTGAAAAAGAAGGGGATACGCCTCGCCGCAATCGTGCATGGACTCGATGTGACCGATCCGAATCCGGCGTACCAGATCGCGGTGCGGCGCCTCTGCGGTATGCTCGATGTCGCCATGCCGGTGAGTCGCGCGACTGGCGAAGAGCTGGTCGCGCGTGGTCTACCGCGCGATCGGGTTCAGGTCGTTCCGAACGCCGTCGACCTCGAACGCTTTGATGGAGTTGCTGCGTCACGCGACCAGCTTGGTTCTCCCAAGATCGCGGGGGCCCCGCCGCTTCCGAGGGATGCCTTCCTGCTGGTGACCGTGGGTCGCCAAGTCCGGCGAAAGGGGTTCGCGTGGTTCATCGAGAACGTGATGCCGAGACTACCCGAGCGCGTGGTCTTCTGGTTGGCTGGAGATGGCCCCGAGCGCCAGAACATCGGGGAGGCGATCGAACGCACCGGCCTACGGCGCCGCGTTCGCTGCCTCGGAAAAATCTCGGAAGAGGATCTCGTCGAGCTGTATCGACGAGGCCAGCTCTTCGTGATGCCCAACATCGTGGTTCCGGGCGACATGGAGGGTTTCGGTATCGTGATGCTCGAAGCCGGAGCCTGCGGACTGCCCACGCTGGCGGCAGACTTGGAAGGCATTGGCGACGTGATCGAGGACGGCGTCAACGGCTGGTTTGCACCCAGTGAGGACGCTGACGCTTTCGTCCAGCGGATCGAATCCTTGTTGGCGGATCCCGAAGCCCTCCGCGCGGCAAGCGCGCGCACGGCCGAGTACGTCAGCTCGACATTTCGCTGGGACCGCACAGCCGAACGCTACCTCGAAGTCCTTCGCGGGCTCTGATCGGGCACTGGCATGAACGGGGCGCGGGCGAACACGACACGGGGTTCCGGTCGAACGGCTCGGCTTGCAATTGTGGTCGGATAGACTGGCGGGGTTTGACCACGCAAGCCTCGCCTCGACGCTCGCGCCAATCGGAGGTGGTTGCTGTCTGACCGATTGTCACTCGCGACGTCGCCGGAACCCCGCATCGCGTTCGCCCGCGCCCCTCCGCGACTCAGTGTCAGTGAGAGAGACAGAAGCAGCGGATGGTTCACACTGACGCTGGCACTGACGACGTGGCTCAGGTGGGAGCGGACGGAGGGGGACGGCTCGGGATGGGCAGCGCAGCGATTGGGTCGAGCCTAGCCGTAGGTCGTCTTAGGGAACTGGGGGCGAGTGGGTCCCAATCGCGAGCACGCCCGTCGCGAGCCGTTCCCCGGTTGCCGGCACTGACGCTGGCGCTGACGCTGACGCTGGCGCTGAGATACGGAGGAGGACGGCTCGGGATGGGCAGCGGAGCGATTGGGTCGAGCCTAGCCGTAGGTCGTCTTAGGGAATTGGGGGCGAGTGGGTCCCAATCGCGAGCACGCCCGTCGCGAGCCGTCCTCCGGTGACCCAGTCGCGCACACCGTTGCTGGCACTGACGCTGACCAATTGACAGTCGCTGGTGCCGGTGCTGATCTCTCCCGCATGCAGCTTCGCAGTGATAGTTTCAAAGACGGTGACTTTCTGCCGACCCGGTACGCCTTCGGCAAGACCAGCGCAGAGGGTCAGATCGACCTTTCCGACAACAGGAATCCTCATCTGACCTGGTCGCAATTGCCCGAGGGCACGAAGTCGGTCGCGGTTATTTGCGTCGACAGCGACGTGCCAACCAAGCCAGATGACGTGAATCAAGTTGGCCGCGTCGTGCCATCCGATCTACCGCGCACGGAGTTCAGCCACTGGGTCTTGATCGATCTGGCACCCGATTCCAGCATCGCCGAGGGCGCGTTTTCCGACGGGATCACGCCTAAAGGCAAGGAAGGGCCTCGGGGTCCCGGGGGCACGCGGCAGGGCGTGAACGATTATACCGGCTGGTTCGCGGGCGATCCAGACATGGCCGGCGAGTACTACGGCTACGACGGACCCTGTCCGCCCTTCAACGATAGCATCGTGCACCACTACCGATTCACCGCTTACGCGCTCGACGTCGAGCGGCTCGATGTCGATGGTGAGTTCACGCTCAGCGACGCGCGCGCCGCGATGGACGGCCACGTGCTTGCAGAAGCGAGTGTCGCCGTGAAGTACACGATCAATCCCGACGCGAAAGAGCTCTAGTGCGCAGCCGATGAATCGTCGGGAAAAAGCCGACCGCATCGGGGCGGTTCTCGACAGGCTCTACCCCGAGCCTCCCATACCGCTCGTTCACCGCGATCCCTTCACGCTCTTGGTGTCGGTGATGCTCAGCGCGCAAACCACCGACAAGAAGGTCAACGAGGTGACCCCGGCTTTGTTCGCAAAGGCGCCTGATCCCGCATCGATGGCCGCTCTGCCGGTGGATCAGATTCTCGCGTTCATTCGCACCGTCGGACTCGCTCCAACCAAGGCCAAGAATCTAAAAGAGATGGCGCGCTTGCTGATCGAACGGCACCGAGGGGTCGTCCCCGACGACATCGATGCGCTCGAGGCGCTCCCGGGAGTCGGTCACAAGACCGCGTCGGTGGTGATCTGCCAGGCGTTCGGCCGCCCTGCCTTTCCCGTCGACACGCATATTCACCGGCTCGCCGCGCGCTGGGGTCTCTCCAATGGCAAGAACGTCGTCAAAACGGAGGCCGACCTCAAGAGCTTGTTTCCCGAGGACACCTGGAATCGCCGTCACCTCCAAATCATCTACTTCGGTCGTGAGCACTGCCCGGCTCGCGGTCACGATCTCGGCCAGTGCGAGATCTGCGGCTGGGCGGCGACGAAGAAGCGAATCGCCGAGGAATCCGCTCGACGATGAGCCTCGGCACTGGTCGCGCGGGCAGGGCCGACCCATATTGAGCGCAATGAGCATTCAGTTCAGGCTTTTCCGAATCCCCATCCGCATTCACCTCTGGTTCTGGCTCATGGCGCTCTGGCTATGGACACTCCGAAGCGACGAGGGATGGCCCGGCTTGCTCATCTGGGTGCTCGTGGTCTTTCAGGGCATTCTGATGCACGAGCTCGGCCATGCATTGGTCGGACGCGCGTTTGGCCGACAACCTCGAATCGAGCTGGTCGCGCTCGGCGGCCTGACTTGGTGGGAGCAGCGAGAGCCGATGAGCCCTGGGCGAAGTCTCCTCGTCAGCGCAGCGGGTCCCGTCGTCGGTATCTTCATCGGCTCTTTCGCCTTCGTGCTGATGGACGTGCTCCAAGTTCCCGATCCATCGCTTGCCCGCTACGCGTTTCGCTCGGTGATTTGGGTCAATCTCGGTTGGGGGCTCCTGAATCTCCTGCCGGTTCTCCCGCTCGACGGCGGCAACATCGTGGCCTCGATCATGGAGTTCGTCGCTCCAGCGCGAGGGCGTTTGCTCGCCTGCTACGTGTCGTTCGGCGTCATCGGTTTGCTCTTCGCAGTCACTGTCACCTTCAAGCAGTACCCCATGACGATTCTCTTGCTCTTGTTGGGCTTCAGCACCTATCAGGCGTTTCGCATGGAACGGCAGCGACTCGATCCGACGCCGGAGCAGGGCGCGCCACCGCCGAGCCTCCTCAATCAAGCTTTCGAAGCGCTCGAGCGGGGGGATGGCCAAGCTCTAGTCCGCGTGGCGTCCGAGCTGGTCGCCAAGGCGCAGTCGACCGAGGAGCTCGACGAGGCGTTCCATCTTCTAGCCTGGGGCCGGCTGATCAATGGCGAGCCTGGAGAGGCACAGCAGGCCCTCACCTCGATGTCGGGTGAGCGCAGTGCAGACCCCGCGCTCGAAGGCGCCGTGCTGGTGGAGCTTGGAAAGCCCGCCGACGCAGTGCCCTTCTTGGAGGAGGCTTGTGAGCGGGGCGGAGATTTCGCGCTGAACTACTATCAGCGGGCATTGCGCGAAAAAACAGCGTAATTACAGAAAGTTGAAAGAATTGTCGGCCGCTGAGCTTGCATCCATGCGAATGGGGGCATATATCAAAGGCCGTGCCTCCGTCCGCCGCCGAAGCGCCTCGCTGGGAGCTCTACCGTCTACTCGGAGAGCCGCGGAGGCTCCGCTTGCTCGGGCTCACCTCCGAGGACGAGCTCTCGATCGGCGAGCTGGCGGAGCTGACGCGCGAGGCCCAGCCCAACGTCTCGAAGCACTTGAAGCTGCTTCGCGAGGCCGGGCTGGTGGCCGTGCGACGGCAGGGGACGCGCGCCTTCGCGCGGCTTTCTCCGGACCTCAACGGCGACCCTGTTCTGGCGGACGCGATTCGTTCAGGAAGGGCACTCTGCGCCGAGGACGGCAGCCTCGAGCGCGTTCCTTCGGTCATCCAATCCCGTGATGACGAAGCGCGCGCCTTCTTCGAGCAAGCTGCGAACGAGTCCGCCCTGCGGCCCGTGGCAGAGTGGTCCGCCTATCTCACCGCAGTGCGGAGCTTGTTGCCTCACCGCAGCCTCGCCGTCGACCTCGGCACCGGGGATGGTGCCCTGGTGGAGTTGCTCGCGCCGCTGTTCGAACGTGTCATCGCCGTCGACCGCTCGGAAGAGCAGCTCAAGGCGGCCGAACGTAGGCTGGTGAGCCGTGGCTACGATCACGTCGAGCTTCTCCAAGCCGGCTACGATGATCCGGAGCTTGCAACCCGCGTGCGAGAGCTCGGAGGCGCCGACGTCGTTTTTGCCGTTCGCTTGCTCCACCATGCGCCGAAACCCCAGCAAGTGGTTTCGCTGCTCGGGTCGCTGGTGCGACCGGGCGGACAGGTCGTGGTCATCGACTACTGTTCCCACGATGACGAGCTCATGCGCGCGACGCAGGCCGACCTTTGGCTCGGCTTCGAACGCGACGAGCTCATCGATTTCGCCACTTCAGCCGGGTTGGTCAACCCCGAAGTATTTCTAATTCCCGCGGCGCGCTACGGGCCTGGCCCCGATGCCCATTTGAAGTGGCAGGTGCTTGCAGCGCAACGCGAACCCAAAGAGGAGACAAGACAATCATGAGCCCGAATCCAGAACTGAAGCACAAGGTGGCCGACCTTTCACTGGCCGCATGGGGTCGAAAAGAAATCGCGATCGCCGAGCATGAGATGCCCGGCTTGATGGCGCTTCGAAGAGAATACGGCGCCCAGAAGCCGCTCGCCGGTGCGCGCATCGCCGGGTGCCTCCACATGACGATCCAGACGGCGGTCCTCATCGAGACCCTGCGCGAGCTCGGTGCCGAGGTCACCTGGACGAGTTGCAACATCTACTCGACTCAGGACCACGCCGCGGCTGCCATTGCCGCCACCGGCGTCCCCGTTTTTGCGTGGAAGGGTGAGACCGAGGAGGAGTACGACTGGTGTATCCACCAACAGATCCGTGCCTTCGAAGGCGGAAAGGCCCCCAACCTGCTTCTCGATGACGGCGGTGACCTCACCGCGATCGTGCACAAGCAGTATCCCGAGCTCTTCGAGGGACCGGACGCAATCATCGGTCTCTCCGAGGAGACCACCACCGGCGTTCACCGGCTCTACGACATGGAGCGCGACAAGTCGCTCAAGTGTCCCGCGATCAATGTGAACGACTCCGTCACCAAGTCGAAGTTCGACAACCTATATGGCTGCCGCGAGTCCCTGGTCGATGGCATCAAGCGCGCCACGGACGTGATGATCGCTGGCAAGGTCGTCGTCGTCGCTGGCTACGGCGACGTCGGCAAGGGTTGTGTGCAGGCGGTAGCGCGTGCCGGCGCTCGTGTTCTCGTCACCGAGATCGATCCAATCTGCGCGCTTCAGGCGGCGATGGAAGGTTTTCAAGTCGTCACGATGGACGAGGCGGCTCCAATCGCCGACATCTTCGTGACAGCCACCGGCTGTTGCGACGTGGTCACCGGCGAGCACATGAAGCAGATGAAGAATGAGGCCATCCTCTGCAACATCGGACACTTCGATTCGGAGATTCAGATGTCCTGGCTGACGGACGCTTCGAATGGGGTCACCGAAGAAGAGATCAAGCCGCAGGTCGACCACTTCATCTTTCCCGATGGCAAGCGGATCATCGTGCTCGCACGTGGCCGCCTGGTGAACCTCGGCTGCGCCACGGGCCACCCGAGCTTCGTCATGAGCAACTCCTTCAGCAACCAGGTGATTGCGCAGCTTTCGCTCTGGACCGAGCGCGATCGTTACCAACCAGGTCAGGTCTACGTGCTTTCCAAGGAGCTCGACGAAAAGGTTGCACACCTGCACCTTGGTCAGCTGGGCGTGCATCTCACCAAGCTCACGGCTACCCAGGCCGAATACCTCGGCGTTCCAGCTCAGGGTCCCTTCAAGCCGAGCTACTATCGCTACTGATCGCGTATGGTCTCGCTGCTGATCGAGGCTTGGCGCTACTTCGCGTCGCATGATGGGCGGTTGCTCTCCGGAGCAATCGCCTTCTATGCGTCGCTGGCCATTGCGCCGCTCGGCGTGGTCGCACTGCTCATCGCATCGCTGGTCATGCCGGAGGCGGAAGCTCGAGCGGAGCTCGTCGGTCAGGTCGGGTCCTTCATCGGCTCTGACTTGGCGACCTTCCTCGTCGAGGCGATCGTGCAGCTCGGCGACAAGACCACGAGCTGGGCAGCTCCCGTCCTCGGACTCCTTTTCATGCTGTACATCTCGACGCGCTTGTTCTCGATGCTACGGCGCGCGCTCAATCACATGTGGGGCATTCGTCCGAAGCTTCTGGTTCACTCCAGCCGCTCCGAGATGTTTCACTTCGCCCAGCGGAGGCTCCTGGCTTTCGCAATGGTCTTGATCTTCGGGAGCTCACTGCTGGTCCTCGTGTTGCTGCACTCCGCTGCTGCCGCGGCCGCGCGTGTCTTCGGAGACGGCGGAGGCACGGTCACTCTCGTCGAGTTTGGCAGCGCATTCGCGGTCCTGGCGCCGTTGATCGCCCTCGTCTACCGCTGGCTTCCCGACGCGATCATCTCCTGGCGGGACGTCTGGGTCGGAGCGGCGGTCACCTGCCTGTTCGTGCTCGCCGGGTCCTTTCTCATCGGGATCTACCTCGGATATGCCAGCCCCGCGTCCATCTATGGGGCGGCCGGTTCGGTGATCGTGCTTCTCCTTTGGATCTACTACACCACGCAGATCTTCCTCATGGGTGCGGTGTTCACGCGGACCTGGGCCCGCCGGCACGGCAGAGCCATCGAGCCGCTTTCTTACGCGGAGGTCGTCGAGACGCGCGATTACTCGGCAAGCGTTTCCGCAAGCGAGACGTAGTGCGGCGCCCATTTGGGCGCTTCCTCGACGGTGCCGTGCATGTGCGTCTCGAGGAAATCGAAAAGAGCACCCCACTGCTCTCGTGCAGCCGCGCGCCAGAGCAAGACATTGAAGGCGTGGATCTCGCCGCGAAAGACGTGTAGCTCGCATTCGGTATTTCGCCGGTCGAGCGCGTCGCTCAGTCGAATCGTGTCCGCCAAGAGGGGGTCGGCCGTGCCTACCGTGGTGAAGAACGGCGGAAGAGGCCGGCTTCCAGGACAGGCTGGCTGCTCGAATAGACGCAAGGGGCTCGCGAGCGGAAACTGAAGCGCTCGTTTGACTCGGCTTCCCAGATACGAATACGCGGTGCCCTTGATCTCGCCTTTGATCCAGCCGGGCATGCGGCGGTTCTTGTCGGGGTCGAGCCAAAAGCGTCTCACGTCGTGCATATCGAGTAGACCGTAGAGAGGCGCGACGCAGGAGATCTTCATGTTGCGATCGAAGATCCGCTTTGCAAAAGGCTCCGGTCGAGGATGCGTGGCGCAGTACGCGAGCGCAGATGTGAGGTTTGCACCCGCCGACTCGCCGATGATCGAGAGGCGCTTCGTGTCGGCACCATACTTGGCCCCATTGTCGAGCACCCACTCGAGGGCAGCCATCGCGTCCTTCAGGGGCTTCGGATAGGTGTGCACGGGGCCGAGCCGGTAGTTGATGTTGAACACCTGGTAGCCCTGTGCCGCGAGGACGTAGGCCATGATTCGATGCGTGTCCTTCGACATCATCGAAAAGGCCCCTCCGTGAACGTAGACAATCGTGGGGAGAAGCCCGAGCGCGTCCTTCCGACGGTAGATGTCCAAGAGGTGAGAGCGTCTGCCGGTATTCCGATACGGAACGTTGTGCTCGACGTGTACCTGGCGCCAGCTTTGGATCAGCCAGGGGAGCACTCCGTAGCCCAGCCGCGAAAGACGGTTCGCTGCTTTGTCCACGCCGTTCCGCACGAACGGCATGAGCGATTCACGGGCACGGGCCATAGCGATTCAGTATAAGCGATGCGCTGAGCTACGAAAAGAAGCCGAGCTTCTTGAGGGCGCTTCCGTAGATGAACCGAATCATTCCGTCGATTTCTTCGACGGATTTGGGGGTATGCGGATACCAGACGCGCTCCTTCTTCGCTGCCCAGCGATCGATCAGGATGGGCTGCGGGTGGGTGTACCCGCGAAGGCCCCCGAGACCGTTCACCTGGCCGACCCCGCTGTCTTTCATCCCACCGAAAGGTGCCTCTGGCGCGCCGTATGCCATCGATGCGTCGTTGATTACGACAGAGCCTGTCTCGAGGCGCTTTGCGATCTCGATTCCCTTCTGGACGTTCCTGGTCCAAACACTTCCGCTCAATCCGTACTGTGAGTCGTTGGCGAGACGAATCGCCTCTTCCTCATCGGCCACGCGCATCACCGAGACGATAGGTCCGAACGTTTCCTCCCGCATCAAGTCCATGCTGTGGTCGAGCTTGCGCACGAACGTAGGCTTGAAGAAGATCCCGCGCGTCGTGTCGGCTTCGCCACCGACCACAATCTCAGCGCCCTTGGCTTTGGCGTCCGCTATGTGGCGCTCGATGATCGGAAGCTGCCGGTCCCAGAACACAGATCCTACGTCCACGTCGTCTCCGGTGCCGTATCGGAGCTCTCTTACGATCTTTTCCACGCGCTCTTCGAACTCGTCGGCGACGCTTTCGACCACATAGACCCGCTCCACACCCATGCAAACATGGCCTGAATTGAGCATCGAGTTGAAGACAGCACCACCTGCTGCGCGCTCGATGTCGGCGTCTTCACAGACGATCATGGCGTCCTTGCCGCCGAGCTCCAGCGTGCAGGGGATCAACTGCGCGGCACAAGCAGCCGCGATCTTCTTGCCGGTTTGAACACTTCCTGTGAACGAGATCTTCTGCACACCACCGTTCACCAGAGCCGCCCCGGTTTCGCCGTCGCCATGCACCGTTTGCACGACGCCTTCCGGGACCCCCGCTTCTCTCAGCAACTTCACCGCCCAGTCTCCGGAGTAGGGCGCGACCTCGGACGGCTTCAGGATGACTGCGTTGCCAGCGAGGATGGCTTGCACGCTGGGATTGATGGCGAGCGAGAACGGACCGTTCCAAGGGGTGATGATCCCAACGACGCCGAGCGGCCGGTAGTGCATCAGCAGCTTCTTATATGGGCGCAGGTAACCATGAAGCTTTCGCTTCTCGTCCGAGAGCTCCTTGAGCGCGCGGCCACACCAGAAGTTGATGTAATCGCAGCCTGGGAGAACTTCCATGATCAGCGACTCGAGCTTGGTCTTGCCGGTCTCGTCGATGATCGTCTTCGCCACCTCCGCGCGCTTCTCGACCAGGACGTCGATTGCGCCCCGAACGATTCGGGCACGCTCTGCGATCGGGACACGCGCCCAGGCCTCCTGAGCGTCCCGCGCCTTGGCAATCGCCAGAGCCACGTCATCGGGGCTGCTGACGACGATCTCGCCCACTGACTCGCGAGTGGCCGGGCTCCGAATTCCGAGCCGGCGGCGTCCCTCAGAGGTCGGGGAAAGTGGTTCGACGATGGCCATCCGTTCGCTCCTCGTGCAGGGAGGTCCCAGGGACCCCGAATGAAACACGTTCTACTGACTCGTCTGGCAAACGCAAGCAGCCTCGACTTGGTGGCATAGGTGAAATATTACACTTATATTTCAAATCATGCGTGGATGGTCCTGGGCGACGCTGCTCTTGTTCGTCGTGGTCGGTTGCGGAAATGCGTCTCCTCCCGGGCCGCCTCGTCTCGGAGCGGGCGGAATCGACTTTTCCTGTGACTGTCCGTTCGGTGAGGAGTGCGCCTCAGACGGGCTCTGCGTCTCGATCTGTGGTGAGGTCGCGGCCTGTGTGTTTGGCGGGACCGCTCAGTGCTGTGGCGCGGGGACTGCATGTCAGGCTGGGAGCTGCGTCACCGATTGCGGCCAAGCCGTCGACTGCAAAGGCCTCTGCTGTGACGAGGGTCAGGTCTGCCTCGGGGAAGCCTGTGTGGCTCGATGCGAGGACCCGGCGCGCTTGTGCGGTGCGGACGACGAGCTCTGCTGTGCGATCGACGAAGCCTGTATCGGAGGCGCTTGCGTCCCGCTCCGGAACCCTTGTTCCTTTGGCGAAGACTGCGAGCTCGACGAGCTCTGTGAACCTAGCCTGGGCGTGTGCATTCCACGGGACGCGGTCGAGGTCTGCGAGTTCCGCCCGCCGGTCGGCAACTTTGCGCCCGATATCGCATGCAGGTGGACTCCGCCTGCGGCGCCGATGGGCGCGAGCAGCCAGGAGCTCGAGATCGCTCGAATGAGCGAGGTCGTGATGACGCCCTCCGTTGCGAATCTGACGGACGACAACGGCGACGGCGTGACCGACCTGCGTGACATTCCCGACGTGGTTTTCGTGAGCTTCGACTACGCGCAGGATGGCTGTTGTACGAGAAGGGGTGTCGTGCGCGTCGTTTCGGGCGCTTGCAACGTCGACGGAACCATGACCACGCACGCTACGCTCAAGGGCCTTTCTTCCGATGATTGGATAGGCAATTCCACGGGAATCGCGCTTGGCAATCTCCACCCAGACGATCTGAGCGAAGAACGGGTTCCGGAAATCGTCGCGACGTTCAAGAACGGAGGAACCATCGCCTGGAGACGCACCGCGAGTGACGGATCCGCTTGGGAGGTCATGTGGCAGAACGATGATCTTCCGAGCAACCAACACACGCGCGGCGGCGCGCAGCCGTCGATTGCCGACTTGAATGCCGACGGGAGACCCGAAATCATCATCGGCAACGTCGTCCTCGATGGTCTCACCGGCAAGGGGCCGAACGACCCCGACTTGCCGGCGAATGCTCTAGCCTGGGACGGACGAGAGCTCGAGGCGACGGTGCCCGGAGCGAATCTCGGCATTGGCAACAACGCGTTCCTCGGCCCGGTCTCGACGGTGGCGGACCTCGACCGCGACGGTCTCCAAGAGGTCATCGCCGGGAACACCGTCTACAACTACGACGGCAGCGAGCGCTGGACGTACGAATACACCACGACGAACTCGAGTTGCGGGGGTTCGCTCGACTGCGATGGCTACAATGCGGTCGGCAATTTCGACGATGACGAAGAGGCTGAGGTCGTGATCATTCGACTCGGTGAGCTCTTCATTCTCAATCACGATGGTTCGCCCGTACCCGGCATTCCGCTTCCCATTCGAATCCCGGGTGCTCCCGGCGACGTGGCCGCGCCAACGTATTCGCCGTCTTCGTACGTGCCCACGGAGCCTCTCTTCAACGCCGACGGCGACCTCTTGCCTCCCGAGCGAATTCTCTGCGGCGGAGCCTTGCAGCTTCTGGCCTATGATGCGGCCGGCGACCCGGTCATGAGCGAAAGCTCTCAAGTCAGTGTTCGTACCGCCGGCGCGAACGAGAGCGGGCCACCGACGGTTGCCGACTTCGATGGCGACGGATTCGCGGAAGTAGGCACGGCGAGCTCGACCGCCTATGTGGTGTTCGACTTTCAGTGCACGGGAAACCCTCTGCCTCCGGATTGCGACCGCGAGTGGGTCCGCTGGATGGTGGAGAACGATGACTGCTCCAGCCGCGCAACCGGATCGAGCGTCTTCGACTTCGAAGGTGACGGTTCTGCCGAGGTGGTCTACGCGGACGAAACGACGTTCAGGATCTTTCGAGGTTCGGACGGTGCGATTCTCTATGAGGACACGACCCATAGCAGCAACACACGCGTTGAGATGCCGATCGTCGTCGACGTCGACAATGACGGGAAATCGGAGATCGTGATCCCAGAGCCGAATACGGATCCAAGCCGGGGGGGAATCGAGATTTGGGAAGACGCCGACAACAACTGGGTGCGCACGCGGCGAATTTGGAATCAGCATGCGTACAGCGTTACGAACGTGACCGAGGACGGACAGATTCCTCGAGTCCCCGAGACCAACTGGACGCGTTCTCGACTGAACAACTTCCGGCAGAACGTCCAGCCGGGCGGACTGTTCGATGCGCCGGATTTCGTGGTGCGAGAGATCTTCAGGATTGATTGCAGCGACACGGAGTTCGAGTTGGCGTTGGTGCTGGGCAACGATGGCTCTTTGAGCGTGCCTCCGGGGATCCTCACCCACGTTTGGGTCACGACCAACGACGACAGGGTCTTCGATCTCGGCACCGTGGCTACTCGCGACTGGTTGCTTCCCGGGCAATCCGAGCAACTCGAGTTCCTGTTCGAGATTCCCACTGGGCCCGAGGTTACGGCGATCGTGGTTACCGCAAGCGCGGACGACGACGGGATGGATGGGCAGCAGTACAACGAGTGCGACGAAGAGAACAACGCGTCTCGCTCGAATCCGATCAGCTGCCCCTCGGTTCAATAAGCCGCAGAATCGCAACTTAATCGCGGCCTCCAAACGAGGGATTGCGGATCTCGAGCGTGGCGGGATATACCAGTTAATCCGGTGCTTCGTACCTCGACGGTTCCGCCGGCTAGCCGGCTTCTCATTCGCCAGGGAGATCTCTCAGACCTGAGCGCGGTGGTTCGGATCTGCGAGACGCACGCGGAGTACTGGGACGGTCGGCTTCCGAGCGAGATCCTGCTCCACCAGTTCTTCGACCGCGCGCTGCGTTCGCAAGACGATATATTTCAGTTCTGGGTCGCCGAGAACGGCCATGGAACGATGATTGGCTGGGAGATGCTCACGGCTGCCAGCGCCGATCCAGGGAACCGAAGGTTGACGGCCGAGGCCACCACCTGCCTTGGACAGCAAAGCGCTAGTCTGGGACGCACACTGGCGACCCATGCGATTCGGCATGCGAGCCGAACCCCGCTTCAGTACGTGTTCGCGCGGGTGCCCACACGGGACACACTCATGGTCGGTGTGCTCGAGGCAGTCGGTTACCAAGAAGTCGGTTTGATTCCGGAAGCGCAGAAGCCGCCCGCGCATCCGGAGCAGCTCGAGTTCGTCTACGTGGTCGAACGCTAGCGAGTCGGGACGCACTTGCTCTCCGCGAGGTTTCCGATAAGGTGCCTGAACCCGGAGGCGCAATGGCGACGAAGAAAACGCCCGAAAAAACGACTCGGACCGCAAAGAAGGCACCTAGGAAGGCGCCCAAAAAGGCACCAAAGAAGCGCACGAGCAAGGCTCCCAGAAAAGCGACGGCGAAGAAACGTCCGTCGAGGAGCAGTGGGCCTCCAAAGACGGGGAGCAAGGCGCCTTCGAGGCCGAACCGTCCGACGATTCCGGGAGGACCCGTGGCGAAGAAGGCTGCCCAGGTCTCAGCGACGGCGGCAGTGTCAGCACCGAGGGGCGCCCCAGTGCCCCTGGCGAGCTCAGCGCCAAGCCCAAAACCAGTGACGGAGCGACCCCCTTCGTATCTCGAGGGCGTTC
The DNA here is from genome assembly GCA_035686645.1 of Polyangiales bacterium. Taxonomy (GTDB): domain Bacteria; phylum Myxococcota_A; class Polyangia; order Polyangiales; family Houyiibacteriaceae; genus SG8-38. The sequence goes on from DASRZF010000021.1 coordinate 17,205, forward strand.
CTCGTGACCATGCCGAGTTGGTGTCTGGCCTGCTCCAGGTCGTTCGCGGCGCCGCGAAGGATCTCAAGACACTCATCACGCAAGCGATCGCGATGAGCAACCAGAAGAACGACCGCTTCGATCGATGAGCGCGATCTCGCGGATTGCCGTCGTTGGGGCGTCTCTCGCCGGCCTTCGCGCGGTCGAGTTCGTTCGGCGCGCAAACTTCGCCGGCGAGCTCGTCCTGATCGGCGATGAGCCCCATCTTCCGTACGACCGACCGCCGCTTTCCAAGCAGTTGCTTCGAGGTGAATGGGACCAGGAACGGCTCGCGCTCCGCAGGAAGAACTACGACGAACTGAACGCGGAGCTAATTCTCGGCCAGCGTGCGCTTTCGCTCGACACCGCAGCGCGTGAGGTCTGCCTCGAGGGCGGGCACACGGTCGGCTTCGATGGGCTGGTCATCGCGACGGGCGCCGAGGTTCGCAAGCTTCCCCGGCAACCGAAGCTCGATGGCATCTTCGCGCTTCGAACCTTGGAAGACGCTCTTGCAATTCGCGATGCTCTCGCGAGCCAGCCTCGCGTTGCGGTCGTTGGTGCAGGCTTCATCGGCGCGGAAGTGGCCGCCTCGGCCCGGCAGCTCGGGCTCGAGGTGACCCTGATCGAAGCCTTGGAGACTCCCCTCGCGGAGAGCCTGGGCACGCGTCTCGGAGGCAGGCTCCAGTCCATACACGAGCGTCACGGCGTGCGGGTTCTCTCCGGCCGGCGCGTCGACGGCTTCGGCGGCTCCGACCGAGTCACCAGCCTGCACCTGGATGACGGCGGCGAGGTCCCTTGCGATCTCGTGGTCGTTGGAATCGGAGTCAGTCCATCGGTGTCCTGGCTCGAGGGTTCTGGCCTCGAGCTCGACGACGGAGTCCGATGCGATGCGACGCTCGCCACCAGCGTCCCCGGGATCGTCGCCGCCGGTGACGTCGCCAGTTGGCACAACCCATTGTTCGACGAGCGCATGCGCGTCGAGCACTGGACCAACGCGGTGGAGCAGGCGCGCCACGCGGTGTCCACCTTGCTGGCGGCGCCGGGTGAGGCAAGGCCGTTCGAGTCAGTGCCGATATTCTGGTCGGATCAATTCGACATCAAGATACAAGGAGTCGGGCGGCCCAAGCCGAGCGACGATCTCATCGTCGTGGAGGGTGCTGCAGACGGCGAGAAGCTGGTCGCCCTCTACGGTCGCGCTGGGCGACTGGTCGGTGCCGTGACATTCAATCAGGCTCCCAAGCTCGTTCAGCTTCGCATGCTCATCGCCAAGCGGGGTGGACTTGATGAGGCGATGAAGATCGCGGAGTCTTAGCGCTTGAGCATTCGAGAAACCGACGTGGCGTTCGAGAGCGGCGACGATGCCTGCAAGGGCTGGTTCATGCTACCCGAGCTGGCGGACGCTTCGTTGCCTTGTATCGTCATGGCACACGGGTTCGGCCTGACCCGGCGTTGCAGCCTTCGTGAGCTTGCTGTCGCATTCGTGGGTGCGGGCTATGCCGTTCTTCTGTTCGACTACCGGGGCTTCGGAGATAGTGGAGGGCAACCGCGACAGCTCGTTTCGTTCCGCAGGCAGCAAGAGGACTGGAATGCCGCCATCGATTTCGCGCGAGCGCAGCGCGAGGTGAATTCGAGCCGAATTGCGACTTGGGGCTTTTCGCTAGGCGCCGGACACGCGCTCAGTGTTGCAGCCGACGACGACGCGGTGGCGGCGGTCGTTGCAGTGGCGCCCATGTTCGATGGCCTCAGCAGTACTCTGGCTGCGGCTCGTCGGTGGAGTCCACTCAACTTCCTGCGGATCGTGGGACGAGCGCTCCGGGATTTCGTAGGAGCCGGCTTCGGCCGTCCCCCGGTCACGATTCGAATCGCTGGAAACCCAGGCGAGCTCGCGCTACTCACCTCGCCCGACGCGTATCCCGGGTACAGGGCCATCGTGCCGAGCGACTTCAACTTCGATATCGCGGCGCGAATCGGCCTGCTTTTCTGGACCTATTGGCCTGGCCTTCGTTTGCGACAGTTCAGTCGCCCGATCCTGGTGCTTCCCTCGGGAATCGACAAGATCAATCCGCCCGGTCCCACCATGCGCAGAGCTCGGCGCTGCGAGTCGGCCAGCATCGTCGAGCTCGACTGTGAGCACATGGAAGTCGTCATCGAGCCACACCGGAGCTTCGTCATTCGCGCCACGCTCGAGTTCCTCGGCCGTTCGCTGCCTTCACGATAGATCCAGAAGCCAGAACAAGTCGAGCTCGGGTTTCAGCGGTTCGACTGCGATGCGGGCCAGGTTCAGCCAGGGGCCGCAACGCTCGAGTATCGCGCTGTCAGCGCTGGCGACCACCGCAGTGGAAGCTTGCAGGCGCTCGTCCACGCGGTCGGCTGTCGTCGCTTCGAGGCAGGAGCCTCGCGCCGCAGCGGTCCTTCGAACGAGCTCCGCGAGGCGGCCGGAGTTCGAAACTGGCCGGTCGATGTAGACCCTGGCTTCCGAGGGCTTCATCGCTTCCACGACGTCGACCAAGATCGCCACGGCACGCTCGCTTTCATGCACGATCCGATAGCTTCCGTGGAAGCTCGCCATGTCGCGCATGCACCCGTCCCGTCCGAGCAGGAGAACCCCGCCGGCGAGCGCAACCTCGATCGTGGTGATCACGTTGAGACCGTCGATCAGCAGGCGCTGACCCATCACCGCACCGGGCTCGCAGAGCTTCGATGCTCGACGAGCTTTCGCGGCATCTGAGCAAGCGCAGCGCCCAACGGCAACGCGCTGCCGCCTCCGAAGCTGATATCGGTCTCCCACGAGCTTGAGAGCCGATGCCTCTGCATAGCCGCGACTGCGGAGCCAGCTCAAGTCCTGAACCGCGTCTCGCAAGCGGGGAAGCGCATCCTCGCCGAATATTTCCTCATCGGCGGGATGCGGCCCGCGATGCCGTCTGGAATCACCCATGCCGAATCCTAGCCGTTCCGAGCAGCCCATCGCGCCTTCCCAATCCGGGCTTCGGCGCAGAAAATGCGTATCGCTAGATTCTCCCGCAAGCCTTGCTGCGGGTCGAGGGACGAAGAGGCATTTCGCCGGGCTTTCTTGACTGGCACGTGATTTGCTCTGTTGGTTTTCAAGCTTCGATGAATCCCGTGTCACCCACCATTCTCGCCGTCACGGACCTGACCTCTGCGAGCTACAAGCTCGTGGGGTTCGCCGCGTTCATCGCGGGGTCGTCGGATGGTGAGGTCATTCTGGTCTCGACGTACGGCGGGGGGGGCCGCAGCGGTCCATCGGAGCCTCCGCCGGCTTGGGCTGGCAACGGCGATAGCTGGCGTGACTGCATCGAGCTCCGGCTGCGACAAGAGGGGCAGCTCCTCGAGCGCCAGCGGCAATGGTGTTCCGACCGTGGGGTTCGTTGCAGAGCAGAGCT
>DASRZF010000022.1:0-11020 GCA_035686645.1 Polyangiales bacterium
CGCCTTGTTGTCAGGGTTCCGATCAGGATGCAGCTTTTTGGCGAGTTGCCGGTAGGCCTTCTTGATCTCCTCAGGGCTCGAGCTCCGGGAAACCCCCAAGACAGCGTAGAAATCGGTGTCAGCCATGACCACTCAACCTAACCACCCCGGATACGCTTTCAACGGCGATTTCATCGCGCGGAGCTGCTTGAGCGACTGCGTCGAGGCCAAGTGCGACAATTTTGTCTCTTATGAATATATTTTGTGACAAGCTTGTCCCTTCATGCTCTGAGATAGCCGTTCTTGCTGCCTTTGGACCTGCATGATACTCGCTCGCCATGGCCTTGGTCGATGTTAGCCGCCTGCCTAAGCATGTCGCGATCATTATGGATGGCAATGGGCGATGGGCTCAGGCTCGGGGTCAGGCACGCACAGCCGGACACGAGCGCGGTGCCGATGCCGTTCGCGCAACGATGCGCGCCGCTCGTCGCCTCGGTATTCCGGCGCTCACCTTGTACGCGTTCAGCGAGCAGAACTGGGATCGTCCAGAGGGGGAGATCAACGCGCTCGTCGATCTGCTTTGCGAGTGCCTCGTATCGGAACGCAACGAGCTCGTCGACAACGAGATTCGTTTGTCTGCGATCGGCCGACTTCACAAGCTTCCCAAACATGCACAGTCGCGGTTGAGCGCGCTCACATCCGAGACGCAATCAAATCACGGAATGACAATGACGCTGGCGCTGTCGTACGGCGGACGCGAGGAGCTCGTCGACGCAACGCGCGAGTTGGCGAGAAGAGCCAGTGCAGGTGAAATCAAACCCAACGAGATCGATGAATCATTAATCGACGAGTTGCTGCCATCCATGGAAGTCGGCCCTGTGGATCTACTGATTCGGACCGGTGGTGAGAAGAGGATCAGCAACTTCCTCCTCTGGGGGTCCGCCTATGCCGAGCTTTACTTCAGCGATGAGCTTTGGCCGGATTTCGACGCGAATTCGCTCTATCTAGCGATCCATGACTACCAGGCGAGAGAACGCCGATTTGGTCTGGTTCCGGAGGCGGAATCCGCTACCGCCTGCTCCAAAGCAGGCAAAGAGTTGGAGCGTGCGGTATGAACGAAGCGATCGAGCAACCTCCTCAGAAGAAGCGGCTCTCGGGAACGGCGCTTCGCGTTGCCACTGTCGTCCCGCTGATTCCAATCATCATGTGGATGATGTTCGCGGGTCCGCGCTGGCTCTGGCAGGCGTTCATCCTGTTGGCGATCGCGATCGGCGCATACGAGCTGATGTCGATGAAGGTTCCTTCTTCACGCGGGCTCAGCATCTGGGGCTCACTCACCTCAGTCGTGTTTGCGTACTCGATCATCGCCGTCGACACGATGCCCGCGATGTACGGAGCGCTGCTGCTGATCGTTCTCGGTGCAATGACCTGGAGCCTCTTGCAGGACGACCCACTTCACGACGCAAGCGTCCGCGTTGGCTGGCTCTTGGGGACCCCCGTGTACGTCGGGGGATGCATGGCGTCGCTTGCGCTAGTCCGCGATTTCAACCCCACCGGGGCATGGGTGTTCTTGACGATGGCGCTCGCCTGGGGCAGCGACACCGCGGCGTACTTCGTCGGACGGAAGTTCGGCAAAACGAAGCTGGCACCTCGCATCTCGCCGAAGAAAACTTTGGAAGGCTCCGCGGGCGGGCTCGCGGCCTCGGTACTCGGCGCCCTAGCCATGAGCTTCTTCCTGCCCGGCCTCAGTCCGATGGACGCGATCGCGCTCGGCATTCTTGCGGGCGCGGCCGGACAAGCGGGCGACCTCTTGGTGTCCGTGCTCAAGCGAAGCAGCGGCGTGAAGGATAGTGGCGGGATCCTCCCCGGGCATGGCGGCATTCTCGATCGAGTCGATGCACTCGCCTTCACCGCGCCTGCGACCTGGGCCTATGGGCACTTCATCGCCGGCTTCTGATAGACCCGGCCCCGTGCTGGTCGAGCTCGTCGGGCTGACCAGCCGGGCTCGTCACGCCTTCGTTGGCGGCAACGGGCCGGGCGCTGATCAGCGTTCGGCAGCCTTGCTGATGGCCCCGAAATCGAGGATCATTCCACTGCCTCCGACGACCATCGGCTGCTTCCCATCCCACTTCTCAACAGCACGCAAGTGCACGATTTCAGGGCTAACTGTCTTCTTGAGGAGCTCCTGGGCCTTGGCTTCTGCCTCGGCTCGCGCGAGCATCGCGTTGGCGACACCCCGCGCCTTGGCTTCTTCTTGCTCCGCTTCGACCTTGATGCGTGCGAGATCGTTCCTCGCAGTCAAAGCCCGCTGCTCTGCCACCTGCTTCGCTTCGACCGCTTGCTGGTACTGAGGGTCGAATTGGAAGTCGGTGATCGAGAGCTCCGTCACGAGAAGGTCGTTCTTCGCCAGAGTCGCGCGAATGCTCTCGGTGAGTGTTTCTTTCACCTCTTGACGCTTCGTGATCAGCTCCTCCGCGGTGTACTGCGCCGTCGCTTTCTTGAGAGACTCTTGGAGAGCGGGATCGATGATGGTGCTTTCTACCGTCACCCGAGTCCCGACATTTCGAAAGACCTCGACGACTTGCGCTGCATCGATTCGGTAGTTCAAAGCGATCTTCGTCGACACGACTTGAAGGTCTTTCGAAGACGCGGATGCGCTCGCCTCCATCTTGTGCACGCGCGTCGAGATGTTGATGATCTGTGTCTTCAGGGGCGTCCGGAAGTGGATCCCCTCCTGGAGTGCGATGTCCTGGATCTCGCCCCACTTGGTGACCACTCCGAGGTTGCCGGCGTCGACCTGGGTGCAGCCCGATAAGCCCCCGGTGAAAAGAGTCATCGCGAAAACAGGTAGCCATTTGTCTTTCAAATTCATGTACATAAACCCTTCTCTAGAGCCACAAGCGGAAATGTCCCCCCGAGCCGCTCACCAATCCAGAATCGCCACCATGACACCGGTCGCAACGATCAGGGCGCCCGCGGTGATGTCCCCATAGCGCTCGATCCACTTGCCCTTGAAGAGCTGTGCGCCTGAATGCGCCAGACCGACGAGAACCACCATGGCGCCCACTGTCGCGATCTCGTATGCGACCACGATGGTAACGGTCTCCGCCGTAGTGAGTGGGGCCGCTGCAAACATGATTGGGATCACGGCGACACAGGGGTCTGCGCAGTAGATCAAAAAGAGTGACCAAGTCGATGCGCCCGAGGCATCGTGTACGTGATCGTAGTGATGATGGTGATGACCGTGAAGTCGATGTGCAAAGGCGCCGCGCAATCCCCATATCGCATACGCCACACCGAAGCCGATCAAGAGAAGACCCGCCACCGAGACCATGCGCTCGCCGAGGGACTGAAACATCTGCGCACCAAACATGAGTGCGAGCAGTCCGAGCAACACGGACACAGTTACGTGACCGAAGCCACAGATGAATGCCACGCGCATGGCTCGCGCCCTCGGCCAGTTGCGCGCGCGCGCGACCGCCGCGATCGGAAGCCAATGGTCTGGGGCCAAAGAGTGTAATGATCCCAGGCTGATAGCTCCGATCGCGAGGGAAGCGAAGAGGCTAGTGGTGCTCATGGGAATGCTCGTGCTTTTGCATTGTTCGGCCCTCGACCGGCGACGGCCGGTGCTCCGCCAACCAGGTCAACCAGGCGTCGATCCCTTCTCCTGTCTTTGCGGAAACCTTGAGCATCGCCGCGTTGGGCATCACGCGCGCGAGCGCGTCTTCGACCGCCGAGACGTCGAAGTCGAGATGCGGAATCAAGTCGATCTTCGTGAGCAGAACCAAGTCGGCTCGTTGAAACATCACCGGGTACTTGAGCGGCTTATCTTCGCCCTCGGTCACTGAAAGTGCCACGACGTTCGCGGCTTGCCCGAGATCGTAGATGGCGGGACAGACCAGGTTGCCGACATTCTCGATGAAGAAGATGTCGCGATCGCTCGAGGGGAAGTGATGCAGCGCGTGATGGACGAGTCGCGCATCGAGGTGACAGGCAGAACCAGTGGTGATCGTGGCCGACACGATTCCCGATGCATTCAATCGATCGGCGTCTCGTTCGGTCGCGAGGTCTCCGCTCACCGCGCCGAGTTTCAGGTCCTTCCCCGCGGCCTTGGCCGTGGCCTCGAGCAAGGCTGTCTTGCCTGCTCCGGGCGAGCCCATGAGATTGATCGCCAACAACCCTAAGCCTTCGAAATGACTTCGGTTATGGGCAGCCTGGGTATCGTTGTCCGCGAGGATTCGCTCCTGCACCTCGACGGGGACGATTTCCGGATCACCACAGCCGCAGGTTTCACACATCAGGGGCCTCCATTTCGATTCGTTCCAGGATGATCTCGTCACCCTGAACCATGCGGGCGGGGCGCCCGCAGGTGTCACACCTCAAGATCGCGCCGCGCTCGACCGTGCGCTTACAGCTCGGGCAAGCCCAGGTCGCTGAGACAGCATGGATCAAAAGCTCGGCGCCGTCACAGATCGTTCGCTCGCGAAACGTGTCGAACGCGGTTTTCAACAAATCGAGCTCGACTCCGGCGAGCTCCCCAATCTTGACGTGCAAGCGGTGCACACGCGAGCTTCCACGAGCTTCTGCTTCCTGCTGCACGCGGTCGATCAAAGAGGCGACGATGCTGTACTCGTGCACGCCCTACTCGCTTTCGAATTCTGGTGCGCGTTTTTCGAAGAAGGCAGAAATGCCCTCGGCAAAGTTGGCGCCATCTGCGATGCGAGCCAGCTCGGTGAGCTCGGCGTCCAAGTGAACGTCGAGCCGGTCCATTCCAGCGGCCTGGTTGAGAAGATTCTTTGCGACGCCCACCGCCGCAGTCGGGGCGTCGGCTAGCTGGGTCGCGATTCGAAGCGCCTCGGAATCCAGTGACTCATGGGGAAAAACGCGGTTGATAAGCCCCCAATCGAGCGCCTCAACTGCGCTCAGGCGGGGGTTCAGGAGCACCAGCTCGAGCGCTTTTCGAAGACCCAGAAGCCGTGGCAGAAAGAAGGTCGAGCTCTCCGCCCCGGTGAGGCCCGTTTTGAAATAAGCCCATTCAAACCAGGCGCGATCGGATGCCAAGACGAGATCGCAGCTCATCGCAATGCCAAAGCCGCCAGCCGCCGCAGGCCCATCGACGACTGCGATGAACGGTTTCGGTGCGCGCCGGATCTCGGAGATCGTGCTGTGAATGTATTCGAGGATCTGCTTGAAGATCTCCCCGTAGCCTTCATTTGGTTGCCGCGTTCCCGGCTGCAGGTAGCCGAGGTCTGCGTCGTCGCCGCCGTCGCGGATGTACTTCAAGTCTGCCCCGCTGCAGAAGACGCCGCCCTCCGCTCGAACGAGTACCGCCCGCACGTCGCGATCACGCGCGAGTTGCAGACCCGCGCGACGGAAGTCCTGCGCGGTCTCTACGTCGAGCGAGTTGAGTCGCTCGCGGCGGTCGATCGTGAGAATGCCCACGGCGCCGCTTCGCTCGACTCTGATGTGCTTCATCGCTCTCATCGCTCAGCAGATCCTCGGAAGGAGCTCCCCTTCGGCCTCCGCCAGCAATCGGCTTCCAAAGCCGGTGTCGAGGATCACGAAACCGGGCCTTTCGGCGACGCATTCACCTATGATTGCAGCGTTTCGTCCCAAAGGATGGGACCGAATCGCGTCGAGAACCGCCTCCGCCTGCTCGGGCCGGAGCCCAAAGACAGCTTTTCCCTCGTTGGCCGACACCAATGGATCGATGCCGAGCAACTCACCCACGGAGCGCACGTCGTCGCGAAGCGGGACCGAAGTCTCGTCGATGATGATTCCGACCCCGCTCTTCTCGGCCATCTCGTGAAGTGCGCTCGAGAGGCCGCCGCGCGTTGGGTCCTTGAGCGCCACGACGCCGTTGCCGCCGACGTCGAGCGCATGCCGCACCAGCGTGTTGACGGGCGCAACGTCCGATTCGAGACTCGTCTCCAAGGCAAGCTCGTTGCGTGTCGCCATGATCGCGAGCCCATGGTCTCCCATCGTTCCCGTCACTAGAATCTTGTCCCCAGGGCGAAGGCCAGCATCCGAAACCAATCGCTTGGTGAGCGCGACGCCGGTCGTGTTCAGCACCAGCCCGTCGAGCTCGCCATGACCCATGACCTTGGTATCGCCGGTTACGATCGTCGTCCCGGCCTCCTCGCAGGCGGATCGAATCGATTCCCAAATCCGTTTGAGCGTATCGCGCGGGAAGCCGTCCTCGATGATCGCCGCGCAGGTCAACGCAAGCGGCTCCGTAGCACCCATCATAGCGAGATCATTGACGGTTCCGCAAACTGCCAGGCGGCCGATGTCACCGCCGGGAAACTCGATCGGCTGGACCACGTGCGAGTCCGTCGCGATGACGAGGTACTGGTCGCCGATCCGGATCGCAGCGCCATCATCCATCGCGGCAAGGCCGATGCCGTCGGGCCCCACGTCACCCAAACCCTTTGCGAAGACCTGCTCGATCAGTGCCCGCATCGCGCCGCCGCCGGTTCCGTGTTTGAGCGTGATCCGCTCGTCGATGAACCGCGCGTTGCGTGTCATGCCGCGCCTCGCTTGATCGAACGGAGATCAGGGCGCCCGCCGTACTGATGCCAGATCTTGCACGTGCCTTCGGCGCTGACCATGCAAGCGCCCACTGGCGTGTCCGGCGTGCACTCTTTCCCGAAGAGCTGGCAGTCCGACGGCGACGCGATGCCGGCCATGATGTCGCCACACTGGCACTGCTGCACGAGCTTTGGCGGCGCGTAGCTCCAAAGCGCAGATGCGTCGATGGTGAACCGCTTCCGCGTATCGAACTTCGCGAACTCGTCGCGCAGACGGAGGTTGCCATTGGGCACGTGCGCGATCCCTCGCCAGCGCCCCCCGGTGGGCCGAAAAACACGCCAGAGCATCTTCTGCGCCTGAACGTTCCCTTCCCGCGTTACACAACGGGGAAACGCGTTTTCGACGCGTGGTTCACCGCTATTGATCACCTCGAGCAACTTCACGAGACCCGCCAGGACATCGAGTGGTTCGAAGCCTGCGATGACGACCGGCAACCCGTGACGCTCGACGAACTTCTCGAACACCGCGGAGCCCGTGATGGTCGCTGCGTGACCGGCTGCAAGGAAGCCTTCGATCTTGGCTCCCGGCATCTCTGCCACGATCTCCATCACCGGAGGGATGTACTTGTGCGCCGAGAGCACGGAGAAGTTATCCGGGGGATCGTCCAGCAAGACTGCGGCTGTCGCGACCGCTGTCGTTTCGAAGCCCGATGCGAAGAAGACGATGTCCTCGTCGTGCTCGCGCGCGAGATCCACAGCCTGGGTTACGCTGTACACCACATCGACTTTCGCACCCTCCGCTTTCGCGTCGGCGAGCGATTGTGAGGTGCCCGGTACGCGCAGCATGTCGCCGTACGAAGCGATCCGAACGCCCTGCTTTGCGAGTGCCACGGCTTCGTCGACTTCGGGAACATCCGTCACGCAGACTGGACAGCCCGGGCCCATGATCACCTGCAATTCCTGGGGGAAAGCTGCCCTCAAGCCAAACTTCGCGATCGCCTGCTCATGGCTGCCGCAGACGTGCATCACCGAGACCGGCGCGTGATCCGCTCCTTGTACGAGGCGCTCGAGCGCATCCCGAAGTCCGCGCGCTCGCGCGGGGTCCCGGAACTTCAGCTGAGCGAACGCCTCACTTGGATTCATCGGTCGCTCCGTCCCGCGTCGGTGTGGCATCTGGCGCGGCTTCGATCTCAGCGCGAATGTCGGCCGTCATCAGATCCTGATCGTCCGCGAGCCGGAGAAGCTCGTCGTACAGAGCAAGAGTCTCAGCCGCCTCTTCGGCAGGAATGCGGCGAATCGCGAATCCGACATGATTCAGGATGTAGTCTCCAGGAGCGACAGGCGCATCGCAGACCTCCAGACGGACCTGCTTCTTCACACCCCAGAAATCCACCGTCGCGATCTGCATCTCGCGGTCGACTTCGATCACCTTGCCTGGAACGCCTAAGCACATGGAAAAGCTCCTCTGAGCATCAACCTTTGTCTCCCAGAATTGCGTCCGCGATCAAGGCCTGACCGAGGGCGATTCCTCCGTCTCCTGGTGGAACCTCGCGATGCCGCAACACTCTGTTTTTATGAGCTAATTTCTCCTCGATTCCGCCAGCAATCCGTGCGTTCTGAAAAACACCACCCGTCAGCGCCACAGGATGCGCTCCGCACTCTGCCAGAAGAGCCTCCACGACCGCTACCGTGACCGTCACGACGGTATTGTGGAAACGGGCCGACACGTCTCCCGCCGCGACCCCGGAGAGCAGATCAGCCACCGCCGCGCGCACAGCGGCTCGCAGGTCTACCTCGATTGGGGTTGCGCTCCGGTCGATGTCGAAGGGATACGCATCGCGCACGTTCGCGTTGGCGGCCTGATCCCAAGCGATGGCTACCTGACCCTCGTATGCAGACTGAGGACGGCAAAGGCCAAGCGCTCCAAATCCGTCGAAGTAGCGCCCGAGGCCGCGTGCTTTCGGTGAATTCAAATCGCGTTCGAGCATTTGGGAAACGATTCGAAGATGTTCCGGGGCGATACCTTCGAAGACCGCGAGCGCCTCGATCGGAGGCGCGCCGTCGAAGGCGTCGTGCACGAGCGCGTAAGCGATGCGCCATACTTCCCGCATCGCCACGTTGCCGCCTGCCAAGCGCAGCGGCCGGAAGCTCGCCAGTCGCTCGTAGCGTCCACGAAAAACAAGGAGAAACTCACCGCCCCAGGATGTTCCATCCTCACCAAACCCGGTGCCGTCATAGGCCACGCCAAGCACGGGGCCTTCGATTCCGGACTCCGCAATGAGACTTGCTACGTGTGCGTGATGGTGCTGAACACCGACTCGCGTCGCTCCAGTTCTCGTTCCTGCGTATCGAGTCGAGATGTAGCCGGGATGAAGATCATGGGCGACGACCTCTGGACGCACCGAGAGAATCGTTTCCATTCTGTCTATGGACTCCTCGAAGAACTCGAGGGCGGCGAGCGATTCGAGATCTCCGATATGCTGTCCAAAGTACGCGCTGTCTCCAGTCGCGATGCAGAAGGTGTTCTTGAGGTGCCCTCCGCAAGCGAGAACAGGACGCGAAACCGGCTTGGCCAAACGGAAGGGTCGCGGGACGAAACCCCGTGAACGGCGCAGGATCGTCGGCACGCCGGCGACGACTCTCACGACCGAGTCGTCGCAACGCATCGCGATATCGCGATCGTGCAGGAGAACCGCGTCGGCGATTCCCTCCAGTCGGTCCTGGGCTTCGTCGTTGTCGCGGCAGATCGGCTCCTCCGCTACGTTCGCCGAAGTCATCACCAGGGGGCGGCCCGCGGCCGCGAGGAGGAGGTGATGCAGTGGCGTGTAGGGCAAAAACAGGCCCAAAAGAGGTGTGTCCGGGTTCACAGCAGCAGCCAAGCTCGAATCGGCGCGCGCTCGAACGAGAACGATCGGCCTCTCGGCTGAGCTGAGTAGGGCTTCTTCCTCGGGATCGATTTCCGCAATCGCGTGGGCCGCATCGAGATCCGCGACCATGACGGCAAACGGTTTCTCGTCTCGATGCTTGCGCTGACGCAAGCGAAGGACGGCCGCTTCGTTCCAGGCATCGCAGGAAAGGTGAAAGCCGCCTAGGCCCTTAACCGCCACGATCGAGCCCGACATCAGAAGCTCAGCTGCCTCGGCCAAGGGATTGTCGGTGGAGCACGGCGTCCCGTCCGAGCGTACCAAGTCGAGAGAGGGGCCGCACTGAGGGCATGCGTTGGGTTGCGCGTGGAAACGCCGGTCTTCGATGTCGTCGTACTCGCGTCGACATGCGTCGCACATCGGGAAAGTTCTCATCGTCGTCGCGGAGCGGTCGTAGGGAATGCCAGTCGCGATCGTGAAGCGCGGACCGCAGACCGTGCAGTTGGTGAACGCGTAGCCGAATCGCCGGTCCTCCGGGTCCATCACCTCGGCGCGGCAATCGACGCAGGTCGTGAGGTCGGGCGGGATCGACAGCGCCTTGTCTCCCGAGGCTCCGCTCGATTCGATCGCGAAACCGTCGAGATCCTGGACCGGGATCGGTGCCGCGCGCAGCTCGACGATGCGCGCCGAAGGCGGCGGGTTCGACTTCAACTCCTGCACGAAGCGCTCGAGAATTTCCTCCGGTGCGAACGCTTCAATCGTCACTCCACGTGCATCATTACGCACGCGTCCTACGACGCCGGACCTCCGTGCCATGCGATACACCCAGGGCCGAAACCCCACGCCTTGCACCGTTCCGCGAATCTCGATGCGGCGCCCGGTGTTCACGGCCCGTCCTCAGCCACGCTGAGAACGTACGCGATGAGGTCCCACTTCTCCTCGTCGCCGAGCGTCGGCCAGGCGGGCATCGAGGTTCCCCGCTTGCCCTCGCTCAGGACCTCGAAGAGCGCAAGCGGCGAGGTGCTCGCAAGCCATTCCTTGTTCTGGAAGTTGATCGGCTTGCCCGAGAGCCCCTTGCTTCGGACGCCGTTCCCATCCGCTCGCTCCCCGTGGCAAAGCGCACACTTCTTTCGATAGAGCGCCCTCCCGCGTGCCCGGGCATCGTCGGAGGCGAGGCGTTCAATCGGAACTTGGACTTCGCTGTAGTCGCTGGGCGACGAATCATCCCTGGCGCTACACGCCAAGAGTGCGAGCGACGTGAGCAGCGCTCCCATAAGCTTCATCGCGATTCTCCGATCGGACCACCGGTGGGTATCCCATCGCGGTCAGCTCTTCGACGACGCGCTGGACCAGCTCGGGAATGCTTGCCTGCACCGCCGGCGTCCGTTCGAGCCCCAGCTCGATCGACTCCGGAACGACACCCAGCACCAAAACGCGGTCCGGGTACCGGTCGAGCAGGCTCGCGCCCGCGAGCAGGTCGGCGACACCAATCTGATGAGGCGAAAGACGCTCGTACACGGCGGGAGCGACCTCGTCCCCTTCGATTCGAACCTGGGTGCCCGGCGGCCCGTCCGCCCTGATCGCGTCCACCAGAATCACCTGATCGGCGCTGTCGACCAGAGGCAGAAGCGAGAGCCCGAGGGTTCC
>DASRZF010000023.1:0-6337 GCA_035686645.1 Polyangiales bacterium
ATCATCGGCGGCGTCTCGCACCTTTTCGTGACGCCGCGCGGCCCGCACCGCCAGGAGTCGATTGGTTTCGAGACGCTGTGGGACGTCGGCAGCGAAGTCGGCCGCAAAGAACAGCGCGACCCTCGGCGCGTCTCGTATCAGCTCGTCGAGCTGGGCTTTCGAAAGCACGTAGAGGAGAGTGTCGTCCTTGGCCTGCGCACGCCCGCCATACGGACGATCGGCGAGAAGCGCGCGGACTCCGAAGATGTCTCCATCGTCGCAAACGTCGATGAGCACAGTCTGCCCCTCGACTTGCTGACTGATCATGACCTCGCCCTTGACCACCAAGTAGAACTCCGGCTTGGCTTGTCCGCCTTCCTCGAAGACGACCTCATCGGCTTCGAGGTAGCGAATCCGAATCCCGCGAGCGAGTCGGTCGAGCAGCTCCGAGTCGAGCCGGTCGAAGGGCGGATGCCTCGACAACCTGTTCGCGACGGTCAAGATCATCGAATCGGACGACATGTTCGCTAGTTCTCCAGGGCGCGCTCGACGATTTCGGCCACGTCTTTCGAGACTTTCGAATGGGAGCCGATACGCTCGAGCTCGGCTTTCATCAAGATGCTCCTTCCGGGTTCGTAGCGTTTCCACTGGTTGAAGCTTCCGACGATGCGAGCAGCAACCTGCGGGTTGATCGCGTCGAGCTCGAGAACCCGATCTGCGATGAATCGGTAAGCGGCACCGTCTGCCCGGTGAAAGCCTATCGGATTGCCGGCCGCGAACGCGTAGAGAAGCGAGCGAGCGCGATTCGGATTGTTTAAGGTGAAGTCGGGATGCCGGAACAGCGCCACCACCCGGTCGAATGCTGACGCAGTGCTCGCCATCGCTTGCATGCGAAACCATTTGTCCAACACCAGCGGCTCGCTCTGCCACCGCTCGTGAAATGCCTCGATTGCGTCCTCGGTTTCATCCGACACGATGTCGACCAGAGATGCGAACGCGGCTTCGTAATCCGTCATTCCCGTAGCTTCATCGAACTGGGCCACGGCCATGGCGATCGTCTCGGGCTCCTCCAAAGCGACCAGGTAGCGAAGCGCACGGTTCTTGATTCGGCGACGGTCGACCTCGGTTTTCGAGAACGCGTCGGTGCCACTTTGGTTCTCTTCGTAGATCTCGGTGAGCTCGTGGCGCAACGATCTCGCAAGCTCGCGGATCAAAAAACGCCGCGCGACGTGAACGGCTTCCGGGTCGACCACCTCCAGGGCTTGAGCCAGAATTTCCTCAGAGGGCAGCGTAAGGGTCAGCGCCTTGATCGAACCATCGAGGCGCGGGTCGGAGAGGACGTTCTGAAACGCGTGGGCGAGGCCTGCGTCGAGCTCGAGCGGACTGCCTTCGGCGACGCGTGCGACTAGACCCAGCAAGACGTGTTTCGCCAAGTCCTGACCGGCCTCCCAGCGATTGAAGGGATCGGAATCGTAGGCCATCAAGAAGGCCAGTTCTTCCGCGTTGCGTTCGACTTCGAGCTTGATCGGCGCAGAGAAGCCTCGCGCGATGGAGGCGGCAGGGCGCTCGGTCACTTGCTCGAATGTGAAGGTCTGCGCGCGCTCCGTGAGCTGGAGCGTACGGGCTGCGCCGGGAAGATCTCGACCATCGGAACCGAGCAAGCCGACCCGGAGGGGAATGGGTAAGGGCAAGGGATCTGACTGCCCTTGGAGGCGTCGCTGCGTTTGCGTCAACGTGAGCGCAAAGGTTTGGGCCGACTCGTCCCAAGCTCCTCGAGCGTGAACTTCGGGTGTGCCGGCCTGCGAATACCAGCGCTCGAGCTGGCTCAGATCGGCTTGGTTGGCGTCTGCCATCGCTTGCCGAAAGTCGTCGCAGGTGACCGCCCGGCCGTCATGCGTCTCGAGATAGAGCCGGAGACCCTTTCGGAATCCTTCCTTGCCGAAGAGCGTCTGGTAGAGGCGCACGACCTCTGCGCCCTTCTCGTACACGGTCGCCGTGTAGAAGTTACTCATCTCGATGTACGACTCCGGCCGAATTGGATGCGCGAGCGGCCCCGCATCCTCGGCGAACTGAGCGGTCCGAAGCCGAGTGACGTCCTTGATGCGCTGCACGGCGCGGGACGTCATGTCGGCCGAGAACTCCTGGTCCCGAAACACGGTCAGACCTTCTTTGAGGGTGAGTTGGAACCAGTCGCGGCAGGTCACGCGATTCCCAGTCCAGTTGTGAAAGTACTCGTGTGCGACCACGCTTTCGATGCCCTCGTAGTCGTCGTCGGTTGCGGTCGAAGGTTTGGCCAGTACGAACTTCGAGTTGAAGATGTTGAGGCCCTTGTTCTCCATCGCGCCCATGTTGAAATCGTTGACGGCCACAATCATGTAGATATCGAGATCGTACTCGAGCCCGTAAGTATCCTCGTCCCACTTCATGGCCGCTCGAAGGGACGCAAGCGCGTGCTCGCACTTGTCCGCGTTCTCTGGCTCGACCCAAATCTCGAGCACAACCTTGCGGCCTGATGCGGTCGTGAACTCGCCCCGGTGGCAAACCAAATCCCCTGCCACCAAGGCGAACAGATAGGCGGGTTTGCGAAAGGGATCTTCCCATCGAACCCAGTGGCGTCCGTTCGGTAGCTCCCCCTGCCCGACCCGATTGCCATTGGAGAGCAGGACGGGATACTTTGCTCGATCGGCCTCGATGCGCGTCGTGAACCGGGCCATCACATCCGGCCTATCCAGATAGTACGTGATCCGCCGAAAGCCCTCGGCTTCGCATTGGGTACAGAAGGCGCCACTCGAAGTGTAGAGGCCCATCAGCTTCGTATTGTCCGCCGGACGAATCCGCACTTCGGTCTCGAGCAGGAACTGCGCGGGCGGCTCGTGTATCCGCAAGCTCTGCGAGTCGGCCTCGAACTGCTGCGAATCCAACGCGACACCGTCGATCCGAATGTGAAGAAGCTCGAGCTCGTCTCCGTGCAAGACCAGCGGCCCGGCGCTCGCGGACGAATCGGGATTCCGCCGGAGGGTCATCTTGGCACGGACGACGGTGTCCTTTGGATCGAGCTCGAACGAGAGGTCGACAGTGTCGATTACGAAGTCGGAAGGTTGGTAGTCCCTACGATAAATTCGGTCGTGGTTGCGGCCGGTCATGGTCGGAGCTTAGTCTAGACCGAGCCCCGGCGAACCGCATTCTCTCAGACGAGCGCGTGAATGATGGCGCCAAGCATGCCGAGCAGGGCGAGGAATCCGACGGTGAACGCCCGAAGACGGTATTTGACGATGTTGGGGCCCGTGTGGATGTACGCGTGTACGATACGGCTGAGGGCAAACAGCCAGGCCAGGCCGAGGGTTACCGGATTTACGGCCCCGAGCTCCCAAATGATCAGGGTCACCACGTAGAACAACACCGGCAACTCGAACTGGTTGCGTATGTTGTTGTTCACCTGGATCACCGAGTCGGGCCATGCGTCCGGATGAAGCGCCCTCTTTTGTCGATCGACGCCTTCTGTCTTGACCGCTTGGACCTTCACGTTCTTGAGGCGGATATAGACGTACGCGGTCAGAGCGATTTGAACCACGACGGGCCAGAGGATGAGATTGGGATTCATGGCTGGCGAAGAATACCGGGTTGACCCGAGGGTCCGTCCAATGGAAAACGACGTCGAGATGAAAAACTTCCAAGACAAAGTGGCCGCCATCACGGGTGCTGGCTCTGGGATCGGTCGTGCCCTAGCCCTCGATCTGGCGGGACGCGGCTGCCACCTGGCGCTCTCGGACATCAATGAAGTCGGCTTGGCAGAGACCGTGCGGCAAATCGGAACGCCCGGCGTACGGGTGACCGCTCAGGTGGTCGACGTGGCCGATCGTCGGGCAGTGTACGACTGGGCCGACCAGGTCGTGGCCGAGCACGGAAAGGTCAACCTGATCTTCAACAACGCGGGTGTGGCGCTCGGCAGCACGATCGAGGGGATGAGCTACGACGACATCGAATGGTTGATGAACATCAACTTCTGGGGAGTCGTCTACGGCACCAAGGCATTCTTGCCGCACCTGAAGGCGAGCGGCGAGGGGCACATCGCCAACGTTTCGAGCGTGTTCGGATTGGCGGGGATCCCGACCCAGGGCGCGTACAACGCCGCGAAGTTTGCAGTCCGAGGGTTCACAGAGTGCCTGCGTCAGGAGCTCGACATGACGGACTCTGGAGTCAGCGCCACCAGCATCCATCCAGGCGGAATCAAGACAGCCATTGCTCGCTCTGCTCGAATGAACAGCAACATCGCGGATCTGGGATTGGATGTCGACGGGAGCACCGCAAAGCTCGAGCGAGGATTCATAACGAGCCCCGAGAAGGCCGCTCGAATCATCCTCCGCGCAGTCGAAAGGAACCAGCGCCGGGTGCTGGTCGGGCCGGACGCCTACGTCTTCGACTGGATGGTCCGACTTCTGCCGTCGCGCTACCAGGACATCGCGACACGTCTGTCGAAGCTCACCATGCGCTGAGGCTCGGCCGGCCTCACTCGTCCCAGAGGGTCTCGGCTGAATAGGTCTCCCCGATGAACCAGAAGCGTCCGTCCACCATGCGCTCATGCCTATCGAGGGCGGCAATGGCGCGCATGTCCTCGGGAGTCAGAGCCAGCCTCTGTGACGCCCAGTTCTCTGCGATCCGCCCCGGGTTTACGGATTTCGGGATGACGCTCGTGCCACGGACCAGAGCCCAGGCGATCAGAACCTGCCCCGGTGTCGCTCCGTGCGACTCGGCTATCTCGACGATGGTCGGGTGCCGGGTGAGCAAGACCTCGTCCTTGCGCCCCATCATCGCCGCGGAGTCGGGAGACCCGAGCGGAGAGTAGGCGGTGACCCCAATCCCGCGCTCCTTGCAGACAGCCACACGAGCGTTCTGCTGAAGATAGGGATGAAGCTCGATCTGGTTGACCGCCGGGGTGACGCCGGTTGCATCACTGACGCGAGCAATCATGCGCTGGCTGAAATTGGAAACCCCAACCTGCCGCGCGAGCCCTTGCTCGGAGACCTTCGACATCGCTCCCCACGTGGCCTCGAGCGGAATCTCCGAGAGCGGGACGAAGTCTTGCGGGCCGCGTGGAAGCATCGTGCCGGGCTTGAGGGCTACCGGCCAATGAATGAGATAGAGATCCAGATAGTCGAGCTGAAGCTTTCGGAGGCTCGTCTCGAGCGCGGGTCGCACCTGCTCGGGCGCATGCGAGTCGTTCCAGAGCTTGCTGGTGATCCAAACCTCTTCGCGCTTCGCGTCGCCGGCCTGAAAGGCATCGCCCAGGGCACGCCCGACCTCTTCCTCGTTTTGGTAAATGGCGGCGCAGTCGATGTGTCGATACCCGACCTCGAGGGCGGAGCGAACCGCGCCGTAGACGGCCTCCGGTTCGGATTTCCAGGTGCCGAGGCCCAGCGCGGGCATCTTCGTTCCGTCGAGTAGCTCCAAGGTCTGCATGGTTCCCTCCGAATCAGCGATCGCCTCGATGCTCGAGCGAGGCGTCGAGCCGAATCATGGGACCCTGATCCACACGCAGGATGCCCTGCTGGGGGCGGTCCAAGTCGAGAGCCATGGTGAGGATGACGCAAAACGCGACGATCAACGGGATCATCGCGCGCGCTCTCTTCGAACCCACCAGCGAGGCCTGATAGCCCATGGTGACCATCCCGAGGGCGGTCACGAAGATGAGCGCGATCCAGACCGGAATCGGAACGTGGTCGTGAATTCCGACCGTGACACGCTCGGCGTGGATGTTCCTCATGACGCTCAGCGCGTCCATGTAGAACCGGATCTGAGGGTGATCACGGTGATCGAGCGCCTGCATCCACAGCTCCTGCTGGATCTTCTCGGACCGGGCGATGATCGCCGCAATCGGCACCTCGGGGTTGGCGAACGTGTCGAAGGCCCGAATCCGAGCGTACTCGACCAGTTTCTCGTGCGCCGCGTGGGAGGCGTCTTCCGGCAGAAGCAAGGCGCGGTCGTAGGCGGTCTCGATCGCCCTCACGTCCTCGCGAACCAACTGCTTGCGGTCGTTGTACTTGGTGTGAGCCATGTTGAAGGTGATCGCCAAGGTGAATGCGAGGAGCCCGAGGGTGGCGCCAACGACCGAGCCAACGGGGCCCTCGTGCTCGCGATCGTCTCGCAGCGCCTCGCGCGAACCCAGCCATCGTCCGGCGGAGAACGCCAGCCAGGCCACGAAAACCGAGGTACCTAGAACCGCGAAGAACCCGGCTATCGCGACTAGCAGCGGAAGGGTCATGACAAACGATCCATGCTTGGACTCAGGCGTATATCGCAGTCGGGAGGCGCGCTAGCAACTTGCCTGGAAGGAGGCTGGGAATTCAGCCGAGCATCGCAT
>DASRZF010000024.1:0-4913 GCA_035686645.1 Polyangiales bacterium
TGCTCCGCAAAGACCTTCTGGAGGCGAATGGCGCCATCTTCACGGGCCAGGGGAAGGCCTTGAGTGACGTCGCAAGTCGAGACGTCAAAGTGCTGGTCGTCGGTAACCCGGCGAACACCAACAGCTACATCGCCATGAAGAACGCGCCGGACCTGGACCCGTCGTGCTTCACCGCAATGGTCCGGCTCGATCAGAACCGCGCGATGTCACAGGTGGCGTCGAGGACCGGGCGAGCCGTGACTGACGTCAAGAGAGTCACTATCTGGGGCAACCATTCAGCGACGCAGTACCCGGACCTCTTCAACGCTCAGATGGACGGAAAGAGCGTCGCAGCCCTCATCAACGACCAGGCCTGGATCGAAAACGACTTCATCCCCACCGTGCAGGAACGCGGAAAGGCCATCATCGAGGCTCGGGGGCTGTCGAGCGCTGCTTCTGCCGCCAATGCCGCAATCGATCACATTCGCGATTGGCATCTCGGTACCGCCGATGGCGATTGGGCCTCGATGGCAGTTCCCTCCGACGGAAGCTACGGCATCCCCGAAGGGCTCATGTTCGGTTTCCCCTGCACCTGCAGTGGCGGGAACTGGTCGATCGTCCAGGGGCTCGAAATCAACGAGTTCAGCCGTGCGAAGTTGGACGCCACGGCCGCAGAGCTCCAAGAAGAGGCTGCTGCCGTCGCGCATCTGGTTTAGGATTCGACCGAGCACGTTCCGGGGGTCCCCGCATGCAGAAGCCCAGCCTGGTCGAAGAGCACGAAGCTGCAGGAAAACGGATCGTCGTGGACGGCCATCACATCTTCGTACGCGAAGAAGGTGAGGGCGAACCGGTGCTCTTGCTGCACGGCGTTCCTTCGAGCTCCTTTCTTTTTAGAAAGATGCTTCCCGAGCTCGCCGGGCATGGACTTCGAGCAGTCAGCTTCGACTTTCCAGGTGTGGGCCTGAGCGACAAGCCCAAGGGCATCGACTACGACTGGCATGCCCTCGCGAAATGGGTGGGACGGGTCGTCGACGCGCTGGAGCTCCAGCCCGTTCATCTGGTCCTTCATGACATCGCAGGGCCGATAGGCTCGGAGTGGGCCATTCAGAACCCGGTGAAGGTTCGGTCGATCACCGTAACGAACACGCTCATGGATGTGGCGCATTTCGCGCCGCCGTTCCCGATGTGGACGTTTCGAGTCCCTGTGATGCGGCATCTGGCCTTCTCGACCATGAACACGTCTGTGATGCTGAAGCTCTTCCGTCATAGCGGCGTGAAGAATCCCGAGGCGGTCGACGAGAGCGTGATCGATTCCTACATCTACTTGCTCAAGAACAACGGCGGACACCACAGCTTCCTCGAGATCATGCAGGGCTTCGACCTCAGCGAGAAGCACCGCGACTACCTGCGTGACGGCCTTCTCGCGATCGACAAACCCATGCAGCTCGTCTGGGGAGAGCAGGAGATCGCGATTCCAAAAGCTCAGCTCCACTACATCAAGCAGGTGTTTCCACTGCGGGCCGAGCACATGGTCGACGCACGGCACTTCTTGCAGGAAGAGCAACCGGCAGTCATCGCCGCGCATATTGCCGCTTTCGCCGCGGACATTGCCCAGCCATCAAAACGCGCTACAAACGCGCCCGCGTAGAGTGCCATTGGCACCGCGGGGCTTCGCCCCACTGAACTGCACCCAAAAGAGGAGCCCACATGGCCGTCGAACGGACACTCAGCATCATCAAGCCCGACGCTGTCGAGCAGAACAACATCGGGAACATTCTCGCCATGATTCAAGGCGCGGGACTCGAGATTCTCGGTCTGCGCATGCTGCATCTCAGCCGAGCTCAGGCCGAGGGATTCTACGAAGTGCACACAGAACGACCGTTCTTTGGCGAGCTGGTCGAGTTCATGACGCGCGGGCCGGTCGTCGTGACGGCGCTCCAGGCCGACAACGCCGTGGCACGCTACCGAAAGCTCATGGGCTCCACCAATCCGGCCGAAGCGGACGAAGGCACCATTCGAAAGGCCTACGGAACCGACATCGGCGAGAACGCTTGCCACGGCTCCGACAGCGTCGAGAATGGCCGCATCGAAGTGTCTTACTTCTTTCCCGAGTACCTGCTCAAGTAGCCGATGAGCGAATCACACGAGTCCGAGTTGCGCGCACTCGTCGAGCAGGCGTTCGGTGATCGAACGAAGCTCGAGGGCGCCCGGTACCGCAGCGCCGTCGAGGAGACGATCGAGCTCCTCGACAAGGGCAAGCTCCGAGTGGCCAGCCGTGGCGCCGATGGCGAGTGGACCGTTCACGCCTGGACCAAGCAGGCGATCTTGCTCTACTTTGGAATCCGAGGAATGGAGCGCGTGCAGGTCGGCGCGTACGAGTATCACGACAAGATCCCTCTCAAGAAGAACCTAGACCAGCAAGGCATCCGGGTCGTGCCGCCCGGCACCATTCGATACGGTGCACACATGGAGCCCGGTGCCATCTTGATGCCTGGCTATGTGAACATCGGCGCCTACGTCGGCGCGGGATCGATGGTCGATACCTGGGCCACGGTCGGCTCCTGCGCGCAGGTGGGCAAGGGCGTTCACCTCTCTGGTGGGGTCGGCCTCGGCGGGGTTCTCGAGCCGCCTGGCGCCAAGCCGGTCATCATCGAGGACGGCGCATTCCTCGGTTCCCGCTCGATCGTGGTCGAAGGCTCCCGAATCGGCGAGGAAGCGGTTCTCGGCGCGAACGTGGTGATCACATCGAGCACGAAGATCATCGATGTCACCGGTTCCGAGCCGGTCGAACTGCAGGGCTACATTCCGCCTCGCTCGGTCGTCATCCCCGGCACGCGCAACAAGAAGTTCCCTGCTGGGGAGTATCAGGTTCCAGTCGCGCTGATCATCGGCAAGCGCAAGACGAGTACCGACAAGAAGGTGACGCTCAACGAAGCCCTGAGAGACTTCGGCGTCTCGGCGTAGCCCGAGGTCAACGGCCGTATCGGTGACGCCGCGTCACGGTACGACTCCATGGCGAATGACCTGTTTCCTCAAACGAGGGCATTCTGGCGTTGAAGTTGGCGGTGCATTCATGTTTAGATAGCGGATGCGCAACATTCTGCTCTTGCTCGTTCTCGGTCTGCTGATCAGCGGCGATTCCTTCACGACGCAAGCCCGCGCCGAGGCATCGCACCAGTTGCGAATCGCGACGCTTGCACCGCGTGATTCGCCGCTAGGTGACGTCTACCAGCAGCTCAAGACCGGAATGAAGGAGCGCACCGGCGGCCAAGTGAACATGAAGATGTACTATGGCGGAGTCGCAGGGGATGAGATCACGGTCGTCCGCAAGATGCGCGTCGGTCAGCTCGACGGCGCGCTGATCACCTCGACCGGCCTCTCGGCGCTCGTTCGTCAGGTGCTCGTGATGGAGGCGCCCGGTCTCATCCGGAGCTATCCCGAGCTCGACGCGGTCCGTGAAGATCTCGCTCCGCAACTCGAGGCTCTGTTCGACCAGGCCGGGTACAAGCTCATCGCCTGGGGCGATGCTGGCAAGACACGCATCTTCTCGACACACAAAATCTACGGCCCTTCCGATTTGCAAAACGTCCGCCCGTGGGTCTGGCGTGACTCGGCGACGATGCGGGCGTTCATCAAGGCAGCCGGCGCGAACGGCGTTCTGCTCAACCTTCCCGAGGTGTACTCCGGACTGCAGACCGGCATCATCGACACCGTCATTGCGTCCTCGGTCGGCGTGCTGGCCTTCCAGTGGCACACCAAACTCAAGACCATGGCCAAGCAGGCAGGCGGCATCGTCACCGGCGCCTTCGTCATCAAGAAAGACCACTTGGATAAGCTTCCGAAGGAGGCGCGCGACTATCTCGATGAGGTTTCCGTCAAAACCGAAGAGATCTTCCGAGTCGAAGGTCGCAAGATCGACGACGAGGCCGCGATCACGCTCTCCAAGAAGCTCAAGGTCATCAATCTATTCCGGGCGCAACGTCAGTGGGAAGAGGTTCAGTTCACCGCGCGCGAGTCGCTCGTCGGCCGCATGTATTCCCGTGCCCTCCTGAACCGCGTTCAGGAAATCCTTCACAAATAGCGGCTAGTAGCCACCGCCGCGTTGGAAGCGTTTCCATGCGGCGCATGGCGTCCCATATCGCCCCTCGATGTATCGCAAGCCCCAGGCGATTTGCGGCCAGGGGTTCTTTCGGTAGTCGACGCCGTAGGTCTTTCCCGATTCCGACATCTTGTTGCAGGGATAGGACTGCGGGATGCCACATGCGCCGGTTCTCTTGTTTCGCGCACGATGGTTCCAACGGCTCTCCGCCTGCCACAATTTATCGAGGCACTGAAACTGCCGCGCATCATCCCATTGGGAATACTCGTTTCGAATGAGATAGCGGGCGATTTCCTTGTTCTGCTCCGCGGTGTTGCTCGCCGCATCGAGGATCGGCTTCGCACTCGGGGTCGTCCGCGAACAGCTACCGAGCGCCAGAATGATAGCAATGGAGGCGATGGTTCTCATGGATCCTCACTACTCTACGACGACGACATCGCACGGAAAGACCGCGTCGAGGCCTGCATCTCCGAGACGTTGTCGGCGGTCCAAAGCGTCGCACGCGAATCGACGCCTTGGCCGGCGCTGGCGAGCTCGAGCTCCCCGCAGACAGTGGGGACAGCCTGGAGGCGAATGGCGCCCTCCGGCGGCATGCTCGCGTGGCAAGCGAGTACCAGAGCGGCCATTCCCGCCGAAACGAAAAGCGCACGAATCATCGAGCATCCCCGCGGAAAGGGTAACAGGCAGGCGAGACCCGACAACTCGAGGGGTTAATGGGCGACTCTCGTAAGACGAAACGCAAGCCCGAACGCCCAGACCGCCTGGATTGCGCCCGGACCCAAACTCTGGCACCGCTCAGGGCCGTGAAGCTCCCATCCGACACGTTGATTGCGCC
>DASRZF010000025.1:0-4310 GCA_035686645.1 Polyangiales bacterium
GTCCTGCAGCGCTCCGCAAACTGGATCATGCCGCGCAACAGGAAGTTCTACAGCGATGCGCAGCGACGGCGATTTCGAAGGTTCCCCTGGTTGATCGACCTCACGCGGCGCATCCAAGGGTTCCTGATGGGGCAGGTGCAGTATGCGGCGACGATCGGACATGCGCGGATGGGCCAGTTCGAATGGTTTGCGCTGAGGTACCTCGAGCGCGCCATCGAAGACCCCGTGCTCCGGGCGCAACTCACGCCCGGCAGCCGCTACGCGTGCAAACGCGGCCTGGTCTCAGACGATTTCTACCCCGCGCTGACTCGGGACAACGTCGAGCTCGTGCCGTCGGCACTCAAAGAAGTCACCGAAGACGGCCTCGTCACTGCGGATGGGCGGCAGATCGAGATCGACGTCATCATCTACTGCACGGGTTATCGAATTCTCGATTTTGATCGCATCGACGTCGTAGGTTCGAGCGGACTGTCTCTCGCCGAGGCCATGGGAGATACGCCCAAAGCCTACAAGGGCATCGCGACACCGGGCTTCCCCAACTACTTCTTCGTGATAGGTCCCAATGGGCTCGTGCTCCACGTGCCTTACTTCACGACGGCGGAGCGCAACGTGAAGACGATTGTCGGCTTGCTGAAGGAGATGCAGCGGGCGGGTTTGATAGCGATCGACGTCCGCCAGAGTGTGACAGACGAATACTTCGACTGGATGACAACGCAGTTCGGACGGTTCTCCTGGGGGTCGGCAGACTGCAACAGTTACTACACGAATGCAGCAGGCCATGCGCCCTTCCTGTTTCCGGGCAACTTCACTCAACATGTTCAGTTTCACGAGCAAATAGGGCTAGAGGATTTCAAGGTCGTCGCGAGGACCGAGACCCGAGCTCATCGATCAAGTAAGGACCGATCATGGATGACTTCTCAGGCAAAACAGCGGTAATCACTGGTGCAGCGAGCGGCATCGGGTTTGCGATGGCCGAGCGCTTCGCCTCCGAGGGCATGCGCGTGGTCCTCGCCGACATCGAACAGGCAGCTCTCGACGCGGCTGTGGCGCGCATCGTCGCGACAGGCGCAGAGGCGCTTGGAGTCCTGACCGACGTGGCCAAAGCCGAGGATGTCGCTGCGCTGGCAGAGCGCGCCCGATCGGAGTTCGGGGGCATCCACATCGCCTGCAACAATGCCGGAGTCTTTGCGGGCGGCCTGCTCTGGGAGGAAAGCCTCGCTGACTATCGCTGGTTGATGGATGTCAACGTCTGGGGTGTGATCCATGGTATCAGAACGTTCATCCCGATCATGCTCGAGCAGGACACCGAGTGTCATCTCGTGAACACCGCGTCGATGGCTGCCGTCACGGTGATGCCGTTCGCCGGGATTTATCACATGACGAAGCACGCCGTTTTGGCGCTCAGCGAAGCGCTTTTTCACGAGCTCGCGATGAGCTCCGAGAAGGTCAAGGTGTCGGTTCTCTGCCCGGAGCTGATCAAGACCGGCATTGCGACCTGCGAGCGAAACCGGCCGGCCGAATATTCAAAGGCAGGGGATCTCATCGAGAGCGACGCCCGGCAGCTGGTGATGGACGCCATCAGCGACGGTGTCGAAAGCGGGGTAGAACCCTCGGTCATGGCCGATCGAGTCGTCCACGCGATACGCTCTGGCGCGTTCTACATCCTCTCCGAGGATGGTTGGCGCGAGACCGCGAACCAGCGGATGGAAGACATTCGCACCGGAAGCAACCCAGTCCTTTCGCCGCCCGTTTGACCGTCTATCTCTCCGGAGCCCTCCAATGCGATCTTTCCAGCCACGAGCAAGACTTTCTTGCGAATCCCCGCCTTCGGTCCCGAGCGCGCATCTGAGGAAACGGCAGGCGACCGTTGCGGCGCTGCTGCTCCTCGCATTCACCTCGGGAGCCAGCGCGCAGAGCGTACTGCCTCATCCGGATCCCATATTTGACGGTAAGATCCAGCGCACCCTCGAAGGGTCGAAGGCTGGTGACGCAGCGCCGCTGCGACCTCCGGCTGGCGCACCGAACGTGCTCATCGTGCTCGTCGACGACGCTGGCTTCGGCAACCCCTCGACCTTCGGAGGGCCAGTTCAGACACCAAGCCTCGACGCCCTCGCCGAGGGCGGCCTGCGGTACAATCGCTTCCACGTCACGGGGCTCTGCTCCCCCACGCGAGCGGCCCTGCTCTCGGGCCGCAACCATCACAGCGTCGGTTTCGGAATGGTCTCTGAGGTGCACAGTGACTTCCCCGGCTACAACGCGCATTGGCCGAAGAGCGCGGCGTCACTCGCAAGGATCCTGCGCGACAACGGCTACAGCACCGCGGCGATTGGAAAGTGGCACCTCACCCCTGACGACGAACAGGGCGCCGCCGGACCCTTCGACCGCTGGCCAAACGCGATGGGGTTTGATTACTTCTGGGGTTTTCTCGGCGGTGAGGATTCGCACTACGACTCGATGATCGTCGAGAACAACTCGATCGTGGGTGTCCCGACGGAGAAGGATTTCTACCTCACCACGGCGATGGCCGACCAGGCGATCGACTGGTTGCGGAATCAAAAGACGCAGTCTCCCGAGCGACCGTTCTTTCTCTACTTCGCGACTGGCGCGAGCCACGCGCCGCACCACGTGGCCAAGCATTGGGCCGACAAGTACGAGGGCCAGTTCGACGAGGGCTGGGACGCGCTGCGCGAGGCCACTTTCGCACGCCAGAAGAAACTCGGCGTGATCCCCGAAGACGCAAAGCTGACGCCGCGCCCCGATGCGATTCCCGCATGGGATTCGCTGTCACCTGAAGAGCAGAAGCTCTTTGCCCGGCAGATGGAGGTCTACGCGGGGTTTCAGGAGTGCACGGACCACGAAATCGGTCGCGTCCTCGGGAGCCTCGATGCGATGGGGCTCTCGGACGACACGCTGGTGATTTACATCTTCGGTGACAATGGGGCGAGCTTGGAAGGTAGTCTCAGCGGCTCGTTCAACGAGATGACCGTGCTCAACGGCATCCCTCTCACCATGGAGCAGCAGTTCGAGGCGATAAAGGCTTATGGCGGCATCGAGGTTTGGGGCGGTCCGCGAACCGCTCCCCATTATGCGGCGGGTTGGGCCTGGGCGGGCGACACCCCGTTCCAATGGGGCAAGCAGGTAGCGTCCCATCTTGGGGGAACGAGGAACCCGATGGTCGTGTCCTGGCCGGGGCGCATCAAGGAGCTCGGCGGCCTGCGGAGCCAGTTCACCCACGCGACGGATATCGCTCCTACGATCCTCGAAGTGGCCGGGCTCCCGGTACCGGACGTCGTCGACGGCACGCCGCAGACGCCCATGCACGGCGTGAGCTTCGCGAACAGCTTTTCGGAGCCGGACGCTCCCGAACATCACAGGCAGCAGTACTTCGAGACGGTGGGCAACCGCGCGATGTACAAAGACGGTTGGATCTGGAGCTGCCGCGTCCCGCGCATCCCGTGGCAGTTGGACCCGGAGACCATCGCGCGCTTCGCGCCCGGACGCTGGAACCCGGAGGACGATCCTTGCGAGCTCTACGATCTCGAGAACGACTTCTCGCAGGCCGAAGACCTTTCGTCGGAGCATCCGGACAAGATGCGAGAGTTGGAAGCGCTGTTCTGGAAGGAAGCGGAGAGCAACCAGGTGCTGCCGCTGTTTGGCGGTCTCGCAACGCTCTGGGGCATGGCGCCGCCCGGAAACCCGGGACCGAAGCGAGCCACGTTCTACCCTGGCGTGCAGAACGTCGCGCAGGGCATGATTCCACAGCTCTACAATCGTTCCTTCACGATTACCGCTGACCTCGAGATCGAACGCAACTGGTGTGCGTTCTCGCTCTGCTACGGCGCCGACGGGGTCATCGTGGCGAACGCGAGCTTCCTCGGCGGGTTTTCACTCTACGTCCAAGGCGGGAAGCTCCGATACACGTACAGCTTTCTCGGACTGAAGGTCGACGACCTGATCGCATCCGAGCGCATGCCCACGGGCAAGGTGCAGGTGCGGTACGAATTCACTGCAGACAAGCCCGGCGAGATGGCGACGGGCGGGACGCACCGACTGTTCGTCGCCGGCAAACAAGTCGCAGAGGGCAAGCTCGAACACACCGTTCCGGTTCGCTTCTCGGGGCATGCCGGGCTCGACATCGGACGCGACAACGGATTGCCGGTCTCGCCCAACAAGATCTACTACCTCCGCGCGCCCTTCCCGTTCGAGGGGACTATCGAGCAGGTGGTGTTCGAGGTGCAATGAACCGGCTTTTCGAACGCACGCTGGATGGCAGGGCGAGCGTCGAGTCGCTCGAACCAGGCTTGCAGATG
>DASRZF010000026.1:0-7912 GCA_035686645.1 Polyangiales bacterium
CAGGTGCCCGTCGCCGAGGACTTGTCGAGCTTCCTCGGGTTCCTCAGCAAACCCGATTTCTCTCTCTGGGCAAACCCAGCGCTCTACTCAGCAGCGCTGACGGTCGCAATCGTGGCGTCCCTCGAAACACTGCTCAACCTCGAAGCGGTTGACAATCTCGACCCCAAGCAGCGCCACTCGCCACCGAGCCGCGAGTTGATCGCGCAAGGGGTCGGAAACATTGCATGCGGCTTTTTGGGCGGGCTGCCGGTCACGTCGGTGATCGTGCGCAGCTCGGTCAACATCGGCGCGAAGGTCGAAACGAAGCTCTCGACCATCTTCCACGGCGTGCTCTTGCTCGTGAGCGTGATGTTGTTGCCAGGTTGGCTGAACATGATTCCCCTTTCGTGCCTGGCCGCGATCCTTCTCGTTACGGGATTCAAGTTGGCGAGCCCCACCCTATTCAAGCGAATGTGGTCGGAAGGTCGCACGCAGTTCGCGCCCTTCGCGGTGACGGTGGCAGCGATCGTGCTGACGGACTTGCTGGTCGGTGTCTTGATCGGCCTCGCTTCCGCGATCGGGTTCATTCTGCATAGCAACTTTCGGCGCCCACTTCGAAAGATCGTCGAAAAGCACCTCGGGGGAGAAGTGGTCCACATCGAGCTCGCGGATCAGGTGAGCTTCCTCAATCGAGGGGCGCTCTCGCGTGAGCTCGACGCCGTCCAACGAGGCAGTCACGTGCTTCTGGATGCGCGAACGACCGACTACATCGATCCGGACGTGCTCGACTTGATTCACGATTACAAGGACAAGGCCGCACCCGCGCGCGGAGTCGAGCTGAGCCTAGTCGGGTTCCATTCCAAGTACTCCGAATTGCAGGACCGAACCCAGTACGTCGACTACTCTACCCGCGAGCTGCAGGACGCGGCCACACCGGAGCAGGTGCTGCAAATCCTCAAGGATGGGCACGAACGCTTCAGGAGCGGCAAGCGTCTGACGCGGGATCTCGCGCGACAGGTCGGTGCGACGGCCGAGGGACAGCATCCCCTTGCAGTCGTGCTGAGCTGCATCGATTCGCGGACGCCCGCAGAGCTGGTCTTCGACCTAGGCATGGGCGACATCTTCAGTGCCCGGGTCGCAGGCAACGTGGCGGGCAGGAAAGTACTGGGGAGCATCGAATACGCTTGCGCGGTCGCCGGCGCCAAGCTGATCCTGGTGATGGGTCATACGCGCTGCGGAGCCGTGACGGCGGCGGTCCGGCTCACGGAGAGCGGAGACGAACCGGAGCAGGCGACCGGTTGTCAGCACATCGGGCACATCGTCCGTGACATCGAGGCCTCGGTGGACATCGAGCGAGTGAAGGGCCTCGGGGAGCTCCCCAAGGGGGCTCAGGAGGCGCTCATCGACGAGGTGGCGCGCCGGCACGTCGCGCGTGTAGTGCAAACGCTTCCGATTGAGAGCCGGACCTTGGGCGCACTCCTTCGCGACGGCGAGATTGCCATCGTCGGTGCGATGTATGACGTCGTGACCGGAGACATGGAGTTCCTCGAAGATTCGGAGCAATAATGGCTGCAAATGCGAGCACTCTTCAACTCGCGGGGCTGTTGACCCTCGGCGCCCTATGCCTCTGGCCTCAGAGTGGACATACCCAGGACCAGCCCTCGATCGCGTCCAGCGTGGTGAGCTTCAATGTGCTGAGCGACGCTCCGGACTTGACGATCCCCTGGCAAACCACGGGTATCGAGAACTTCGGCGGCTCGGGCGTGATCATCGACGGACGGCGTATTCTCACGAATGCGCACGTGGTCGAAAGCGCGGTGAGCGTCGAAGTCAAGCGCGCCGACGGAAGTGAGCCGTTCCCCGCGAAAGTCGCTTTCATCAGCCACGATGCAGACCTGGCGCTGGTCGAAGTCGAAGACCCGCGGTTCTTCGACGGCGCAAACCCGCTGCCGATCGGCGAGATGCCCAAGCTTCAGCAGCCGGTTTTGGTGTACGGCTTTCCAATTGGTGGGCTCACCTTGTCGATCACCTCCGGGATCGTCTCGCGGGTAGAGATCGATATCTATGCGCAATCGAACCGCCGCCTGCTCTCGGTACAGATCGATGCCGCTCTCAACGAGGGAAACAGCGGTGGACCTGTCGTGACCGACGGCGCCATCGTCGGTATCGCCATGCAGGGTTTCGATGGCGCTGAGAACGTCGGCTACATGGTTCCGAGTCCCGTGATACGGCACTTCCTCGCCGACGTGGCGGACGGCCGCTACGACGGTTTCCCGCAACTGGGAATCGATGTGCAGGACATGGAAAGCCAGTCGCAGCGACGTGCAACTGGCATGACGGCCAATCAGAGCGGCGCGCTGGTGACCCGCGTCGACTTCGATGGGCCTGCATACGGCACACTCAGACCGCGCGACGTTCTGCTCAGCGTCGACGGGCACGCGATCTCCAACGACCTCACGGTTTCCTGGCCGGGTATCGGGCGCGTGGACTACGAGCTGGCATTCCAA
Source organism: Polyangiales bacterium (assembly GCA_035686645.1). GTDB lineage: Bacteria > Myxococcota_A > Polyangia > Polyangiales > Houyiibacteriaceae > SG8-38. The sequence continues at coordinate 2,487 of DASRZF010000026.1, forward strand.
AGCAAACAGATCGGCGAAAGCATCAGCGTGACGTTCTTGCGGCACGGAAAGACACTGAATAAGAACATCGAGCTCGCGCCACATACCCAGTTGGTTCCCGGTCGCAGAACGACCGAATGGCCCCGGTACTTCCAATTCGGAGGGTTGGTCTTTCAGCCACTCAGCGACGAAATGCTCGATGCGCCCGGAGCCCGGGACGAGGCCTATCCTGATTCGTACAGCTACTCCGAGGTGAACAACCTCGTGACCAAGGAACGTCGCGAGATCATCTTGCTCGGGCAGGTGTTGCCCCATCCGGTCAATCGCGGCTACCAAGACTGGGGTGGCGAAACGATTCGACTCGTCAACGGCATCATCCCGAGAGACCTGCAGCACCTCGCCGCCATCGTCGATGGCGCCAGCGGCCCCTGGCTTCGCATCGTGACGGGAGACGGTTGGCTGCTGACCCTCGACCTCGAAGCCGCCCGAAAAGCAAATTCCGATATTCTCATGGACTATGGCGTTGTGCATGATCGCTATCTCGGTACCGATCTTCCCGAGGCGCGGAAGCGTCGCGGACGCCGTTAGCGACGAGCGCGTCGACACGCTTCCAAGAATCGAAGGGCCAGCACCGGCGAGCTGCCAATTCTCCCGGATGAGATCCGGGTATTTGGTGAGATTTTGCGCCGGAAACCAAGGCCGACACACTTGCTCTCATTGGTGTGCCGGGACACACTGGCTCGGTGTCGACCGGAAATCCTCGCAGTATTCCAATCACGGCCGACCAGAGTGCACTTTGGCTAGGTGGAAGTAGCACCGCGAACCAGCGATCATGGGCATTCACGATTCGCGGCGCGCTGAGCGTCACTGCGCTGCGAGAGGCACTGACGGCGCTTTCAGCGCGGCATGAATCCCTGCGCTCGTCGTTCGCACCAGGTGGCAAACAGCTCAGGCTTTGGCCTCCAACGAATGTGACGCTACGAATGTTCACGCTGAGCCCGACGTCTGGTGCTGAAGAATGGGCCGTATTCGTGAGAGATACAGTCGACATCGAGCAACGCGAGCCGTTCGACTTGACGAGCGGCCCAATGTTTCGGGCTGGGTTGTGCTCCGATGGCGCAAGGCGCCACTGCTTGATCTTGTCGGCACATCTGCTTTGCGCAGACCAAGTTTCTTGGAGTGTGCTGGCGTCAGACTTGGGTACACTCTATGCGGAGGCGCTTCGCGGCACGAGCGGGCTCGATCAAGGATCTTCCGCATTGCCCCATGCTCCTTCCTTCGTGGCGAACAACGAGCGCATATTCGAAGCGCAAACCGCTGGCGCAGATTCCTCTGCTCGCTACTGGAAAGAGCAATTCACCTCCGCGCCGTCGCCCCTGGATTTGCCAATTGATCATCCCCGCACGACCAAGCGCGTGCGAAGCGCGGCGACCCTCGTGCGTGAGCTGTCGCCAGACACGCAGCGCCGCTTATCGGAATTTTCGGCACACTCGGATGTGGACGCTGCTCAGACGTGCCTAGCTGCCACTTTCGTCCTGCTCAGTCGTTTGACCGGACAGGACGACATCGTGGTGGTCACGAAGTCTGAGCAGCTGAGCGCTGGGGCTCGGGCCAATTCCGTAGGCAGTTGCCGGCCGCTCTATCCACTGCGTTTGAAGCTGCAGTCTCGGGACTGCTTCGCAGATGTCGTCAGGCGGGTCGCCGACGCATACAGGCAAGTCGAGTCCCACCCTCACGTCGATCCTTTCGGATTGTTTGCCCAATTCGGCGGTGTTCATGACGCTACGCGGCGTGCCATCTCTACGGTGTTCTTCGGGAGCTACCCAGAGCCGCGTTTGAGTCTCTCGGGTTTAGAGACCGAAACGCACCCGGCACAGCCTGCAGAAACAGACTTCGAATGGAAGTTTGCTTTGGTCCGAAAACCAACGGGGCTGCTGTTTTCCCTGACCTACAATTTGCAGCTCTTCGATGAGGCTCAAGCGCAGCTGCGGTTGGCCGAATTTGAAACGCTGTTGGTGAGCGCACTCACCGAACCCTCCCGTTCCGTCTCCGAGCTTTCGTTGCTCACGAAGGAAGAAGAGGAGCTCCTTGCCGAGGTCGGTGTTGGGCCGGTAGATCTGCGCCCGGACGTGCCTGCGCACCAATTGATTGAGCGCTCCGTGGCACGCTTTCCAGAAGCGACGGCACTCGAATTTCAGGGGAAGACCTTGACGTATGCGGCGATGGACGCGCGGGCGAATGCGTTGGCGCACGCATTGGTGGAGCGCGGCGTGGTCGCAGGAGATCTCGTGGCAGTGATCTTGAGGCGAGGGTTGGATCTTCCGATCGCTTTGCAGGCAATCTGGAAAGTCGGCGCCGCGTATGTTCCCATAGACCCAGACTATCCCGCTTCGCGGATCCGGATGATCCTTAAAGACGCTGCGCCCCGCGTGATCGTGACCGAGAGTCGCGTCGAGTCCGACGCGCTTTCCGCCTTTCAACCGGCGTTGGTGCGTTTGAATGAGCTTTCCCTCACACCGCGATCGAGTGCGCCGCAGGCGTTGGCGCAGCCCGACGCTCTTGCGTACGTGATCTTCACCAGCGGCTCTACCGGACGCCCAAAGGGAGTGCGGATTCGACATTCTGCATTTTCGAACTTCTTGCAGTCCATGGCGAAAGCGCCGGGAATGAGGCCGGGCGACAAGCTGCTCGCCGTGACGACAATATGCTTCGATATTGCCGGCTTAGAGATGTTTCTGCCTTTGATTGTCGGCGGCACCACAGAAATAGTCTCACGAAACGTCGCAGTCGACGGGCTGGAGCTGAAGTCCAAGTTGGAGTCCGGACAATACGCTTTGTTTCAAGCTACCCCCGCAACGTATCGGATGTTGTTCGAAGCAGGTTGGAACGGAACTGAGACACTCAAGGTACTCTGCGGAGGCGAAGCGTTCCCGCTCGACCTCGCAGCGCGCCTCGTCAGCGGCTGCAAAGAAGTCTGGAACATGTATGGCCCAACGGAGACGACCGTTTGGTCCACGCTGCATCGCGTGACCGCTGAAGACACGGAGTTCGTCCCCATAGGGCGTCCGATTCATCACACGCAGATCGTGCTCTTGGATGCTGCAGGCGAGCGTGTGCCTCTGGGCGTGCCCGGCGCTCTGTACATCGGCGGTGCAGGGCTAGCAGCAGGATACCATCTGAGGGACGACCTCACGCAAAGCGCATTCGTAGATAGCCGACACGCAACGGACCCGCGAGAGCCGCGTCTCTACCGCACCGGAGATCTCGCGCGCTATCACGTAGATGGTCGGCTAGAGTGCCTGGGCCGCACGGATTACCAAGTCAAGATCCGTGGGTTTCGAATCGAACTGGGCGAGATCGAACACCATCTTCAGGAGTTCGAGGGCGTCAGAGATGCGGTGGTGATCGCACGTGAATACGAATCCGGAGACAAACGCTTGGTGGCGTATTTGACTTGGAAAGCAAAGCCGCCGGAGTGCGCTGAGCAGATCCAGGCTCATCTTGCACGACGGTTGCCATCGCACATGATCCCGACCGCATTCGTTTCGTTGGACCAACTGCCGCTTTCGCCGGCGCGCAAGGTGGACCGAAAACGATTGCCTGAGCCCGAGTCCGGGGCGCGACTAGACCCGGTGGGGCTTGCGTCACCAACGACCGACACGGAGGTTCGCGTCGCGCAATTGTTTGCTCGGGCGCTCGATGTTCCGCGCGTCGGCATTCACGACCACTTCGTAGACGCCGGAGGTCACTCGATTCGAGCGATAGGACTACTCAAAGATCTTTCGACGGAGTTTGGAAGCGAATTCGATCTAGCGATGTTGAACGAGGCGCCGACCGTCGCGGAAATGGCTGCGCTAATCGACGCAGGTGGTTGGGGCGATCGGGCGAGCCCAGTGGTGAAGTTGTACTCTGGCGACGGCTCTGCACCGCTATTTTTGCTTCGCGGAGTTTATCTATATCAGGAGTTGGCTCGGACTTTGAATTCAGCCGGAGACGTGTACGCGGTCTACCTACCGGAAGAGACCGACATCCTACGGGATGACGATGGCAAGTTGGTGCCAGACGGAACCCACAAGCTTGCTGCCGCGTACATCCGCGCAATCAAGAAGAGGAGGCCGAAAGGGCCCTATCACATCGCCGGAATGTCATATGGCGGCGTTATTGGCTACGAGATCGCCCAGCAGCTCACCCAAGCCGGCGAGGAGGTCGGGTTCTTGGGCTTGTTCGACCCGGTGCTCTCGCGCCGGCATCATCCGTTTCCTGCCCGGTGGTTGCTTCGCAAAGGACAGCAGACACTGCAGCGCCTCACAAGCAAGCGACCTCGGGCGTACGTTCTTGGGAGCGATTTTACGCCCAGCGCCCCGACGTCAGCGCCGCAGCGCATGAGCAGTAAACAACTGATGCGCGTCATCGAAGTGTACGCAAAGAGCATGAGGCCGTATGCGGGTAACTTGGACTTGTTTGTCGCCCAAGACCGGCAGGACCAATTGCGCTATTTGATACCCGCCGACTGTGGCTGGGGCCGTTGGATTCGTGGACGGTTCTCTGTAACCCCGGTTCCGGGTGACCACTTGACGATGTTCACGAAGCCGCACGTCGTCTCTCTCGCGGCGGCGGTCAACGAGCGGCTCGCACCGGTCTTATAGACAGCGAACTGCAATTCTGAGCAGCCTCCTCGAGGGCCATGGAACTGACTGCGCCAAGATGACTATGGCGCCGATTTCGATGGGAAAGGAGCTCGCGTAGACGTGGTCCAGTTGCCTTCCTGGACGACTCCAGATACACGGGTCGGGCGCGTGTTGGGCGCAATGGGCTCGTCTGTGCCAAGCTTCGCACTGACCGGGCGTTTCTAGGAGAATAGAAGGATATGAAATTCATGAGACTTGTTTTGATTGGCGTGCTCGCGGGCGCGCTCGGTTTAGTTGGTTGCGGCGATGACGCGACTTCGGGTGGTGGCACCGGTGGAACGGCTGGCACGGGCGGCACGGCTGGCACGGGCGGCACGGGCGGCGGCGGCGGCCCCGAGGCTTGTGGCGCCGGCGAATCGCTCGGCGAGGGTTTCGCAACGGACGAGGGCTCGGTGACTTGTGACGGACTTGGCGTCATCACCGTTCCCATCAGCGTCGTGCTTGCGGCCAATGCCGACGTCGTAGAAGGCGAGACGGATGTCGATGTACAGATGCAGTTCATCATTTCGGAGGACACCGTCGCTGAGCTCGGGGCTTTGGTGCAAGAGGCGCTGATCGGCGAGTCGTCCGCGGATGTCGACGACAGCGAAGGCGGGGGACTGGTGAATGTGCCGGCAACCGTTCCTTGCACGGTCGACTTCGCCGCAGACCCGGACGACAACTCAATCCCGGGTCCCATCGTCGTCACCACGCCAGTCGTGGTGGCAACCTGGACCGCGGTCGATGGATCGATCGTCATCGAGGCCGTCGACATGACGT
>DASRZF010000027.1:0-4620 GCA_035686645.1 Polyangiales bacterium
ATGCGATCGGATCTTCGCCTTCTCGACGGCGGTGATCGTCGCGAGCTCCTTTTCATGCGCGTGCATGCGTTGCTGTTCGGCAGCGCGCGCCTTGGCCTCTTCTTGCAGGTGAACACGAAGCTCGGCCTCCTTGGCTTCTCGTGCACGCCGTTCCACTTCTGCACGCTGAGCCTGTTCTTCGGCCAGGCGTGCTTCTTCTTCGCTGCGGCGACGGGCTTCTTCTTCTTCTCGACGGCGCTTGGCCTCGAGCTCCGCCCAGCGCCGTGCGTCCTCGGCTGCTTTCAGCTTGGCCTCTTCCTCGGCCGCAACGCGCGCCTCATGAATCGTCTGCAGCTCCAAGAGCTGGTCCGCCAATGAATCGTGGCTCCCTGCTTCCATTCCTGTCCCCCGCCTCATCAAAGAGTCTGGCAAATCGGCAGGGCCTTTGCTTGCGAGTTTTCGCTTCATGCCCCGCAAACACGCGCGAGGCGCGGCTTGGGATCTATCCTGTGAGCTGCATTACCGACTTGAGCCCCATTTTCGTGCGGTTCTGAGCTCGTTCAGAAGCTGACGTTCGCACCGATATTGAGACCGATTTCGTTGATCTTGCCGCTGGTGCCCTCTCGCGTGATCGACGATGGGTCATACTGAGCGGGAAAAAGGACGCCTAGCGCCTGCCCGCGTCCATGCGAGTAGCGAAAGCCGAAAGCGACGGCGAAGCCACCCTTCTGGCTCTGAGCCTCACTAGGCCGACCAGGGTGCACCTCCCGATTGGAAAACAGAAAACCCAGTTGCGCACCATAGAAATTGACATCGGTCGTCGCGAATGGAGCCACCTGGAGCTCGTCGATCTGGCTCCGATCGGTGAACAGCCCCAAGCCGAGGTGGACATGCTTCGTCAGTCGAAAGGCGCTTCCGATGCGGCCGTTGACCGTGGCCTGCATATCGATGTCGAGCTCCGCGGTGCGCAGACGCCACTGAGCCACCAGATCCGCCTCGATCCAGCCCCAGTCCCCGAGATACGCGATTCCGAAACGCAAGTTGCCTGGCTCGACGCCCCACCAGCCTCCGCTTGTCCCGCGGGACTCCGCACCGACTGAGGTTTGTGCGTTGGGATCGCCCGACGGAAGGGTTGTCCCAACGGGCGGGCTCTGCCCCAAGTTGTTTGCGAAGCGCTCGATGATCACGAACGCAAACGTGGGCGATGCGATCGACAATCCGATCCGGACTTTCGGGATCGGGACCCATTGGATGCCGCCTTTGATCTGCACGCCAAAACCGGTCTCAGTGGCGACGTCGCCAAGCGTGGAGAAGCCAGCCACTCCCCCGTCGTAGAAGATCGACTGCGTTCGATCGGTCCGCGCCTTGGCAACGACGAAGTCAAACGCGCCGCCGACCAGGACTTTCTGCTTCTGGCCAAACGTCCCAGCTAAACCGCCGCTGATGTGGAAGAAGTCGATCTTGGAGTCCTGGCCACCGACCGCGCGCGCCTCCGGGAGGATTCCGGATGCGGTCTTGACCTGCTCGGTGACGAACGCGCGGCGAATGGAGCTGTTGAAAAGGCCCACGCCGAGCTTGAGGTTCTCCCTGAGCCCGATCGTGAATGTCACCGCTTGAGGGACGACCGTGAAGCTCACCGTCTTGCCCTCGCTCTTCGCCTGAGGGTCGGTGTCGATCGTCAGAAGCCCGGGGACCTTCAGGATCTGTATCTGCATCGTCACACCCGTGAGCTCGAGGGAGGCCTTGTTGATCTGCGCGATGCCCGCTGGGTTGTACCAAAGTGCCGCACCGGTATAGGTAATCGCCACGACAGCGCCGCCAGTGAGGGTGACATCGAGACCGCCGTTCACTTCGTCGGAGTTCCCGGCGCGCGCGGTGGCGGTCGTCAGCAATGCACCCAGGAGCACGGTCAACGCGATTCGGTGCATGGACGAATCCTATAAGGAATCGATCATGAGTATCAAAATTAGCGTCTTCGAACGAGAGGCGGTCGACCCTGTCAGTCGTCGTTACGCTCTCGCCGGCGCACCACCGAGAGAACGAGTGCGACGATCAAGAACGTGAAGACGCCCACCACGGCGAGCACCTCGAGCAGACGAACGAAGAAGTGATCGATGAGACCTCGTCCTACGGTATCAAGCTTGGCCGTCGCCGCGATCAACTCTTCATCGAGCATGCTCATCGCCGAGATCCGCTCTTGCCCGATGGCCTCGAGTATCGCGGCACGCTCCACAGCGACTGCTTCGAAAATCTCGCGGCGCTCCCTCGCGATGGCGTCGAGAAGCGTCGAGACCTGTCCATCCATGGTCGATTCGAAGTCGTCGAGAAAACCAGTGAATTTCTCCGCTGTGGCAACCACCGCATCCGCGGGCTCTTGAATCCGCTCCTCGAAGAGCGCCTGAACGAGGTAGTCGGCCTGCCAACGCGCTTCCACAGGCAACTGGACCGTGAGGATGGCCAGCCGATCGTTGAGGTCGCGGAACGTCTCTTCCATGCTACCCACCGCTTGGAGGCCGCCCTGCTTTGCTTCCGAGACGAGCCCCGCAAGGTCAGCTCGCGCAGTTGGGCGCACCATCAGCTGACCTTCGATCGGATGGTCCGCGATCCAGGCGCGCACGTCGTCCGGCAGTTCCCTCCGCTCTTTGTCGTTCATGACGGTGTAAGCCAACTGCTCAGCTTGTTCTTCGAGCTGCTTGGTCGTTTCAGACACGCACCCGGGTAGCTCGCCAAAGTAGCGCGTGCCCTCGCCCTCGGTGAAGTACTGACGCTGTTGACCGGCCAGGACCCAAAGCTCCAGCAAGCCGGCGACCGGATCCTGATCGAAGGCCGCCGCGCGCGCCTGCGGCATGGCCCACATTCGCCACTCATAGGCGCGAGCCTTGATGTATGGGTCCTCCGTCTGGGCGACGATCTGCATGACGCACATTGCGACCGATTCACCGAATCGCGTCGCATACTGGTAGTCCATCGCGCGCAACTGAGCGACGGTGACATCGTCCCTGGCCATATTGACCATCAGAGGTGGTCTAGGCGGCGCGCTGCTGCAGCCAAAGGCGAACGCGATCAAAGCGCTGATGACGAGGACATTCGATCTATGATTCGCGATTGGCAACCTAGGTACTTCGCGCGGCTTCCGGCATGCCCGGCCAAAGTATTCGGCTGGGTCTGTGTCAGTCAACCCTCGGGATCGGGCCGTCAGCGCGACCTCCTAGCCAGCCTGGAGGGCCAAATTTGAAGGCATACGGCTAGCCCCGGAGCATCTCTCGCCGATCAAAGCCCAACGGCGCTGACTCTGCGCCGTTCTCGCGGTATCCTCCCGGCCCCCAGCAACTCTACTCGAGCATCAGTAACGAGGTACATCCAGATGACTGAAGAGAATTACGGCCTCGGCACACGTGCCCTTCATGCCGGACAAGAACCCGACCCCACGACCAATTCGCGCGCCGTGCCGATTTACGCGACCACCTCTTACGTCTTCAACGACACCGATCATGCGGCAGCGCTCTTCGGGCTGGCCGAGTTCGGGAACATCTACTCCCGTTTGATGAACCCCACGGTCGACGTCCTCGAAAAGCGCTTGGCAGCGCTCGATGGCGGCGTGACGGGGCTCTGCTTCGCGTCCGGTCAATCCGCGATCAATGCGGCGATTCTCACGCTCTGCCATTCGGGCCAGAATTTCGTTTCGGCGACCAGCCTCTACGGCGGCACCTGGACCCTCTTCAACAACACCTTCAAGAACCTGGGCGTCGAGGTCCGTTTCTTCGACCCGGCGCATCCCGAGCAGATCCACGAGCTGGTCGACGAGAACACACGGCTCGTCTACATCGAGTCGATCGGCAACCCCAAGAACGACGTGCCCGACTTCAAGGCGATCGCCGAGGCCGCGCACAGCGCCCCGCACGGCGCGCTTCCCCTGATCTGCGACAACACGGTGATGACGCCGTACCTGTTCCGCCCCTTCGAGCACGGAATCGACATCAACGTCTACTCCACCACGAAGTTCATCGGCGGCCACGGCACGCACATCGGCGGCGCCATCGTCGATTCGGGCAAGTTCCAATGGACCGAGAACCGCGAGAAGTGGCCCGAGTTCTGTGGGCCCTCGCCCAACTATCACGGCGCGGTTCTGGCCGACGCCCTCGCTCCGATGGGGAACATCGTCTACAACGTTCAAATTCGTACCCACTGGCTTCGTGACACGGGCGCGGCGATGAGCCCGTTCGCAGCCTTCCTCTTCCTTCAAGGGCTCGAGACCTTGCACCTTCGCATGCCTCGGCATTGCGAGAACGCGCAGGCGGTCGCCGAGCATCTCGAGAAACACCCCGCCGTACAGTGGGTGAACTACCCAGGCCTCCCGTCGCACCCGGACAACGAGCGGGCCAACCAGTATCTGCCGGACGGCAAGGGCGCCATCCTCGGTTTCGGCATCAAGGGCGGCATGGAAGCGGGCAAGAAGTTCATCAACTCGGTCAAGCTCTGCTCGCATCTCGCGAACATCGGCGACGCCAAGACCTTGGTGATTCACCCCGCCTCGACGACCCACCAGCAGTTGAGTCCAGCCGAGCAACAGCAAGCCGGTGTCGTGCCCGAGTACGTTCGCGTTTCGGTCGGTATCGAAGACGTGAAAGACATCATCGCAGA
>DASRZF010000028.1:0-16785 GCA_035686645.1 Polyangiales bacterium
GTTGATCGGTTCGCCGGAGAACATCCGCGCGATCCAATCCGGGACGCCGCACTCCTCGCACAGCTCGATTAGGAAGCCGAGGGTCTGCTCGGTGATGCGATTCTTGGAAAAGTCGAATAGCAGCTCGCCGAGTCTGAGCGATAATCGAGACGCGCGATCCGGGTCATCCTGAAAGAGCTGACGCATCTGGAGGTCCGCCACCTCGTCGTAGTGCAGTCGCAACGCCTTCCATGCGGCGGTCTCAGTCGGGTCGACCATCGCCGTAGCCTAGCTCCAAAGAAAAACCCCGTACAAGCGACGCTCTGCATCGCTGACGGGGCTTGGCCCCCGAAGGGGCGGCAATACTCCAACGGAATCGTCGACTAGATGGCGATGAGCGGCGCGAGAACCAGAGCTACGATGCTCATGAGCTTCACGAGGATGTTGAGCGAGGGACCCGCGGTGTCCTTGAAAGGGTCACCGACGGTGTCGCCTACCACGGCGGCATTGTGAGCCTCGCTGCCCTTCGGGTGCACTGTGCCATCGCTCATCTTGTAACCGCCACCTTCGAACGACTTCTTGGCGTTGTCCCAAGCGCCACCGGCATTGGCCATGAATAGCGCCATGGTGACGCCCGAAACGGTGACACCCGCGAGAAGGCCTCCCAAGGCCTCAGGACCCATGGCGAAGCCCACGACCACGGGGGTGAGAATGGCGAGGGCCCCCGGTGCAAGCATGCGCTTGAGCGAGGCCTCGGTGGAGATTTTCACGCAGCGCGCCGTGTCCGGCTTTGCCGTACCCTCGAGCAGCCCCGGAATCTCTCGAAACTGGCGGCGGACCTCTTCGATCATGTCCATGGCTGCAATGCCGACCGCTTTCATCGCCATCGACGAGAAGAGGAAGGGAAGCATGCCGCCAAGGAACAGGCCGGCCATGACGAGGGGCTTCGAGATGTTGATGCCGCTGATGCCTGCCGTCTGTGCGAAGGCCGCAAAGAGCGCGAGGGCTGTCATGGCCGCCGAGCCGATGGCAAATCCCTTGCCGATCGCAGCGGTCGTGTTGCCCACGGCATCGAGCTTGTCGGTGCGCTCACGGACCTGAGGCGCCTGATGGCTCATCTCGGCGATGCCTCCGGCGTTGTCCGCAATGGGGCCATACGCGTCGACCGCGAGCTGGATGCCCGTGGTGGAGAGCATGCCGAGCGCAGCGATGGCGACGCCGTAGAGGCCCGCCACATCGGCGGCGACGACCACACCTGCCGCAATGACGAGAATCGGCAGGGCGGTCGACTGCATGCCGACACCGAGCCCGGCGATGATGTTGGTGGCAGTGCCGGTCTTGCTCTGCTCTGCAATGCTATTGACCGGGCCCTTATCCATCGACGTGTAGTACGAGGTGATGAGTCCGACCGCGACGCCTGCAGCCAAGCCCGCGACCGTCGCCCAGCCCACGTTTGCCCAGGTCACGAACTCGCCCTGCAAGGTGGTCGCGCCGCCTTCGGGCCACATGTATTTGGCAATGGCGAACGTCGCAGCAGCCATCACGCCAGCTGCGCCGAAAGCACCCATGTCGAGCGCATGCTGGGGATTGCCCCCCTCCTTGGTGCGCACGAAGTAGGTGCCCACCATCGAGCAGATGATTCCCGCGCCTGCGATCACGAGCGGAAGAATCACCGGACCTACGCTGGTGCCGTCCGACACGGCATCGAAGCCGAGCGCGAGGACCATCGCACCGATGATCGCACCGACGAACGATTCGAAAAGGTCAGCGCCCATGCCGGCGACGTCACCCACGTTGTCGCCCACGTTGTCGGCGATGACCGCGGGGTTCCGGGGGTCATCCTCGGGAAGACCGGACTCGACCTTGCCGACGAGGTCGGCGCCGACGTCCGCGGCCTTGGTGTAGATTCCGCCGCCAACGCGCGCGAAGAGCGCGATCGAAGAGGCGCCCATCGAGAAGCCCGTGATGACGTTGACCGTTCGCGTGAGGTCCCAACCCAAGACGGTGGTGAACACGAAATAGAGCACACCGAGGCCGAGTGTCGCGAGCCCAACGACCGTCATGCCCATCACCGTGCCCCCGGAGAACGCCACGTCGAGCGCAGGGGACAGGCCGATGCGTGCCGCCGCCGTGGTGCGCACATTGGCGTTCGTCGCAACCTTCATGCCGATCCAACCGGCGGCAGCCGAAGAGGCCGCACCGACCACGAAGGCACCGGCGATTTGCCAGCCTCGTTCCGGGTCGCCGTAGTACGCCACGCCCAGAATCGCCGCCACGATGAGCACGAAGATCGACAGGACGCGATACTCGGCCCGAAGGAACGCGAGGGCGCCCTCCTGAATCTGGCCGGCGATCTCGACCATGTTGGCGTCGCCAGGATCTTGCTTAGAAACCCAACTCGCCTTCGTCCAGGCGAAGATCAGAGCGAGCACGCCCGCTACTGGGGCTGCGTAAATCAGATTTTCCATAGTCGCTGAACCTCTATTCGGGCCCGTCCCCGGTTAACTGCTGGCGGGCGGCGCGGTTCTACAAGATTTGAAAATCAGGTCAAACGCAGGGCGCGAGTTTCAGACACACGCCTGCAATTACAAGGGAATTAGCTCGCCCGGGCTTCCTCGATCGCCTCTCGAGCCGGATCGAAGTCCGACGGACCCTGCACGCTGACCCGGCCTGCACGCTTGTCGATCCGCGCCAGGAGACCGCTGAGGACCCGCCCCGGACCGACTTCGACGAAGAGAGAAACCCCGTCGTCGATCATTCTTCGAACGCTTTCCTCCCAAAGGACCGGTCGACTGACTTGACGGATCAGCGCCTCCTTCAGTGCGCCGAGATCGCTGAGGGGAACCGCGTCCACATTGACGTACACGGGCACACGAGGTTTGGAGAACGCGATGGCCCCGATGTCCTCGCGCAAGCGCTCCTCGGCCGGCTCCATCAAGGTCGAGTGAAACGGGGCGCTGACCGGAAGTGTGCTGGAGCGCGCGCCGGCCTCCTTGAGCTTGATTCCTGCTTCGCTCACCGCCGCGGTCTCGCCGGCGATGACGATCTGTTGTGGCGAGTTGTAGTTGACCGCTTCGACCAGGCCAGGGACCTCGGCGCAGATGCGCTCGACCAGCGTGCGGTCGGCTTTGAGGACCGCCGCCATGGCGCCCTCGCCGTAAGGCACGGCCTCTTGCATGTACTGGCCGCGCTTTCGCACGAGTCGCACGGCGTCAGCTAGCCGGAGCGTGCCCGCAGCGACATGTGCGGAGTACTCACCGAGACTGTGCCCAGCAACGACGTCGAACGGCGCATCGAGCGCGCGAAGGATGGCGATGGATGCCGTGAGGACAGCAGGCTGTGTGTTGGCTGTGAGCTGAAGAGATTCCTCAGGGCCTTCAAAACAGAGCTTCGAAATCGGCTCCCCGAGAGCCTCGTCGGCTTCGTCGAACACCGCGCGGGCTAGATCCGAGGACTCGAATGCCTCTCGGCCCATGCCGACTTTCTGACTGCCCTGCCCTGGGAAAACGAATGCGACCTTGCCCATCGAGTGCCTGCATAGCACGATCCATTTGGGGGTTCGCTTGGAAGAAGAGCCAAACGCCGAGGACCGAGAGCATTTGAGCGCACTGTCGATCGGCCATTTCATCCTTGCCGGCGTCGCGCTGCTCGGTGGGGTTCCCACTTTGCTGATCGGCGTCTCCGGATCGAAGCTGATGGACGAGTTCGGAAGCGACTTGTCGATGGCCATGGGCCAGATCCCCGGGCAGTCGGGTGTCGATCCTTTCGGAGGGAGCCCCGACGCAATGCTTCAGGACCTCAACACCCTGATCATCTCCGTCGTCGTGAGCATGGTGCTGCTCGCTGTCGTGAGCGCCATTCACCTCGCCGTCGTCGGAGTGCAAATCCGAAACCGCCGCTGGTGGACGTTCTGCTACCTCACAGGCTGGGGCGAGTGCCTGATGTTTCCATTCGGCACCGTGCTCGGTATTTTCACGATCATCGTCCTATCGCGCCCTTCGGTGAAGCGCCTGTTTGGCCTGCGTTGACCCTCCCGGCGATTGACAATTGCGTAGCCCGGCCGTAGCCAAGAGCGTTGAGTGGAGGATGCTCGATGCTTGAAGCGGAAGTCCTAGAAGAACGAATTCGTCAGGGTGTGGGCGAGGTGTCCCATATCGTGGTCAGAGACCTGACCGGCACCAAGGACCACTGGGAGGCGCTCGTGGTGTCCGCGGCATTCTCTGGGAAAACACCGATCGAGCAGCACCAGATGGTCTATGCGGCCCTCGGCGAGCTGATGACCGGGCCGGTTCACGCACTTGCGCTAAAGACGTACTCGCCCGAGAGTTGGGCAAAGCACGAGGGTTGAGAGATGGACGACAGCTTGCGAGAACGGATTCAGGGCATCATCGACGCGAACGACGTCGTGCTCTTCATGAAGGGCACGAAGCATTTCCCACAATGCGGGTTCTCCGCGACCTTGGTCGAGGTGCTGCGGCGCTCAGGCTCGGAGTTCCAGGACGTGAACGTCCTCGAGGACCCGGGTATCCGCCAAGGGATCAAAGAGTTCACCAACTGGCCAACGATCCCGCAGCTTTACGTCCATGGCAAGTTCGTCGGCGGCTGCGACATCGTGCGAGAAATGTACGAGAAGGGTGAACTCGACGCCGTGCTTTCTGCTAAAGAGAGTTGAGGCGTCAGCCGCCCGACATGGCAGAGCTGCTCGGCGGAAAATACGAAGTTCTCGAGCTCGCCGGTGAAGGCGGGATGGCGAAGGTCTATCGAGGGCAGACGCACGGCGCCGCGGGATTCACGAGACCGGTGGCCATCAAGCGCGTTCTCGCCCCACTCAGCCAGAACCCCGAGTTCCTCAAGATGTTCGTCGAAGAGGCGCGCGTCGTTTCGGAGCTGGACCATCCCAACATCGCGCAGATTCACGACTTCGATCGGGACCGTACTGGGGAGTACTACCTCGTTCTCGAATGGGTCGACGGACTCACGCTCGCGGAGTGGCGCCAGGGCTACCGGGCGCACGGCAACCACACGCCCTGGAGCCTCACCGCAGCCATCGGCATCGAGGTCCTCGAAGCGCTCCACGCCGCCCACGTTCATGAGGACGCGGAAGGGAGGCCCGCGCCCATCTTTCATCGAGACGTCACTCCGCAAAACGTGATGCTGAGCAAATGCGGCGTCGTGAAGCTGACGGACTTCGGTCTTGCGCGCGCGATGGATCGAAGCTCGATCACGAAACCAGGCATCGTGAAGGGTAAGATTTCCTATCTCGCGCCGGAGCTGACCTACGAAGCGGAGCCGAGCGCACAGACCGATGTATTCAGTGTCGGCGTGGTTCTCTGGGAGGTTCTGGCGGGGGAAAAGCTTTTCAAGGGCAAGGATCCGATCAAGGTGCTCGGTACGATTCGCGGAACGGAGACCCCAGACCTCATTGCCTTCCGTGACGACCTCCCGAAGCGCTTGAGGGAAATCATCGCAAAAGCGCTCCAGCGAAATCCGATCGAACGGTACGGCTCGACCCGCGAGATGGCTCGCGATCTCGCGGATCTGCTGCGCGCGAGCGAGGAAATCACCGACTCCCACGTGATCGCCCTGAGTGTACACTGGGCAGCAAAGCAACTCGAACACGCGGAGCCGGAAGAACCACCGACTCAACCGTTCGCAGCGCGAGATGCGCTTTTGCAAACCGGCTCTGCCGAAGAAACCGTCCCGGACACGAGCATTCCCTTAACTCGCCGGAAATAGATACCTAGGGGCGCGGTCCTAGAGAAGATTGAAGCCCAAACCTGCCGCAACCGAAAGAGCCACGAACGGCGGAGTCATGCCGATCACCGCGGCGATCATGTAGTCGCGGAAGGTCACGCCGGACATCGCAAGCGTGTAGTTCACGGGCGGTATCGCCCAGAGGAAGAGGCGGATGACGATCATCGAACGGATCGGCCTCTCCTCCAGATGATCGAGAGGCTTCTGGAGAAACGGGCGTTTGATGTTGAGGTCTTTGAGCGGCTGACCGCCGATGGTGCGAACGATGATGAATGACACGGCGACGGACACCGTGGCGGCAATCATCGATGCGATCGAACCCCAGACGGGACCGTACGCGAGCCCAGACACCATCACGAAGACGAAGCCCGGAATGTAGAGCAGCTGACCGACGCAGAAGATGGCGACGAACACCGCGAATCCAGCAACTCCGGCGGTCCGCATCGTGTCACGAATGCCGTCGACCGTGAGTCCTTCTGTGAATCCGGTCGCCCAGCCGATCGCGTAGACGCCGAGCAGAAACGCGGCCAGCAACGAGAGGCGAACCCAGGTATTGTTCACGAGCGCCAGTAAGACACAGACCCGCCCTCGAGACCAGGTGCCCCTTGGAAGCGGTCGCGCTTTGGCTTTTTGCAGGTCAGCACCGGCTAAGGAACGATCATATCCAGCGGATTTCGCGTGACGCGATTCGACCCGTCCAGCGAGTTGATGTCGATGCGACTGAGATCGACTCGAGGAGAGAAGATCTCTGCGTGGAAAGAATCGACGATGCGCTGAGTGTAGCTCTCTTGCGTTTCGTCTTCACCGACTTCGACCTCGCTGCAACCCCAAGCCGTGCCGCTGCGGCCGAACAGGCAGACCTTCGCCCCCTCGATTTGGATCCGTAGTCCGTCACTGGACTGTTCGAAACGCGGTGAACGCATGAGTGCCTTTGCAAGCGCGCGATCGACTTCCGCATCGCTCGAGTCCACCTCGACCGGGAGCGCCCATCCCAGACGACGAAAGAGACCTGGATCGGTCGAGAGAACTTCCTCGTAGAGCGCGGTCGCTTCTCGCGGGTCGGAAAGCGCTTTCGCAAGAACGGCGCGAACGCGTTCTCGCAGGAGCGCATCCCCGGGTTGGAGACGCTCCAGTGCTCGCTCTGCGTGCGCGATCGCCTCCGCGTACTCACGCTGCGCCAAAGCCACCTCTGCGAGCACAGACTCATGGTACGGAACCGCGCCCTCTCTCGGGTCCTCCAGGCTCACTGCGTCGACTGCGGCCCTCACCACCCCAGGACCGAGCGCGCCAATCAGCTCACCCAAGAGCCAAGGCGGCATGACGGCACTGCGAGCTGTGCCGATGGCGAACGTCCCGACGAGCCTAGCTTCGTCGTCGAGAAAGCGAGCCGCCTGGCGCGCACTCATCCATGCCTGAAAACGGATCCAAAGGGCCTGCACCTCTGCCCACCAGCGTACGTAGAACGGTCTAGCGCTAGTGCGTTCGAGAGTCATCTCCGCCATCATCAAGCGGGCTTGCCTGTCGAGTAGAGCAACGATGCTCTGGTCCTGCTCGGGGTCGCGACTGTTGTGAGCGCGCCGGTCTGGCATGACAGAGGCCTTGTCGGTGATGCGTAACGCCTCGGCAGGCCTCCCCATCAACACGAGAAACGCGGAGAGGGAGCGGCGTGCCTCGTTGCGATCCGAGTCTCGGACGTGCGCGGGCCGAACGGATCGATGGCGCGGCACCTCGCGAAGCGCGGACAGGGCTTCAGCGAAGCGGCCCGCTCTCATGTAGAGGTCGGCGAGCTCGAGCCACGGGTTTCCGTACCACGATAGCCCGCTCTTCGAGGCTTCCATCAAGAGACGCTCTGCCTCGTCGAATCGAAACACAGAGCGCGCCGCTTCTGCATAGTTCCCGAGGTCGACCGCCGTCGCATTGCCGAAATGCGTTCGCCCGTATGCCACGGCGTCGGCACAGACCTCGTAGCTCTTTTCGTCGTCCCCGGCTTCGAATTCGATGGCGCACAGCGCGTTCTTGGCCCGTTCGATCTGATACGGGTCCCCGGTTGCGAGACCCTCTTCCGCTGCCAAACGCGCCTTTTCGAATTCACGCTTCTTCATCAAGGGCCACGCCAGCTCAGCCTTGAGTTGGGGTGTGTAGAGCTCGTTGTACCGCTGCATGAACCCGAGCTGCTGGTCGTAGTGCTCGAGGTCGCCGTGCGCGTGGGTGAGCTCCATCAGAATACGCGCGTGCCATCGCCAAGGGTCGCTCGGTGTCGGCTGCGTCCCTTGACGTTCTTCAAAGAGGTCGAGCGCTCGAGTTTCGTGAAAAAGCGCCTTCGGGAAGTTGGCCTCCCCGTAGTGCTGCGCCATCCCCAAGACCAGGTGGGCTACGTAGGAACGCGGGTGCTCTGCCAAGTATGTCTCGGCGTCTTCCCGCGCCTTGACGTAGTGCTCGCGCTCGATCAGCTCCCAAAGAGCCAGCTCCTCTGCATCGGCTTCCTCGCCTTCGAGCTGAAGCGGCCCCATCATGTCCTCGGCCACGACCCTCGCGGACGAAAGCAAAGCCCCGATGACGAGGACGGCAACCAGAGTTGACCTCCTGCCGAACATCATCAACCGCGACGGAGACTCGCGCGGGCAAGCTTTTCAATCTCTACCGCCGTGGCCTCCGCAATGAGAGCGTCGACGTCTTCCACGCCGGGCGCGCACTCCAAACGGTGCTTGAAAACGTATGGCGCCAAGACCTGGATGTCTTCGGGGGACACGAAATCGCGGCCGTGGATCACCGCGCGGGCCTGAAGGGCCGGAAGCATCAATACGAGCGCGCGAGTGGACGCGCCCTGCAGGACACGCGGGTCGCTCCTGAGAAGCCGCGCCAAGTCCACGAGGGCTTCTTTGACGACGGGGGCCACGTGCACGGCGCTCCGAGTCTGGCGTCGAGCTGCGAGAATCTCTTCTAGGGTGACGCTGGGATAGTCGCGCGCCACGTCCAGGCTTGCCCGCGGATACTGATCGAGGACTTCGAGCTCCGAGGCGCGATCGATGTGCTTCATCTCGATCTTGAAGAGGAAGCGATCGAGCTGAGGTGTGGGGAGCGGATAGGTTCCTGCGAGGTCGAGCGGATTTTGCGTTGCAATGACGAAGAACACGTCGTCGAGCAAGTATGACTGATTGTCTACCGTGACCTGTTTTTCCGCCATCGCCTCCAGCATGGCTGCCTGGACCTTGGGTGAGGTGCGGTTGATCTCGTCGGCCAATACGATGTGTGCGAACACGGGGCCGCGACGAAACGCAAAGCGGCTGGTTTCGACGTCGAAGATGTTGGTGCCCGTGATGTCACTCGGCAGCAGGTCAGGTGTGAACTGAATGCGACGAAAGGCAGCGATGCTGCTCGAGGCGTCTTTCTCGGCCAGCGCGTTACCGAGCGCGCGCGCGAGAGTGGTCTTGCCCGAGCCCGGGTAGTCTTCGAGAAGCACGTGCCCATCCGCAAGCAGCGCGATGAGCACGAGCTCGACCACGTCGTCCCGTCCTCGAATCGCGGCCTTCAGACGAGCACCAAGCCGCTCCGCGACTTCGCGCGTGCCACTCAGGGTGTCGTCGATGGGGGACTGGATGGCTTGCTGCATGTCAGCTTCGGGCTCCGTGGGTGAAGGATGGCATCATTTCGAGCGTAACCAAGACCAGGGCGTGAGCAGCCCCAAGAAACGCCTCCAGAGCGGAAATCTGCGGCGTATGTCGCGCCGAAGATTGGCCGCTTCGTCTCGAAGCTGGTGCGGTTCGGGCCGCCGCTGGCCGAATGCTGCCGCCACGTGGGTGTCCGTCAGCGGGCCGAGCGAGGGAAGCGACTCTCCGAGACGTCTCGCGAAGGACTCGCGGGATTCACCCGGCGTGCGGCGGATCGCGAGCTCGCCCAGGCGGTCGAGCTCGGCGCGGTAGACCACCCTCGGCAAGGAGGCAGCCGGCGCCCAGGCCGGCGCGAGGCGGCGCCAGAGCTTCACCAGGTAGAGGATGAGAAGCGCCAGCGCTAGGAGCGCGAAAAGCCATGCACCCGCGGTCAGCGTCACGCGCCGGGCGAGCTCTTTGATCTTGGGTAAATCGGTGGCCGACAGTGGAATGGGAGAAGCGCCGCGTGCGAGCTCTCCGAGCAGCCGCTGCAGGTCCGCGTCCATCGGCTGCTCGGGTGGGTCGAGGGCACGCTCGGGATACACGTCGAGCACGACCCAGCCGTATCCATCGATGTAGATTTCGGGCCAGGCATGTGACGCGGCGCCCGACAAGAGAAGGGACGAGCCTCCCTGCCTCGACGATTCGCTCACCGCGTAACCGGTCGCCACGCGCGCCGGAACGCCGAGGCTTCGCATCAAGTAGGTGGCGGCATGGGCGAAGTGCACGCAGTACCCGGTGCGATCACCGAACAGGAAGCTTGCCGTAGGATCTTCGGCGCCACTGTGCTCGTTCTTGAGGCTGTAGATTCCTTCACGGCCGAGCCAAGCAGCCACGGCAAACGCGCGCGCGATCGGATTGCTCGCTAGCTCGTCAGGAAGCTCTCCTGCGACCTCGGCCGCGAGGGCGCCGTAGCGTGGGTCCGGCGGCGCTTCGGTGTAGTGCGCCCACTGCTCCTTGGACCAGTCCGGGGAACCCAATCGAGCGTCCAGCATCGATGCATAGTCCGCTGTGAGAACACCGGACAGCGCGCGGTAGACGCGACGGAAGCGGTTCGGCGATGGGTTCTCGAGCGGCTCTACTTCGATCGGCGCTTCGAGCGCGAAGGGCTGAGTATGGTCCGCCATCAGGGCGATGGTGGTCTCGAGTGGGCCCCGATTCTCGTTGCTGGCCGGAGCGTTGCGGATCTCCGTGAGGCGGGTCGGAAAGTATGGGATCAAATCGTCGTCGATGTCCTGCCGGCCGGAAACCACGAGCTTCCGTCCGTTGTACTGGCTGAAAGCGCCTTGGCGAAAGTAGTAGACTCCGCTCGGCGGGGAGTAGTCGTCGTGAAAGAGGACGACCGCAACGGGAACCCGCGCGCCGCCGGTGTTGTACTTGTTGCGGAACTCAAGCTCGCTGCTTGTCGATCCTCCCCGCTCGCGTCGCTCACCCTCGCCCGCGTTGGCCTCCGAAGGATCTGGCCGCAGACCGAGTCCGCCGCCTCCATCTGGCGGAGGCGGCATACCGAGCATTGGCGTAGCCAAGACGATCAAGGCGAGCAGGAGCCCGATGACGCCCAGATTGAGAACGGCTCGACCGAAGCGCTGTTCGCGCAATAGGAGAACCAGGCCGAAGACCGTCGCCGTGCCACCCATGAAGAGGAACAGCCAAGTCGGGTCCCAGCCGAACGCGATGATCCAGTCTGCCAGATAGAACGGGCGGTTGATCGCGCCATAGCGATGCGGAATGAAGAGCTGCGCGAACGCGACGGCGACTACGAGAAGCTCGAAGACCGCGAAGAGCGCCTTGCGCGAAGAGCCCGCCCGCATGGCCGCGCTGCTGATCGCAGCGACCAGAAGCGCAGTCAGCATGCCAGAGACCCGCAGCGCGCCGACCGGGCCCAGCGCGATCGACAGGAAAGAACCGGCCGTGAGGGACGCACCCAGCCAGAAGACCAACGAGAGAAGAGCCAGCGCTCCGGCTACGATCGCCGAAGTGCGAAGGCGTGTGTGCGCGAGCTGCGCGCCGAGGAGGCAGCCGCCGAAGCCGCCGGCGAATGCGACGAGGGCTGAGCCCGAAGGAGCCATGGTGGCGACCAGGACGCCCCAGGCGAGTCCGTGAATCGCTGCCCGACCGACCTCGGCGAGCGTGCGGGAAAGTCCCATCGAATCTTCTTGGGCGCTCACGCTGCTCTTCTCCGCGCTCGGTCGAGATGCTGTCCGTCGCCGAGCACCCTTCCGCTCACTCGATCGATGATTACGACTTCGCAACGCATCTGACCGAGCGCCCGCCCCACTCGTTCGAGATCCGCACGCTCGACTCCCGGTGAGGCCGTAGGCATGAGGAGCCAGCGGCGCCAGCCCGGCTGGGTGCTCGGATCGTGAACCGCGTCGACCGCGATCACCACGCGTATCCGACCATACCGTCGCGCGGACAGCGAACGCATCTCGTCGAGCCATTCGCCCATCGTGGGCGGTGCGAAGACGACGAGTGCGGCGGGCCCGGCTGGGTCCACTTCAGCCAGGAATTGCTTCATTCCAGCCCCGCTTCGACCGACGAAAGCCGAGGAGCGCATCACCTTGAGCATTGCCTCGGTGCGGTTGGACGTGGCCTGGGGAGAACCATCTGCGGCGAACTGCCAGTCGGCGCCGAGCACTTCCTCCTCGATTGCGGCCCGCGCGGCCGCCGAAGCGGCCTCGTCGTGTGGGCCCGCGACGAGATAGGCGACCGTCCTGCGGGCCCGGCTGAGCGCGCGCTCGGGCACGCGCACCATGAGCGTTCGAGTACGGCCAAAAACCTTCCAATGAATGAACCGAGCCGAATCGCCGGGCACGTACCTGCGGAGCTCCACCCGATCTCCATCTTCGAGCCCCATGGGATGTGGGAACTCCTCTCCGCCCGTGAGTGAGGTGAGAACGGGCAGCCGCCGGATTCCGCCGAGATGAGGCAGTACTTCGATCGGACCAGATTGCCGATGCCGAAACGCAATTCGCGCAAGACCAAACGCATCTTGGACGACGACCCGCCGCTCAACCGACTCGAAGACCCCCCGTTTGTGAAGTGTGACTCGCTCGCGCAGCCGCCCGCGTTCGGAGAGAGGCTCCTCCACCGATGCCTCCGGCGACGCCCAGGTCCAACGCAATTGCACCATGGGAAGCCACCAGAGCGATGGAAGCGAGAAACCCGTCCGCAAAGCCGCGCCGGTTTCGAATGTCGAGGTCAGCCAGGGGATCGAGGCCCGACGCAGGCGAAGCCAGAGAGCCGAGCTGCTGAGCACGACGAGCAGGGTCGAGAGCAGCAGCAGACCGGCGCCGCCATAGCCGAGAACCAGAAGGACGAGATCGAGCTTCTTGAAGCCAAAGCTCACCAGCGCGATCGAGGACACGAGGCCAAGCGCCATCCCGAGCGCGGTCAGCGGCCAAAGATCGGCAGCACGCCGCGCCAGCCCTCGGCCGCGGGTCCATACCCCTTGGATGGGGCCCGGAACTACGATCAGCGGCCTCATGTTTGCGATCGTGCCACGGGAGTCTCCAAGCTCAAACAACCGAAAATTGTGGTCATTCCCGGCTCCCTCCGTCCGGGACGGAAGGCACGGAATAAGCTCGCCCTGCCCAGGGTTGAGGGCGCCATGGGTGTCTTGACAGGCCTAGAGCCGGGGCTACCCTCCGCCAGCCCCGTAGAACGCAACGGATCACTCGCGAGGGAGATTATGAGCGACGTGATGATCGATGCGCGGGATTTGACCAAACAGTACGGTCCAGTCACCGCGGTAAAGAACGCAACTTTTCAAGTCAATCGCGGCGAGGTCGTCGGTTTTCTCGGACCCAATGGCGCCGGGAAGACCACCACGATGAAGATCCTCACCTGCTTCATCGCGCCATCGGGTGGAACAGCCCGGGTCGCCGGCGCCGATATCTTCGAAGATCCGATTTCCGTTCGCGAAGCGATCGGCTACCTGCCTGAAAGCACTCCCCTTTACACCGAGATGCTGGTGCTCGAGTACCTCGAGTTCGTCGGGAAGATGCGAGAGCTGCGCGGCGCAGGCCTCCAGGCCCGGCTCCGGCGGGTGGTCGAAGAGACCAGCCTTGGCGACGTCATTGGCAAGAGCATCGGCGAGCTTTCGAAGGGCTACCGGCAGCGTGTGGGCCTTGCACAGGCACTCATCCACGAGCCGCCCGTGCTGATCCTCGACGAGCCGATGAGCGGCTTGGATCCCAATCAGGCCTCGGAAATCCGCCAGCTCATCCGTGAGATCGGCCGGGAGCGCACGGTCATTCTCTCGACCCACAACCTTGCGGAGGTGCAAGTCACCTGCGGGCGCGTCTTGATCATCGCGAACGGCCAGCTCGTGGCCGACGACACACCCGAAGAGCTTGCCGCGCGCGCTGGCAAGCCGCGGTTCGTCGCCACGATCCGGAAGGACGGTCTCAGTGAATCCGCGATCCGCGACGCCTTCTCGGAAATCATCGACGCGCAAAGCGTAAAGCAGAAAACGGACGCCGCCGCGGGTGAAGTCGTCGTCGAGATCGTTCCGAAAGGCAACCAAGATCTCCGCGCCAACATTTTTCACGCCGCTGTGTCGGCCAACATCGTGCTCCTCGGCCTCGAGCAGCGCGGAGAAAACCTCGAAGACATCTTTCGACAGCTCACCACGGGCAACTCGGGGGTCCCCTCATGAGACAGGTTCTCACCATCGGCGGCCGGCAGTTCCGCAGCTACTTCAATGGGCCGGTCGCATACATCGTCATCTGCATAGTGATGCTGACGCTCGGCTTCTTCTTCTGGAAGACCTTCTTCCTGTTCAGTCGCGCCAGCGCGCGGGAAATGTTTCGCTGGCTTGGACTGATCATGGTGTTTGCCCTCCCCGCGCTGACGATGGGCCTTCTTGCCGAAGAGAAGCGCACGGGCACGATCGAGCTTCTCATCACCATGCCAGTCACCGAAGCGCAGGTGATTCTCGGAAAGTTCATCGGAGTGCTCGGCCTCTACGCGGTCATCCTGGCCCTCACCGTCTTCTATCCCATCAGCGTCTCCACACTGGGGGACTTGGACTGGGGCCCGGTTTTGAGCGGCTATCTCGGCTTGCTTCTGCAAGGCTCCGCCGTCCTCGCCATCGGCTTGATGGCGTCGAGTTGGACCAGCAATCAGCTGATCGCTCTCTTCGTCGCGCTGACCCTCAGCGTCTTCTTCTGGGTGCTCGACAAGTTCTTGGCGATTCTGCCCACGAATGCAGCGTCCACTCTCGAATGGCTCTCATTCGATCATCATTTCCAAAGCATGGCCCGCGGCGTCATCGATCTACGAGATGTTCTGTTCTTCGTCTCCGTGGCGGTGTTTGCGCTGGCGTTGGCGTTTCGGGCATTGGAATCGAGGCGGTGGAGCTGAACGATGTCGTCTAAAACCCAAAAACGCGCCGCCAGTGAGTCGATGCTCTTTCTTTCGGTCGTGGGCGGCATTCTCATTCTTCTGAACGTCCTCGCGGCGTACCTGCCTTCACCCCGCGTGGACCTCACTCGCAACGGACTGTTCTCGCTCGCGGACGGATCTGAGCGGGTTGCAGCCAATCTGGATGACCGGCTCGAGGTGACCGCGTATTTCACCGAGAATCTGCCCCCACCGTTCAACGCCACGGAGCGCCAGGTTCGCGACCTTCTGTCCGAGTATGCCGCCGCTTCGAACGGCAAGATCCGGGTGCGTTTCATCAATCCCGATGACGAGGCCAAGCAACAAGCCGCGCGCGCGGACGGCGTGCAGCCCGTTGCACACCAGAAGATCGAGGAAGACCAGGTTGCCGTAGTCGAGGGCTACCGCGGGATGGTCCTGAGCTACCTGGACCAGACGCGCACCATTCCGGTGATTCAGGACACCGCGGGTCTCGAGTACATCATCACCTCTGCCATCAAGGAATTGGTTGGGGAACGCAAACCGATCGGCATCGTCAGCGGACACGGCGGCCCGAGCCTCGAACAAGGGCTTACGGCCCTGCAGTCCGTGTTGCAGCTCTACGACATCCAGGAAATCGACGCGACTCAAGAGATCGATCCGAGCCTCGCGGCCCTGTTGATCATCGGTCCTCAAGCGCCTTTCAGTGACGACGAGCTGCGCCGTATCGACCAGTACGTCATTCGCGGAGGCTCTCTCGGCGTCTTTGGTGGCGCTCTGGCCATCGACCTTGCCGGCGAGTCGGGCCCATCGGCGCGCCCGGTGGATGCCAGGCTCGACGGCCTGCTCGAACCCTGGGGCGTGAAGCTGTCGTCGAAGATCGTCGCCGACGCGCAGTGCAGCCGCGCTCCGATGCGCGGCCCAATGGGTCTGCAGGTCCTGGTCCCCTACCCGCCGATCCCGGTCCTGCAGCTCGAACAAGAGCAACTGGACCATCCCGTGATGTTCCGCCTGGCGTCACCCATGTTGCCGTTCGTCGCCCCGATCGAGCTGGGCGAAGCTCCGGACGGCGTCACACTCACGGTCCTCGCCAGCTCTTCGCAGGACTCCTGGACGATGTCGGGGCCCACGATCTCTCTCGAGCCCCGCAATCCACGAGACTGGTCGATGAGCTCGGATGCCGGCCCTTTCACCTTGATGGTCGCGATCGAAGGAAAGCTACCTTCGGCATATTCGGCGCCGATCGACGAAGCGGAGCCCAGCGCGATTCAGACACCACCGCTCGCCGAAAACGACGTCCGAGTGCTAGTGACAGGAACGAGCACGTTTCTCGAGGACAGCTTCATGCCTCCTCGGACACAGCAGAACGACGTGCAGATGAACGCGGCGCTTGCGCTCGCCCTCAATGCCATCGATTGGCTCGCGGCGGATTCGGATTTGATCGCGATTCGCGCCAAGACGACGGAAGAGCCCGCGCTGGACATTCCAGACTCCGTGCTGGCGGCCGAGAACACGGCGCTCGCGGCCGCGGAGGAAGGCGACGAAGCAGGCGTCGAGTCAGCGTTGTCTATCCGCAAAGCCGCGATCGAATCCTGGGACGCCAAGAAGCGGGCCTACCGCTGGCTCAACACGCTCGGGATTCCATTCCTGGTCGTGTTGTTCGGTCTCTTTCGATGGCGACGGCGCGTAGACAAGAAGAAAGCTCTCCAACTCTAGCGAAGGGAACGAGTCGCAATGGATTGGCGAAAGAACCGTATCGTGATCGGCGCAGTGGCGTTTTGCCTGTTGCTGGGACTGACGTTTTGGGTGATTGGTGGCCGGAATCAGCAGCCCGGAGAAACCGAAGAGCTGCCGTCGCTCGATCTCGACAAGGAAGCGATCACGTCACTCGAGGTGATTCGACCTGGACAGGAGCCCGTCGTCTTGTCGAAGTCTGATGGAGCGTGGCGTGTCTTGAAGCCACTCGACGCGGCGGCTGACCAGACGAACGTCGAATCCGCGCTCAACCGCCTAGCTGATCTCCGCATCAAGCGCGTGGTGG
>DASRZF010000029.1:0-20213 GCA_035686645.1 Polyangiales bacterium
TGGTCCGAAAGGGGAACGAGCTCGTCACCCCCGACAGGCACCACGTCTTCGTCAAACGTGCGGACCGTGGACTGCACCGCGTCGGATGTCAGACCATTGAGCAAGATGTGGTCGATCCAGACCGAGCTCGCCGAGTCGGCCACGGGATTGTCTTCGCAGAAGGTGCAGAGCGGTTCGTAGTCCGCCGCGAGCGCAGCGGGGAATGACGCTTCGAGCAAGGCCAGCGTGGCTTCGCCTTCTTCGCTGATGCCCTGGTCTGGATAGGCGCGCCCCGTGTTGAAGTCGCCGAGGATGACAGCCGGGGAGTCGCCGCTTCGGTCTTGCACGAATGCGATCAACTTCTGCGCTTGAAGATACTGCTCCGCTTCCCATCCCGCAGCGCCGGTCTCCCCGTTGCCGTATTGGCCGGTGTACGGGAAGGTGAAGTCGTCGAAGATCGGCGTGAGGTGGTTGCAGTACGCGTCCAAAGAAGCACCGTTCGGCAGAGTCACGGTCGCGCGAAGGATCGTGCGCCGATTCCAGGTGCCAGGCATCACCCAATTTTCTTGGTCGCTCAGCGGGTAGCGCGAGAGGATCATCACGCCATTCTGGCCGTCGAAGGCGAGGTCTTGATTGACGACCGTCGGGCAACTGCTTCGGATTTCGGCGAACGTGCTCGTCGGGAGTTGCGGGACGACGCAAGAATAGCATCGCTGTTGTTGCGCATCCCCAAAGAGGAGCGCCGCCACCGCACCGACGCAATTCGTGGACGCGCAGCTCGCGCTAGTCGTGCGGCCGTCTTCGCTGCCGGGGATGGTCGAACAGTTCTCCGCTACGCAGTCGACCGCCTCGTTCATCTGGTCCACGATTGTGACTCCATCCGAGACCTCAATATCGGGACAGGGCACAGTGGTTGGGGCTTGGGGTATCTCGCCCATCTGATCGGTGGGGTCATCCACGGGCGTGTCGAGGTCGTCCTCGAACAGCGCGGAGTACGGGAAGTTCCCGACCGCCATGTCCCGAATGAGCTCTTTGTCGGCCTGGGTCCAGACCTCCTGCAAACACACCACGTCCGAGTCCATCCCCGCGATCGCCTCGGCCAGCGGCTGCCTTCGTTCGGCTTCATACGGAATGAAGGCTCCGGCCAGAGCCACGTTGAAGGTGTCGATGGTGACGTCCTCGGCTTCGCGGTCGCTCGAGCTACAGGCGCCAAGCACGAGCAACGGCACCACGAAAAAGCTAATGATTCGCATCTAGTCCTCCTGGTCGGCGCACGCCGATGTGCAAGCTCTGAACGCTGCCTCGAGAATCTGTCACAAAGCCGAAACAAAGGGAAGACGCGCGGTCGCTCGGTGGAGCTCCGCAGCCGCAGGCGCTGCCCGACGGGTGTGGCTAGCCTTCCGTCGGCGTGAGCACGACCACCGGCAGCTCGCGCTCGGTTCGCGCCTGGTACTTCGACCACATCGGGTTCACGGTCTTGCCCTGCTGCCAGAGGCGTTGGCGATCGGCGCCTGATGCAAGCGCAGCCTTTGCCGCGAGCTTCCTCCGACCGACGCGAACCACGCATGCTGGATTCGCCTGCAGGTTCTTCCACCATTGAGGGTCGTGTTTCGCAGCTCCGTCCGAGCCGACCACCACATAGCTCTCGCCGTCTTTGAAATAGACCAAGGGCGTCGCAAACGTTTTGCCGGACTTCCGCCCAGTAACGGAGAGAAGCAAGGTCGGCAATCCGAGCCAAGCGCCGAGACGGCCTCCGCTACGCTCGTAGATCGCGGCATGCGTCTTGAACATCGACTTGAGCGCACGCGCCCGAAGGTGCCTGTAGCGCGAGGCCATCGACGGACCCTTACGCGTCGCTCGCCATGATGAAAAGCGGCAAACCGTTGAAGGACGTGTACTTCGGTCGCATTCGGCCGGTGTCATAGTACTTTTCGACATCGACGAACTTCTTCGTTCCGATGATCGTTTCCATCGGCACACTGCCGTAGCGGCCATTGTGCACGGAGACGAGTCGTCCCGAGGTACCGGACGTGACCAAGTCCAACGCGAGATTGCCAAAGGCCATCGGCGCAATCGAGTCGAGCGCATCGGGGTTACCGGAGCGCACCAAATAGCCGAGGCGTTGGCTCACCACGTTGACGTGCCGACCGTTGTTGTACTTGGGCGAGAGCTCTTTGAGCCCTGCTGCAACGCGATCTCCGATGCCGCCGAGCTTTCGGTGACCGAACATGTCGGCCTCTTCGCCCTCGAACGACATCTCGGAATCGCTCGCCATCTGGGCGCCCTCGGACACGAGCACCACCGAGTAGTTGCTTGGGTTTCGATTGCGGTCGTAGACCATCAGCTCCGTCAGCCGCTCCATGTCGAAGGGGTGCTCTGGAATGACACATCGACTCGCAGCGCCAGCCATGCTCGGCAAGAGCGCCGTGTACCCGGCATACCGACCGAAGACCTCGATGACGAGGAATCGCTCGTGCGATCCTGCGGACGTGCGTAGCTTGTGCGTCAGCTCGATCGTGCGGGTGACGCAGGTGCTGAACCCGATGCAGTAGTCCGTTCCCGGCACGTCGTTGTCCATCGTCTTCGGAATGGCGACCACCGGAACGCCTCGCTGGTGAAGGTGCGCCCCGTAGCTCAGCGTATCGTCGCCGCCGATGGGAATCAGACAATCGATGCCTAGGAAGTCCAGGTTCTTCAGGACCTCATCGGTGATGTCGTTGACATCGTCCTTGTACTTGTCTTGCAGATGTGGCGGTACGAAGTCTTTGGGCAAGGTGCTCGGGCGGGTCCTCGAGCTGTGCAAGAAAGTACCACCGGTCCGCCCCGCTTTGTCGACCACGTCCTCGGTGAGTACGCGCACGCACGCGCTGTTGTCAGCGTCCTTGTCCGGAATGATGTCGACCAGCCCACCCCAGCCGCGTCGGATCCCGATCACCTGGTGACCTTCGCGAAGTGCTCGGAGCGTCACCGCACGAATGGCTGGATTGAGACCCGGCACATCGCCGCCGCCCGTGAGAATCCCGATCGTAGATTTCATGGGGCAACTCTAGCGCAAGCCGCGAGCCTGGCTAGAGGTTCTCACTAAGCGGCAGGTGGCGGCTCGCTCACAAGGGCGGTGGTTCTCCGCAGCGTCTCGTCCGCTTCATGTTTGTGAATCCAGAATCGTAGCCCTTTTCGCTTCGCGGTGTACATCGCGGTGTCCGCCTTCTCGAGGAGTCGGCGCACCGACTCGTGGTCGACCTCGCCGTGTGTCGTATTTAGTTTGGCGGGGATGCTCGGAAGGGTGATCCGTTCCTCAAAGTGACAATCTCGATCCGGGAAGAACGCTATTCCGATACTCGCCCCGACCTGGACGATCGCCCCCTCGACGTCGATCGGAGCTTCGATGGACCGCGCTACTTTGTCGGCGAGCACGGCCACGTCGTTTTGGCTCTCGGCGCCCTCGACGATCAGCGCAAACTCGTCCCCGCCGATTCTGCCGACGAGGTCCGAGGCGCGGATGGTGTCCTGCAGGCGGAGGGCGACTTCGCGCAGGACCTGGTCCCCCGCCGCGTGCCCGTGCTGGTCGTTGACCAGCTTGAAATCGTTTAGGTCGATGAAGAACAGTGCGCCGCGAGGGCCGTGCCGCCGCGCGCGCTCCCAGCTCTGAACCAGGCATTCCGTGAGCAGTGACCGATTTGCAAGACCGGTCAGCCAGTCACGCACTGCGCGTCGTTCAAACGTGTCCTTCTGCTGCTGGAGGTCATCCAAGAGCTCGTCTGCCCGGCTTTCGGCCAACCAAGCCAGGGCTCCGAGCGCAAGCGCCAGCGAAGCGATCGTGGCGGTGGTTGCCCCCTGGGCTGCCACGCCCAGTGCCGGCCCGCTCGGGAGCCAACCCGCGACATCGGCGAGGCCGATTCCCACGATCCCCATCACCGCGATCCCAGTCCAAACGGCTCCGCCCTTGACGCCGCGAAGAAGCATCGCCGCCACGGGCAGGGAGGCCAGCCACGGGTAGGCGAGACTCGAGACGCCACCGAGCTTCCAGCTCTGGATGAGCAAGACCACGAGAGCAGATGCGAGGGTCCAGTTGGCCGCGATTCGAAGCGAGCGCGTGCGATTCAGGATGACCGTCGTCAGCGCCAGGCTGACTCCATAGAGCACGTTGGCCAGGCCCGTGTACGGAAGCTTCAAGTAGAGAGCGAAATAGGGCGCGAAAAGGAGGGTGAAGATTGCAGCAACGACCGTGAACCGCACGAGCAGGAACGCGCGCGCGCGGCTCCGAAGCTGATCCTCCACGAGCTCGCGAGGGATGAATCGAGCCAGCCAGCGCTCGTGCCGCTTGTCATCAGTCCGTGCGCTCTTGCCACCCGCACGCGCGTCTCTTGTGACCCCGATCATTCTAAGTTTCAGATGATCAGTATAAGCAGCTGGTTCCGGGAGCGAAAAGCGAGCTAGCTCACGCTCGGACGTCTACTGCGTGGGACTGGCGTCGCGCTTGGTCTCAGGCACGCGCAAGAAGCTCAGATTCCCAAGTGTTTCTAGCGTCGTCTTCCAGCCCTTTGCGGGAATCGCGAACATGAAGTCCACCAATTCAGGCGTGAATAGAATCGGCTCGCCATCGCCGTTGTAACCGAGCTGAAGCAGCGCGTCTTGCTCGAAGAGCCGACACTTCTTTTCGCAACAATGAAAGGCTTCGAGCACCCGATAGAAGCCTTCGCGAGGAAGCGGCACAAGAAATCGCACCAGGCCCGGATCATCGAGCACTTGCCCTTTCGCCTCGAAGAGCGCGCGGTTGTATCGCCACTCCTTCGGGACGTACACGCCTGGCCCGGGATCTCCGTGGTTGTGGAAATAGACCAGGCGTCCGGGTTCCACGATTCCGATCGGTCCAGTCGTCCGGTACAAGCCACAGGGCGGAAGCTGCATACCGCAGACCTAAACCAGCGACCCGCGCCTGGCAATGCAAGGCAGCTCGAGCTCTGAAGAGCTAGCGCTACCAGTTGCAATACGGATTGGCGACGAGATTGGAGTTGAAATAGCGCGGATCATCCGTGACTTCGTTTCCCAACCAGTCGGGCTCCTCGAATGCTTCGTCTTCGCTGCCGAGCTCGATCTCCGCGATGACTAGACCGGCGTTTTCACCTTCGAAGACGTCGATCTCCCAGCTATGCCGACCGACGTTCAGCGTGTAGCGGACTTTTTCGATCAGCGGGCGCATGCAAAGCGTGTCGAGCATTCGTTCGGCGTCGGTCGATGGAACCTCGTATTCGAACTCCGCGCGGCGCGCGCCAACCGTCTTTCCCTTGATGGTGATCCAAGCCTTGGGTCCGGCGACACGCACTCGAACCGTCCGCTCCGGCACCGTCGAGAGGAAGCCCTGACGGTACCGGACACCCTCGGCGAAAGCGCGCCACGTCATATCGTTGACCAGAAACTTCCGCTCGATCTCTTCGCCCATGCTGCCCTGTCGACTTCGCCCTTCTAACATTCACGAGAGACCCTGTGGCAAGCGCGTTTCGTGAAGGCGCCGCGCTGCTACGACCTCGAGCTCGAGACCGAGTCGCTCGGCAATCAGGTCGTGTGAACGGGAGCGCTGACGCAGCAAGCACCAAAGCAGTGCAGCCAGCTCGTCTCCGCTCAGCGAATCCCGGCCTTCGAGAAAGACCTCGGCGAGCTCGGCCGGGGAGTGAGCGGCGTAGGGAGCCATTGAGGTCTCGAGGGATCGATCGAGCAGGAGCGCGCAGCGCCGCCAGATGGCGGTCGATTCGAGCGCGGCTCGAGCGAGCAAGCGGTAGAGCGTAGAGGGCCAGCGCACGACCGGGGCTTCGGCTCGACATCCGAGGCACCAGGCAGCCAAGTCGGAGTCGAGCGTGATCGCCAGCACCATTCTGAGCACCTCATCCCTGGCAGCCTCTCCGGGGTCATGCCGCAAGCTGTTGAGATCATGAATTTTTTGAACTTCCAAATAGCTCATACATCCCTGATAATGAAAATCACTATCAATAAAGTACGGTAGATCGAAGGCCCCGTCAACGGATATCTCTCCTGGACGAGCTCTTTGCTCGCTTTCGTCCGGATGTCCTTGAATGAGAACACGCCCCGGGCTACTTGCCTCGGCCTTGCGATTGAATGCAGAGCAGCGGGCGGCGGTGGAGCATGCAGACGGGCCCTTGCTGGTTCTCGCGGGAGCGGGCTCCGGGAAAACCCGCGTCATTACCGCCAGGATCGCGCGTCTGCTGCAAAGCGGAATGCATCCGGGCTCGATCCTGGCCGTCACCTTCACCAACAAGGCGGCCAACGAGATGCGAGAGCGTCTCGGATCGAGCATCGGCGGGGAGGCTGCGAATCAGCTCTGGCTCTCCACGTTTCACAGCTTCGGTGTCCGCTTCGTGCGCGAGGAATTCAAAGCGCTCGGGCTAGGCTCACGCTTCACGATTTTCGACCAGGGGGATAGCCTCGGCGTCGTTCGGGAGCTCTTGAGGACCGAGGCGAAAGCGGACCGGCAGCTCGATGCACAGGCCATCCTCTCTCGGATCTCGCTCTGGAAGAACGCGCTCCTCGAGCCGGGGAAGCTACGCGCCAAAGCAGACGAGTACGACCAAGCCGCCGCGAGTATCTACGAAGCTTACGAGACTCGCCTCATGGATATGCATGCGGTGGATTTCGACGACTTGGTGATCAAGCCCGTCCTCCTTCTTCGCGCACGCCCAGGGATTCGAAGCAAGTGGCGTAGTCGATTCGAGCACATTCTCGTCGACGAGTTCCAGGACACGAACGTCGCGCAGCTAGACCTCATCCGACTTCTCGCGAACGAACGCGGCAACGTCTGCGTCGTGGGTGACGATGATCAGTCGATCTATGGCTGGCGCGGCGCGTGCGTCGACAACATCCTCGATTTCGAGCGGCATTTCCCAGGTGCGGTCGTCACCAAGCTCGAGCAGAACTACCGGTCGCGCGCTTCGATTCTGAACGTGGCAAATTCAGCGATTGAGAAATCGAGCAAGCGTCCCTACGCGAAGGTGCTGAGGCCCGTGCGAGAGACCGGCGCACCCGTACGGCTCTGCGTGCTTTCGGAGCCCCAGGAGGAAGCGAAGTTCGTGGCTTCCGAGATCCGCAAGCTCAGGAATGAGGGCACCGACCCACGTGAGATTGCGGTGCTCTATCGCTCCAATACGCAGGCCAAGCGCCTCGAAGAGGAGCTTCGGATCGCTGGCATCCCGTACCGCGTGTTCGGGGGAACCAAGTTCTTCGATCGAAAGGAGATCAAGGACGGGATTGCGTACATGCGCGTGGCCTTGAATCCCCGCGACGAGCTTTCGCTCCGCCGAATCGTGAACACGCCTCCGCGAGGGCTCGGCGCACAATCACTTCATCACATCGTCGAGCACGCCGAGGCGCATCGAATGAGTCTCTTGCGTGCATTGAGAAGCGCCGACCGGATCGAGCCGCTCTCGGACCGAGCCGGTGCTTCGGCGATTCGATTGGCCGAGGCGATCGAAACAGCCGCAAAGGGATTTCGTGGAGGGGACCTCGGCGCAACCGCCAAGGGCTTCTTGCGTGCGGTCGGAATGATCGACGACGGCGGCGATCGCAGTCCCGAGGCCAAGCGACGCCGTGCCAACGTCGACTTCCTCTTGCGAAGCGTCGAGCGCTTGGAGGCACGCAGCGGTGCGGATCGTGAGGGCTTGCAACAGCTTCTGCACCACATCGCGCTCGATCAGAACGACCCGGAGGAGCCCGAAGCCGGCATGCAGGTTACGCTCTCGTCCTTGCATTCAGCAAAGGGCCTCGAGTTCTCGGTGGTCTTCTTGATCGGCTGTGTCGAGGGTGTGCTGCCTCATGCGAGAACGACCGACCCCAAGATCACCGACGCCTCGGTGGCTGACCTCGAGGAAGAGCGGCGATTGTTCTACGTGGGCGTGACACGCGCGCGCGACCTGCTCTACCTCACGCGCCACAAGGAGCGCGTTGCTCGGGGGCGTCTGGTGAAGATCACGCCGAGTCGATTCCTTCAAGGGCTTCCAGAGGCGGACACCGAGACCTACCAGAGCAGCGAGAGCCGCGAGCTCGAACGGCAGGAGGTGGCCGACATGGCCAAGGCACTGCTCGATCGGCTCGCAGCGCGCGATGCCTGAGCGGCGACTAGTTCTTGTGGAAGAGCGGCCGAGTGTGGACGGTCGCTCCGAGAGTGACGTACCAGTTGTCCGTGACGTTGAAGGTGTCCAGGGGTGGGGGCTGATTCGCGAGCATTAGAGGCTGCCATCCAAACTGCGTGAAGATATCGACGAGCACTTTGCCTTCGTAGGTATATCCACCGCCCAAGTAGAACGGAAGCTCCACGACGTTCTTCGCTCCCGCGCCGCCGCCCACGTTGGTCAGCGCGACACCTCCGCCGATTTCGATGTAACCGTGGTCGGTGATGTTGGTGATGCTCGCGCCCGAGAAACTGAAGTCTGCCGTGTTCTTCGAAGGATCGGAAATGTAGGCGGCGTACGCGTCGCCGTTCCGGTACCGAATGTTGATGGTCATGTCCATCGTGAAGAGGCCAAAGAGCTCGACGATGCGGAGGGGAAAGCCGGCCGTGATCGAGAAATCGGTATTCGCCGGCAAGACCAGGACCAGGTCGACGCCCGCGAGCGCAGTCTCGCTCTCGGCGTACTGATAGCGGGCGTAGACCGGGATGTCGCCGTAGCTCGCGTCCGGCGAAAAGATGGCGCTGATGAGCCCGATACCACCCGGAGCGGGGACTGCACCGGTGAGCTCCGTGCTCAAACCCAGCTCGAGATTTTCGATTGGGCTGACCGCCCCCCCGATGTCCAGCGAAGAAAAGACACCGGAGCTTCCAAGCACGCGACCAACCGTGAGTCTGCCATCGGCGCGAACCATGCCTTCGTCGATGACCAAGGGCCGCCTCGCGAAGCGAACCGGGTACCCCTCTGCGAACATCGACGGCTTCGACTCCAGCTCTTCGGCCGCTGCGACTTGCTCAGGGGTCGCGGCCTGCTCGCCCGCCGGGAGGTCCTCGGCAAACACCTGGCCAGAAGGGACGCTCAAGAGCCACACGCTCAGCAGCGCGCAAAGGCCTCGTTCAAAGGATGTCTCGATCGGCATTCCGGCGACTCTAGCCGTTCATCTGGATCGGGGTCGAGGTTTTTCGACGCTTCGTTCTGGGCAAGCTCTTGCCACGCAAACGACTTGATCCACTCGGCCGTGAGCCAGGGCGCGGCTTGGCTGGCCGCTCAGAACTGATCGCGGATACGGTACTCCCAGCGGCAGGCGATATCGTTCGCATCCCGCCTGGGCGGGAGCTTCAGAGGCTTGCACTCGATTTTCCGGTTAAGCATCTCCCCCGAGATGGGCATTCCGGCCAGACAGATGTCGCAGCAGTGCTTCAATCGCACGTCATCGAAGTGCTCGAAGCGGTCGAGCGCCGGACAGGCATGGTGCGTCATGATCCCATGATTCGCATCGATGAGCTCGAACTCCACATCGAGTATGCCGACCTCGCCGGGCGCGAACTGGAAGCTGCGAAGAAGGCTTTCGACATCGTCACCGGTGACGCCCATCGCCTCCTGGCCGATTCGCAGATCGTGCTCGGCCGCGCCACGGTCGATCCAGACGTCCTTCTCGAGCTCCTGGGCCGCATCGGCTCCGTAGCGTGCCCGGACGCCTGTGTACCAGCGGTCGGTTCCCAGCATGTAGGCGAGGGCAGCGCAGTTCCAAATCAACGCCAAGGTCTTCGCATCGTATTCGTTGGTGACTTTCCGCTCGAAGGCGTCGGTGTCGATCTTTAGCGGATGCTTCCCCTGAGAAGCCCGCCAAGCCTTGAGCAGAGTCGAGAAGCCGAGGTCGATGCCCTTGCCCCGAGCGTATCCGCGCAGCCTTCCCGGTTTCCCGACCCAAGCCGGTTTTCCCGGGGGCGCCTTTTCGTTTGCCGCGAGCAATCGCGCCGGTGCGAGCAGGAGCTCGAACCAGGAGCGATCGCTGCGCAGGTCGATTGGGATCTCCGCCTGATCGCGCTCGGCGACGGTGAGCATCTCCGGTTTGAGCTCGGTTGCCGCGACGATGAACCTCAGATCGTCGAAAAAGAGCTGCTTCGGCGTCGCACCTGACTTCTTGAGCGGCCAGCCCTCGAGGGCGATCGCTTCGGCAACATCACGGCCATATTTGTCGGCGACCGCATCTGCCCAGGTCTGACCGAGCTTCTGATGGGCATCCACCGTGCGATTCCAGAGCCCAACCAAGGTTTCCCTCGGCAGCTCGTGTGCTCTCAGATCGGCTTTGAAGGGCTCGCCCATCACAGATTCCGATTGTCCCACCAAGCGGGCAAATCAGCCACCGAATCCAGGACTACGTCCGGTTTAACGTCTGCTTCGAGGTCTCCCGGGCGAAATTTCCCCGTCCGAACCAAGACCCCGGTGATCCCCGCATCCTGAGCGCCCCCGACATCGCTCCGAAGATCGTCACCGACCATCACCGTTTCGCTTGCCGAGGCACCGAGCATCTCCAGAGCAGCGTCAAAGAAGCCCCGGGCCGGCTTGCCCATGACGATCGCCTCACAGTCCGCAGCGTGCTCCAGTGCCTTGATGAAGGGAGCGACATCGAGAACCAGGCCATCGGCGGCCTGCGCATATCGTGACATTCCGAGCGCGATCAGCGCCGGCTGCGGCTCTGCCATCAAGAGACGAAACGCGCGATTCAAGGTGGCAAAATCCCATGCATTCCCAATGTCGCCCACGATGATACTTCCCGCGCCGGACTCGGCCCGCTCGTCGAGGAGGGTGAGCCCTTCGAGGTCTGCGCGTGTCGCTTCGCGAACGAATAGAGCAACCGGGCCCAGACCTTCGCGCACGAGGTAGTCGCGCGCCGCGATCGCTGGCGTGAGGACCCTCTCGGCTGCGACCGAGAGTCCGAGCTCCCAGAGCCGCTCGATCAGTGATTGACGTGGCCTCGAGCTGGTGTTGGTCAGGAACAAGTGCGGAATGGCGCGCTGATCACACCAACGCACCGTCTCGACCGCGCCATCGATGACGCGGTCGCCTTGATACAGCACACCGTCGAGGTCGAAGAGAAGTGCCCGCATGCTCACCTCCCCCGGTCTCATCAATCATAACAAAATGCAACGAAAGAGGGCGTGAAGAATACGCGCGTCGGCTATGCTCCCTCGGACCAAAGGAGCTGAGATGACCTTGTCGTTGCAGGAGATCTCCGACCGCCTGGAGATTCAAGATCTAGTCTACGAGTACTCTGCGATCATCGACCAGAAGAGGTTCGACGATCTTCGCAAGGTGTTCACCGAGGACGCGCACATCGACTACAGCGCCTTTGGTGCGCCCGTCGGCGGGCTCGATGTGATCATCAGATTCCTCGAGCAGGTCATGGTGATGTTTCCGAACCACCAGCACCTCAATGCCAACGTGCAGATCCGTGTCGACGGAGATGCCGCTTCCGGTCGCGTGATGTGCTTCAACCCCCAAGAGCTCGCGATGCCGGATGGAAAGACACACATCTTCATGTGCGGCCTTTGGTATGTCGATGAGTACAGGCGGACCGAGGCGGGTTGGCGTATCAGCCGGCGCGTCGAAGAGAAGAGCTACGTCTTCAATCCGCCCTAAAACCACTGCCGTGAGTTGCCCGGAGCGCTCTAGGACGCCGGTGGGCGACGGGTTTCTC
The DNA here is from genome assembly GCA_035686645.1 of Polyangiales bacterium. Taxonomy (GTDB): domain Bacteria; phylum Myxococcota_A; class Polyangia; order Polyangiales; family Houyiibacteriaceae; genus SG8-38. The sequence continues at coordinate 11,635 of DASRZF010000029.1, forward strand.
TCGGGGTGAAATCGCGCCGTGTGGCGCCCGTGTAGATCTGGCGCGGTCGTCCGATACGCACGTCCGGGTCTTCCATCATCTCTTTCCAGTGTGCGATCCAGCCAGGGATGCGACCGAGTGCGAAGAGCACCGTGAACATCTCGGTGGGAATGCCCATCGCGCGGTAGATGATGCCGCTATAGAAATCGACGTTGGGGTAGAGCTTCCGCTCGATGAAGTAATCGTCCGAGAGAGCGACCTCTTCGAGCTGCATAGCGATGTCGAAGAGCTCGTCGTCGATTTGCAGGTGGTCCAGTAGGCGGTCTGCGTACTTTTTGAGGATCGTCGCGCGAGGATCGAAGTTTTTGTACACGCGGTGACCGAATTCCATGAGCCGACGCTCGCGGTCCTTGACCTGTCTCATGAAGGCGTTGCAGTCGCCGCCTTCGGCCCGGATCTCTTTCAGCATTTCGATGACTGCCTGGTTGGCGCCGCCATGCAGCGGGCCCCACAGGGCTGAAATTCCCGCACTGATCGCCGCGTAGAGGCTCGCCTGGCTCGATCCCACCAGTCGAACGGTCGATGTCGAGCAGTTCTGCTCGTGATCGGCGTGGAGAATCAGCAGCACGTTGAGTGCCTTGATCAGCTCCGGGTCGGGCTCGTACGTGGGCTCCGCCGGGTGCGAGAACATCATGTGGAGGAAGTTCCCGCAGTAGTCGAGGCTGTTCTTTGGGTAGGCGACCGGTCGTCCCTGCGCCTTCTGATAGCTGAATGCGGCGATGGTTCGAAGCTTGGAGAGCAGCCGTGCGATGTGTTGAATGTTGTGCGAGTCCGGTTCGAGGCTGTCCGGGTAGTACGCTGTGAGGGCGCTGACCATTGAGGAGAGGATCGCCATCGGATGGGCCCGCGAAGGGAAGCCATCGAAGAAGTGGCGCATGTCCTCGTGCAACATGCTGTGGTACGTGAGCATCTCCGAGAATTCGTTGAACTCGGTGGAGGTCGGCAGCTCCCCATAGATCAGCAAGTAGCTCGTCTCCACGAAGGACGAATGCTCGGCCAGCTGCTCGATCGGATATCCGCGGTAGAGCAGAATGCCCTCTTCGCCATTGATGAACGTGATCCGGCTCTTGGTAGCTCCGGTGTTCATGAAGCCGGAGTCGAGGGTGATCAGCCCGGTGTCTTTGCGCAGGCTTCGAATGTCGATCGCGCGTTCCTGGTATGAGCCTTCGACGATCGGCATCTCGTAGATCTGGTCGCCGTATTCGAGTTTTGCTTTTTGTTTCATGAATTCAGCCCGAGTTCTAGCGTGGGCGTGGGCCCTGGGCAACGTCGCTCCCATTCAGGTTTCCGGCCTGTTTCTTCGGGCAAAACTCGGTTTCCGTCGCTCTTTCGTGCACGCCCGCGCTGCTCGGCGTGCGCGCCTGGTCGAAGAAGGGCCTCGAATCGGTTGCCAACGACCTCGTCGGCTGCAGCGCCACTGGGGCCTGGAGCACACCATACGGTACCAGCAGAGATGGGTAGTGGGGGCGTACCTTGATCTGCGGTCTGTGTAAGCTGCGCACCCGCCAGCTATTGCGCAGCTCCAACCTTGTTTCTAGTATCGCGCGCATGTTTCGAAGAAATCGGATCCGGCGCGTGCTCCTTATTTCGCTTGGCCTCGTGATGTTCCCGATAGCGGGCTGCAGCAGCGAATCCAGTCAGACACCCTCTCGCCCTCTTCGAATTCTCGTCACCAACGATGACGGCGTGAGCGCGCTGGGAATCGACGCAGTCGTTGAGGCCCTCAGAAACGACCCCGACAACGTAATCGTGGTTTCGGCGCCAGCGGTCAACCAGAGCGGCAGTGGTGACACCACCACGCCGGCTCCCCCACCGCTCGAGGCAACTGAAACGACGACCTTGAGCGGCTATCCCGCGACCGCGGTGATGGGCTACCCGGCCGATTCGGTTCTCTACGCGCTCGAGAATCTCTACCCCGAGGAGGCGCCAGACGTGGTGCTCTCCGGGATCAACCAAGGGCAGAACGTTGGCAACTTGGATGGCGTGCTTTCCCAGATTTCGGGCACCGTAGGTGCTGCGAAGACGGCTGCTTGTTCGGGCGTCCCAGCGCTCGCATCTTCCCAGGGCAGCCCGAAAGTCGGCGGCGACTACGACTATGAGGCAGGCGTGGTCGCGGTCTTGGCCTGGCTCCAAGCCAATCGAGCCGCGCTTCTTGCGGGTGAGGCTTCGCTAGAAGACATCACGAGCATCAACATCCCGAGCTGCGATACGGGGACGATTCGCGGGACCGTCGAGACCGTCTTGGCGACCGAGAACCCCGATGGCATCTCCCTCCTTGGTCCCCAGGACTGCGAGTCGGACTTCCAGGATCCTCAGGACGACATGGAAGCTTTCTTCAACGGCTTCATCTCCGTCACGCCGGTTCCCAGCAACAGCAGCAACACCTGCGACGACCTCAAGTGAACGACGCTCGATGAGAATCGCGAACGCCAGCAAGTTTCCCTCCCTGGCCATCCTGAGCCTGGTCTTCGCCGGCTGCGGTAGCGGCGATGCCCCGGGCGGGGCCGCCGGCAGCGTTGGAGACGCCGGCAGCGGCGGTTCCGCCGGCACGAGCGTATTGCCCGGCCTCGGGTTCGTCGCTTCGTCGTTCGGATTCTACTACCCCGCTGATGCCGCAGCCCCGATCGACGGATTCGATCTCGACGGTCGCGCTTCGAGCGCGGCATCGCCTTCCCCTGGTGAGTGCCCCCACGATGATTTCATCGGGCCCGACGACGAACCCGGTATCGACTACGGCTTTCTCCGCATCATCGAGAACGAGGATCTTCGTGAAGACGGCAAGTACGTGTTCGGCGGGTTTAGGGAGGGGCAGCTCGTCGACGGGGTGATCGGCGGCGCGACCAAGAATGGCTCGATGACGATACTGCTGCAGGTTCAGGGTATCGACGATCCCAACGACGACGACGAGGTGACCGTCCAGATCTTCGCGAGCGAGGATTCACCCGCACTCGGCACCGACAACTCGGTGCTTCGAGGGGCGACGCTCAGTGTTCATCCCGATCCTCGTTTCCACAGCGGGGAAGTGCATGGTACCGTTCAGGACGGCGTGCTCACCGCCGGCCCGATCGATCTTCGATTTCCAATCGACATCATGATCGTGAAGGACGAGCTCTTGATCCACGACAGCTGGCTGCGGATTACCCTCGGCGACGGCACGTTCGAGGGCACCGTTGCTGGCTATTGGGACGTGGCGAACATCCGCAGCATCATCGGCAAACCCACCACGGACAATGGCAATGCGGCCAACTTCACGATCGAACAATTCGATTCCGCGATGGCCGAATTCGCCGACGGCAACTACGACTCCGTATCCGGTCTCTGCACCTCCTTCAGCACGATGTTTCAGTTTGCCGGGCTGCAAGCTTTCCTGGTGAGCGAGAGCGGGCCCGACGGATCGGGCGGAAGCGCTGGCTCTGGTGGCGGTGGGGGCGTGCCGACGGTCATCGACCAATGCGTGAACGACGCGGATCAGGCTGCGCTCGAGGCTCTAGCCACCCCGGAACGAAGCGGACCTGCGATCGTCGGCGACATCGCCGCAGATTGCCCGATCGCAGCCTGTGGCCCCGAAGTCGGGGCCGTGCTCTCGGACAGCTCCGAGGCAGCGCGTAATGCGCTCGGCGATTGCATCGCCACTTGCATTGCCGACCGAAGTGGCCTTTCGACCGCGTGCACTGGCTGCTACGGCACCATCGCGGCCTGCTCGACGGCTTTCTGCCTTGCGCCCTGCATCGCGGATGCGGGCTCTCAAGAGTGCGCCGATTGCGCGCTCGAGAACTGTATCGACGTCAACGCCTGTACAGGGCTCTACTGAGCGCTAGAAACCCGGATAGAAGTTTGCATTCGCCGAAGGGGTGATTCGATGTCTCTAGTCTCCATGTTCAAGGGCAAAGGTCCGAGCGGGTTCGGCTACGGAAGCACCGCCGAGGACGTTACCGCGGGTCTCGATCTGAGCGGGCGGACGGTCTTGCTGACCGGCTGCAACTCCGGCATCGGCAAGGAGACGCTCCGAGTGCTCGCCATGCGTGGAGCGCACGTCATCGCGGCCGCGCGCACGCTCGAAAAGGCCAGAGCCGCTTGCGATTCGGTGGGCGGTGAAACCACGCCTGTCGCGTGCGAGCTCTCCGATCCGGCTTCGGTGCGAGCCTGCGCTGCCGAGGTCATCGCCCTTGGAAAGCCCTTGGACGCGATCATCTGCAATGCGGGCATCATGGCGCTACCGAAGCTCGAACAGAAGCACGGTTACGAGCTCCAGTTCTTCACCAACCACATCGGCCACTTCATCTTGGTGACTTCGCTTCTCGATAGCCTCGCCGACAAGGGGCGTGTGGTGATCGTCAGCAGCGACGCGCACAACGGCGCGCCAAGCGAGGGCATCCAGTTCGACAATCTCAGTGGCGAGCGAGGGTACCGGCCGTGGGCGAGCTATGGACAGTCGAAGCTCGCGAATCTGCTCTTCGCGAAGCAGCTGGCGAAGCGGCTTGCGGGCACCGGAAAGACAGCCAACAGCCTGCATCCGGGCGTGATTCACACGAACCTTACCCGGAGCATGAACCCGATCGCCAAGCGAGCGCTCGCGATTGCGGGTCCACTGGTGCTCAAGAGCGCGGCCGAAGGTGCGGCTACTCAGTGCTATCTCGCGGTGCATCCGAGCGTCGAAGGCGTGAGCGGCGAATACTTCGCCGACTCCAATGTCTCGAAGTCGAGCAGCAAAGGGCGTGACGACGCACTGGCGGAAAAGCTTTGGAAGGTCTCCGAGAAAATCGCTGCCGAGGTCACCACTTGACAAGAAGAAGCAGCACCGAGCATTGTCCGTTTTCTAGTTTACGAAAGTTGAAAAGATGTCGCATTCCACAGCTCAGGTAGGCACCGAGGCGCGCGCAAACGGCTCACACGGATCTGCTGCCGTCGTTCCAGAGATCGACGCGAGCAAGGCTGAGATCGAGCGTATTTTCAAGCTCCAGCTGCTCCATCAGCACTCGGTGGCAAGGGCCACGGCGCGGGAGCGCAAAGAGAAGCTGAAGCGGCTCGAGAAAGCGATCTTGGAGCACCGGCAAGAGATCCGTGACGCGCTCTACGCGGACTTCCGCAAGCACCCGAGCGAGGTCGATCTGACGGAGATCTTTCCGGTCACCAGCGAGATCAAACACGCGGCTCGCCACCTCTCCAAGTGGATGCGTCCGCGCCGCGTCAAGACACCGATCACGCTGTTCGGAGCGAGCTCCTACATCCACTACGAGCCCAAGGGCGTGGTGCTGATCATCGCTCCCTGGAACTTCCCGATCAATCTCACCTTCGGCCCTCTGGTCGCTGCGATCGCAGCGGGCAATTGCGTGATGATCAAGCCATCTGAGCACACCCCGCACGCTTCGGCGGTTACCAAACGCATCATCGCCGAGGTGTTCGACGAGAGCGAAGTCGCCGTCGTCGAAGGCGGCATCGAAACCTCGACATCGCTTCTCGCGCTGCCGTTCAACCACATCTTCTTCACGGGCGCTCCGGCTATTGGAAAGATCGTCATGGAAGCCGCGTCGAAGCACCTGGCATCGGTGACGCTCGAGCTCGGTGGCAAGTCACCGACCATCGTCGACGAAACCGCCAGTGTCGACGCCGCTGCGATACGGATCGCCTGGGCGAAGTACACGAACAACGGTCAGATCTGCATCGCACCGGACTATCTCTTCGTGCACGAGAGCAAGAAGGAGGAGTTCCTCAGCAAGCTCAAGGAAAACATCGAGTCGTTCTACGGGCTTGACGCGCAGAAGTCCGAATCGTACGCCCGAATCGTCAACCACCGGCACTATCAACGACTATCCCGCTACATCGAAGACGCCAAGCAAAAGGGGGCGACCGTGGTCTATGGCGGTCGAACCGATGCGAGCGAGGACTACATCGAGCCGACGGTCTTGACCGACGTCGATCCGAGCTCCGACGTCATGACCGAAGAGATCTTCGGCCCGCTTTTGCCGGTCTACAGCTACAAATCGTTGGACGAGCCGATCGCGATGATCAACTCCAAGGAAAAGCCCCTCGCCCTCTACATTTACAGCAAGAGCAAGAAGAACATCCAACGCATCATCGACAATACGCGCGCCGGGGGCACCTGCATCAACCACAGCGCGGTGCACTTCTTCAATAGTGAGCTGCCGTTTGGTGGCTCGAACAATAGCGGCATCGGAAAGGGCCATGGTTTCTTCGGATTCGAGGCCTTTTCGAATCCCCGTGGCATTCTCAAACAGTGGTCGCCGATTAGCGGGCTCGAGCTCATGACCGCGCCGTTCACGAAGTTCAAGCAGCTGCTCATCGACCTCAGCATCAAATACCTCTGAGCGGATGGCCTACGACGAGAAGCTTGCCGATCGAGTGCGCGCGAGAGATGGACTTCACGGGCCGAGCCATGAAAGGCATGGTATACGTCGGCGCGCGCGGTCGCGGGCGTGCGCCGAGCTTGAAGGCCTGGGTAGAGCGAGGTCTCGTTTACGCCAGGTCGCTTCCCCCAAGGACTTGAATCTAGACTCATGACGCGTGAGGCACCCTGTCAGTACGAACCCGGCAGTACGAGGAAGCGCGTGCTCTACGTCGGCTCAGGCCTCGAGTGCTTCGAGTCGCTCGTCGCTGACATGAGCGCGGCACCGCGCACCGAGCGGGTGCGTTCAGACCTCTATCCTGTGCTCCGCAGTCGCGGCCAGGAGCTCGAGTGGGTGCCCGTCTGGGATACCGTGGGAGCGACCGGCACCCTGCGCTCCGCGTACGTGAACCTTTTGCTAGTCGACCTGCGCTGGTGCGAGAACTTCGAAAACCGTGTCTCCGAGGTTCGCCAGCTCCTGAATGCGCTCGACCACGAAGACGACGTCGAGCAGCGCTACGGCTTCCACCGCATCGTGGTGATGGTTTCAGGTCCAGACGCGAGCCGACTCGACGACCTGATCATCGAGCTCGGCGCTGTCGGGGTTCGACATGTCATTCGTCAGGACTTCCGAGAAGACGTTCCCGCTTGGTCGAGTGATGAGCCATTCGCAGAGCGGGTGCTTCGCAGCGCAGTCGATCTCACCGGATCACGCCGCATAGGCAAGACGGCGATCTGCGCCTCTGGCGGTGGCATCACCGGGATCTACTTCGAAATGGGCGTGCTCAAGTGCCTCGACGATTGCCTCACCAACTGCAGCGTAAACGACTTCGACATGATGTTTGGCATCAGCGCAGGGGCGGTCGTGACGAGCCTCTTGTCAGTCGGCTACACCGCGGACGAGCTCATGGCGGGTATCGCGAGCGTACCCGGCGGCCGCGTGCCGCCCATGTCGTTGAGCCTTCTTCGACTGTCGCACTTCAATCACGAGGATATGCGTTGGCGCATGTCCAGCGCCGCAACGACCGGAATCCGTGCGTTTTGGGACACCTTGCGCAGACGCGGCGGCGACACGGCCGACAGCCTCTTTCTCGAATACACGAGCCTGGTCGGGCCACCGTTCCACTCCTCGGAATTCGAGGTGATGCTGCGCCGCATTCTGCAGATGTCCGGGAGCACGAACGATTTCCGCAAGCTCCCAGTCGAGCTCTTCGTTGGCGCCTCCGATCAGGATGCCCGGTCTCACGTGCTCTTCGGCTCCGAGGGCTACGATCACGTGCCGATCAGCAAGGCCGTGCAGGCTTCGCTCAGCGTCAATCCCGCCTTCGCTTCGGTGCCTATCGACGGCCGCTACTACGAAGACGGCGCCATCACGCGCACCTCCAACTTCGGCGAGGCGATCGGCCGCAACGCAACGCTCGTGGTCACCTTGGACCCGTTCGTGCCCTACGTCTCGAAGCTACCGGGCCTCGCGCATCGTCGCGGGGTTCTCTACAACATCGATCAGGATATCCGAACGATCTCGTTCACCCGCTTCGAGCGCGCGCGCAACGCCGTTCTCCGCAAGCATCCCGAGGTCAGCTCGTACACGTTTCTGCCGTCCAACACCTTGCGGCGCCTGCTCTCCACCAACCCCATGGACCATCGGCCGTATCTCGAGATCTGGCGCGGTGCCTACCTGTCCGCGCTGCAACGGATCGATCAGCTCTGTCACCGACTTCGGGGCGATCTGGCGGAACAAGGGATGCTGCTCGACACCGGAATGGCGGAGCACGTGGCGGAACAATTGCGGACCACGACCCATCTCTGCTTCGCCGACTTCTTTCCGGATCGTCAGGTCGAGATCCAGAAGCGTCCGTTCATGCAGCCCTCTCAACTCACATCTTCACCGCCGCCCGCCGCCGACGCTTCAGACTCGCTTGGTTCCGTTCCCCCTTCTCACGGCGAGTGAGAGCCCTATGCTCCCCTGAAGCGATAAGGAGTGATCATGAGCCTAGCCGATCAGAACTGTGTCCCTTGCAAAGGAGGCGTTCCTCCGATGAAACAAGAGCAAGCCGAGGAGCTGCTGCGCGAGCTCGATGATGGCTGGGTTGTGAACGACAAAGGGCATCTCGAGCGCACGTATGGGTTCTCGAATTTCGTCGATGCGATGGCGTTCGCGAACCGCGTCGGCGAGATCGCAGAGGCGCAGAACCAC
>DASRZF010000030.1:0-12214 GCA_035686645.1 Polyangiales bacterium
ACCCCGGTCCACTCCATCGAGGGCTGTCGACGGACTTCATCCTTGTTTTCGCCTGATCACACTGCGGTCGCGACGCCGACGTCCTGAGTGTGGTCGCGGCGCGCGCTAGCTCAGGCGATGGTGTGTGCTGAGAGCTCGAAAGGACCCTGCGTGCCAAGCTGCCCAGAGTCTCGAGGGTGGGCATGTCTCCCACATCGGCCCTTCCCTGCGTTATCCCGGCCCCGATTTTTCCACATGGCAAAAACGGTTTTCGATTCCCACCGCCTCCACTAAACGAGCCCACCCAACGCACCAGGGAGGGCCTTCGCCGCGAAGTCGAGGAACTGGCGAACGAGGGGAGATACAGCCCGCGTGTCGACGACGAGGGCACGAATGGTCTGAAGCGGCATCGGATAGTCGGGCAAGATCTCGACAAGCCGCCCGTCGTCGAGCGGATCACGAGCCATGAAGGGTGGCAGCTCGGTGATCGCTTGACCGGAGACGGCAAGGTGCAGGAGGTGCGCGTAGTCGTTGGTGAGGAGCACAGGGTTCAAACTGAGCTCCACATCCCCCATGGTCCACGAAGGCGGACCGCCCGTCCGCCAGCACGCGCATGCCAGGCTGAGAAGATCTGCTGGACTTTCGATCTCGACGCCTTGCACGAGCGACGGTGCGCCGACAACGCGGTGCCTGTAGCGGGCAAGCGTCCGACCGACGTAGGAGGAGTAGCCACCTTCACCAACCCGAACCACCACGTCGATTCCGTCGGCGGTGAGGTCGACGCGCCGATCGGTCACGAACACGTCGAGGCGGACCGCTGGGTATCGGCGGCAGAACTCCGAGAAGACGGGCTGCATCGGCTCGAAGTGCGGCGGGATCGACACCCGGAGCGTGCCTGCAACACCGGACGAGTCATAGAGGCGTTGCTCGGCCTGTGACAGCGTCGCGAGCGCGGGCGTCGCTTCGGCAAGCAGCTGCGTACCGGCTGGCGTCAGGGCCAACCCGTGTGGCCCGCGCTCCAGCAGCCGGACTCCGAGGTCGTCCTCGAGCTTGCGTACCCGACGGCTCAGCGTCGGCAACGGAACGCGCGTGCGACGGGCGGCTGCGGAAAAACTCCCAGCCTCCGCGGCAGCGACAAAGAGCTCGAGTGCATTGAGGTCCATCGTTTCCGGGCCATCCTCTCGTTTTTGAGAGGATAGGTCTCATATCGAAGTCTATCCGTTCGGAATCGGTAGGTCTATGTTCAGGCGAGCCCGAGCCGATTGCTCGGCGCCAAAGGAGAATCCCATGACCTCGAAGCCTCAGATCCGGATGCTTACCGGCATCTTCCTTATCGCCAGCGTCACGATAAGCTGCGCCAGCACTCAGCACCGAGGAGCCAACGGGAACGAAGCCACCTTTGATTCGTCCGCCGGGGTCGAGACCGCCGCGCCGGCTCCAACCGCGGCCAAGACCCATGTGCCGGTGCTCGAGGAAGTCAGAGCAGACGCGATTCCCGTGGATCCAGACATCGGGGTTGCGACGATAGCGCTCGAAGGTGGGACTTACGTGGTGACCGATGGGATCTGGCAATCCGCGTTCGTCGTCACCAGTCGTGGCGTGATCGTACTCGACGCGCCGGAGTCGTTTGGGACGAAGTTGCGCGACGCGATCGCAGCGGTAACCGATCAGCCGATCAAAGTTCTGGTGTATTCACACGCCCACAAGGACCACATTGGGGGTTCGGCCAACTTCGCGGACATTCCCCGGCTCGAGATCGTGGCGCTCGACTCCGTCCGGCGCTTCCTCGAAGAGAAGCAGGATCCGAATCGTCTCGTCCCGAACAGTACCTTCTCGACAGCCAAGACGATTCGCCTCGGCGGAAAGACCGTCGCGCTCGAGCAGCATGGCAACTACCACGCCGACGAGGGCGATCTCTTCATCTACGTGCCCCAGTCCAAGTTTCTAATGGCCGTCGACACGCTTGCGCCTGGCTATGTCCCGTTCATGAATCTCGACCTCACGTCGAACTTCCACGAGTACCTCAAGGTGTTCGATGACATTCTTCCGTACGATTTCGACGTGTTCATCGGTGGGCATCTCACCCAGCTCGGGGACCGTGCTGACGTCGAGCTCACGCAACAATACGTGCGCGACGTGTACGAGACGACGAAACGAGTCCACGATTCGACAGACATGATGGCCGTGATGGCACGGACAGCGCAGGCCGAGGGCGGGTGGGACAATAAATACCTCTTGTTCCAGGCCTTTCTCGACCAAGTCACCGCGGAAGCCGCGGCGGAGGTGCAGGCCCGTTGGATCGACAGGCTTGCCGGGGTGGACGTGTTTGTCGATAGTCACGTTCGCACAGCGCTGATCTACGTGCGCTGGGACGATTAGGAATGCCAATGCGAGCCTGGATACTGCGACAACCCGGAGGACCCGAAGCCTTCGAGCTCACCGACATCCCGCGTCCGGAGCCACGGCCCGGTCAGGTGCTCATCGAGATTCGGGAGTTCGGACTCAATAGATCGGAGTGGTTTACGCGTATTGGCGAGTCCCCGACCGTCCGCTTGCCGCGGGTGCTCGGCATCGAGTGTGTCGGCACGGTCGTCCGCGCGCCCGGCGGCGAGCTCGAAGAAGGTCAGCGCGTCGCGGCGATGATGGGCGGCATGGGCCGCGAGTTCGATGGCTCGTACGCCGAATACACGTCGGTGCCCGCCGCGAATGTGTTCCCGCTGGAAACCGAGCTGCCGTGGGACGTGGTAGGCGCCCTACCCGAGATGCTGCAGACGTGCCACGGGTCGCTGCACACCGGGCTCGGTGTGGAGCCCGGTGAGACGCTTCTCATTCGAGGCGGCACATCGTCGATTGGGCTCACCACGCTCGCCATGGCGAAGGCCGCCGGTCTCCGCGTCATCTCGACGTCCAGGAGCGATGCAAAGGTAGACGTGCTCCGGAAGGCCGGCGCGGACGAGGTCGTGATCGATGACGGCAAGCTCGGTCCCACGATTCGCCGCGACCACCCTGGCGGGGTCGACCGAGTACTGGAGCTCATCGGGACCACGACGCTGCTCGACTCGCTACAGTGCGTCAGACCAGGCGGTGTCGTCTGCATGACCGGCATCCTCGGCGGCGAGTGGGAGCTCGCGTCGTTTCGGCCGATGGGGCACATCCCTACCGGCGTGCGGCTGACCTCCTATTCGGGCGGCGCGAGCGACATCTCGAGAGAGGACCTCCAGCGCTACGTGTCAATGGTCGAACGCGGGGACCTTACGATCCGCACGGGCCCCGTGTGGAGCTTCGATCAACTCCCGCTCGCTCACCAGGCGATGGATGAGAACCGCGCGAACGGCAAGATGGTGGTCGTGGTCGAGTAGCGCGGGGGGAGGCAACGGCCTCGATCGCGCTGGGACGTACACGCCGATCATCGTGATCGGCCTTGAAGGATGGCAGAAGACCGTAAGTCTTTGGTCAATCTGGATCCTCGCGGTCGCGGGCGTTGTCTTCTCGGTCTTCGTACGAGAGTCACCGCGTTGGGTTCGCTTCGGCCTTTACATCGCGATGGGTTGGTTCTCGCTCTTCATCATTCCAGCCCTGTACAAAACGAGCGGCTCAGAGCCGGTCGCCCTCATGGTCTGCGGCGGCGTGCTCTACTCCGTAGGCGCGATCGTCTACGCAACCAAAAGACCCGATCCCTGGCCCGACACATTCGGCTTCCACGAAATCTTCCACGTGTTTGTCATCGCAGGTTGCGCGTGTTTTGCAGCGACGATTTGGATCTGGCTCCTTTAGCCCACTGGTACCATTCCGGTGCCGCGGCGACTCCGAGCGTCCCGCGGGATCATGCGAGGAGGGGCCCTCCCGCAGAGGATCGAGTCTGTGGACGCGGATCCGTCTTGACCTACCAGTTCTCAACGTGAGGGCGGATGTCGAGCTCGAATGTCCATGCGCCGCGGCGCTGATGCAGGAGGAAAGATACGGCGTCGGCGAAGCCCTCGGGCGAGACGAACGCTTCCTGCGGCGTATCGCGCATGCGCTCGCGAGTGCTCGGCAGGTCGACCATGCCATCGATGATGATCAACGCCACATGAACGCCCTGTTTGCCGTACTGGCGCGCGAGTGACTGCGCGAGGCTCCGCTGGGCCGCCTTGCCGGCGGCGAAGGCCGTGGTGAAGGGCTTGCCCCGGAGCGACGCGGTCGCGCCCGTAATGATCAGCGCACCATCGCCGCGGGCGGCCATGGCAGGAACCAGCTGCTTTGCGAGAACGAAGAGACCGCGGGTGTTGGTGTCGAAGGAGAGCTCGAGGGCCTCGATGCCGACCTTCTCCAAGTCACCGAACCCCCCGCCGCCGACGTTCCACACCACCGTATGAATCTCGCCGAACTCTTCTTCGACTCGAGCAATTCCAGCCTCAATGGAGGAGGGATCGGTTGCATCCATCGCGACGGCGAGCCCGTCAGTCTCCGTCGCGATATCTGACAGCTTGTCGACGTCGCGAGCCGCGACGGCAACCCGATAACCATCGGCCGCAAGTCTCTTGGCTGCGGCGCCTCCCAGTCCGGGACCAACCCCGACGATCAATGCATTCTTCGGCGGCTTGGACATGGCTCGAAACCTCCTAGCTCTGGGCGTGGGCCGTAGCGGCCGCGTTATCCCTCAGTCTTCTTGTGCTGCGCGAACCAGACCCAACCGCCAAGCAGAATGGCGGAACCGGCGATCAGGGTCATGAGCGTGCCCGGGACGAACGTCGCAAAGCCCCCGAAGTCCACGAACACGAGATAGCCCAGGTCCGCCAGGCCGCCAACCATGGCGCTGACCCAGATCGCAGTCATGTTGCGCCGCCAGACCATCACCCCGCCGAGCGTCGTGACGACGCCAAACCACAACAAGTTCCACGCGTGCTGGTTCAAAATGGCGCCGACAGCCGGATGATAGTCCGCACTTACGGCCCCGGGAGCAACGCCGGCAGCGATTGCGGCAAAGCCTTCCGAGGCGTCCATCGACATGATCGCCACGCCGAAGAAGGCGTGGACGATTCCCCAGAGGACCCAAAGAACGGCGGTGACTCGCAGGGCGTTGATTTGTGTGGTGTTCATCGCAGCGCCTCACGTGGCGTGATCTGATTGCAAGAGACTGGTGGCGCTTTCTACGTTTCCACGCGGTTCGATGCGCCGTGCTTCATCTGCCTGTCAAAATAGGCTGCGCGATGGTTGACGACAACTTGCCTTTTTGCGCATGGTGTGCGCGCTGGTACAGCATGTCTTCAGTCAGGTGAGCGAGCATGGAACATTGGAACGAGCTTCGAACCGCTCTCATGGTCGCGCGTCATGGCACGGTCAGCGCCGCTGCCGAGGCGCTTGGGATCCATCGGGCGACGGTGAACAGACACATCGATCTCCTGGAGGAGAACTTCGGTGCACCGCTTTTCCAGCGTCACGCGCGCGGGTATGCGCTGACGGAAACAGGCCAACAGATGCTGGACGTCGCTTCACGCGCAGAGGAGATGTTCAACGATCTCGCGGGGCGCAGTCGCGCTCGCGCTGGCAAGCTGTCGGGGAAGCTCATCGTGACAGCGCTCTCAGGGTTCTCGCCCCTGGTCATGCCCACCATACGGGAGTTCCAGATCGCTCATCCCGATGTCGAACTTGAGTTTGTCGCTGGCGCACAGCTCGCGCGCTTGGAGTACGGCGAGGCCCACATCGCGTTTCGTCCGGGTCCAAGACCGGAAACCCCGGACTATGTCGTGGGGACGTTCGGGCAGATTCGGTATGGCCTCTATGCCAGCCGAGACTACATCGCGCGCAAGGGCATGCCCGTCCCGCCCCGTTTCGATGGCCATCTGTTTGTGGGGTCGCTCGGGCACCCGAGCCCTTTGCCATATGCACGTTGGATGAACGAACACGTATCTCAGGGACAGCTAGCGCTTCTCACGCGTAACCAGACCGTCCAGGGCGTGGCCATCGCAGACGGACTGGGGCTCGGATTCCTTCCCGAGTTCGAAGCGATACGCAACAGCGACCTGGTGGCGGTCATGCCCCCCACCCTAGAGTGGTCGGCCACGCTCTGGCTCGTCACTCATGCCGATCTCCACCGCACTGAGAAGGTGCAGGAATTCTTGCGTTGGGTCCGCAAGCACAACGTCCTGCCAACCTAGGCCGCGTTGGTCGGGACCAAGGTCTCCTTTCGAGGCGGAACGCTCGCCGAGCGGATAGCGAGCCAGCTGAGTTGGCCGGCGAGCTCGGTCTCATCCCCGGACACACCGCCGATCGATGCTATCTTGCCGCTCGATGGTGAAACGCGCTTGTTCCCCGTTTCTCGTCGTCGCGCTGGCGATGTTTCTCACATCGGTGGGTTGCAGAGCTTCGTCGACACCTGGTTCTTCGCCGGGCCTTGTCGTGTCCTGCCCGGCGGGCGGGACAGCGATCATCGAGACATCGCGTTGGCGAGGAGAGGTCACGCAACCCGACTTCGCGCTTCGCGTCGTGCGGCCGAGTGGTGAAGCATTGCTCGAAACCTCGGGACCGCTCCGTTTCACGACGGTCACCGGGCAGGAGAGCCCCTTAGAAACGGGGGTGGTCACCCCTTGGACAGAGACGGGGACCGTCACGAGCATCAGCTGCGATGCGACCTCCCTGGATGTCGAGCTGAGCGCCAAAGCAGGCGAGGCCACGCTGATGATGCTCTCCCTCATGGGCGACGCTGACCCCCGTGCCTTGCGCATTACCGCACAAGTCGATCCCGCAGTGAGCGAGGGCATCAACCGCGTGGCGATCGACCTCGTGCACACGAGTAACGATCGCTATTACGGAATGGGTCAACGCTACGAAGAGGCCGAACACAGTGGCAACGAGCTCGTCGTGTGGACTGAGGAAGGGTGCAACTTCGAGTGCGTGGATGAGCTGCCGACGGGTTTTCCCATCCCTTTCTACCTGAGCTCGCGCACGTACGGCTTGCTGATCGACGATACTCGATTCAGTCGCTTCGATTTCGGCAAGACGGATCCCGCGAAGACGGCGATCGAGCTTTCTCACGACCGCCTCGAGCTACGCGTCTTCGTCGGCGATGACCCACTCGATGTCATCGAAGCATACACACACTTCGCCGGACGGATCCCCGAGCTTCCGCTGCCCTGGGTGTTCGCGCCGTGGATATCCGCGAACACGAAACACCGCGGCGACAGCCCCAACGCCGAGAGCCGGACGCGAGAGATTGCAGCGCTCATGCGCAGCGAGCGCATTCCCACGAGTGGGATCTGGAACGAGGACTGGGCCGGAGGCGACGGGGAGCTTCTCTACACAGCGGACTTCCACCTCGACGAAACCCACTACCCGAACTGGGCCGGCATGATCGACGACATGCACGCGCTCGGATTCCGCGTGTTTGCATACTTCCAGCCGTATCTGACCGTTGGCACGGATGACTATCTGTATGCCGCGGACCGCGACTACTTGCTTCGCGATCCGGATGGAGCTCCAGCGACCTTCTTCCTCGTGGGGAACCGTTCTCAGCTCGACCTGACGAACCCGGACGCGGTCCGTTGGTGGCAGGACACGATCTTCGACCGCGCGGCACGGTTCGGCGTGGACGGTTGGATGAACGATTTCGGCGAGTACGTCGGAGCGACGACGGTTTCTGCGGACGGCCGACTCGGCTGGGAGGTGCACAACGACTCTCCTAGGCTTTGGGCGCGCACGGCCCGCGAGCTCTGGGAGGCGCGGCGCCCCGACGGTGACTGGGTATTCTTCTCGCGCTCCGGCTACACGGGCTCTTGGCAGTACTCACCGGTGGTCTGGACCGGCGACCAGACGACGGACTGGTCAGAGGGGGACGGCCTGCCCACGGTGATCCCCGCCGTCCAGTCACTCGGCATCAGCGGTGTACCCGTCGTCGCCACGGACATCGGCGGACTCCTGTGCCTCACTACACCACCCAGCGATCGCGAGCTGTTCTACCGGTGGACCCAAGTGGGGGCGATGCTGCCGGTCATGCGCGAGCACAACGGGCAGTTCGCCTGCGAATCCAATTGGCTCATCGACGACGATGCCGACAGCATCGAGCATTGGAAGACCTACGCCACACTGCACACGGCGCTCTTTCCGTACCTCTACACGCTGGTCGCGCAGGCGCGCGATCACGGATGGCCCGTCGTGCGGCATCCCGTGCTTCACTTTCCAGACGCTCCCGGCTCCAAAGAGCGTCAGGACGACCAGTTCATGATGGGCGATCGGATCCTCGTCGCGCCGGTCATCGCGGAGGGCGCGCGCAGCCGTGTCGTCTATTTCCCGCCAGGCGATTGGGTTCACTGGCAGACCGGTGAAACGTACACGGGACCGGCCGAGATCGAGGTGGCTGCGCCGCTTCGAGTCGCTCCGTACTTCTATCGCAGTGGCCGAATCATTCCCCGATTCGACACGGTCATCGACACGCTGGTCGAGGAATTCGACCCCGACTTGGCTGGCTTCGCCGACGCGAATTCATCTATGACCATCGACTTCTTTGGAGAAGGCCGAGACGAGCTCTCACTCTGGGACGGCACGACCATCGCCTGCGATGCGTCAGCGCGCACATGCGAGGTCACCAGGGCGCCCCTCGACCGGACATACACCTTTCGCTTCCACTGAATGCCGAGTGTGCCTGAAACGAACGGTCCATACGGGCTTGGCCATCGTCGGCTCGTTTCGGCACCAGTTCGCCGATTTTGTGAACGTTCGACCGGAGCGGTGGACGGCCTTGGGTACCTCGCCCAAGTCCAGCCTTCGCTACTGCAACTTCAATGGCCGCGCCGCCGTCGAGAACATCTCGCGAGTATCCTCGCCTCCGGGCCCAGGCGCTAGGCCGCCAGCGTGTCGAAATGTCCGAATGGGTCTTCCATCCAGTCTCGGAGAATTCGATGCATCTTGGCAGCGTGCCCTCCGTCGAGAATCCGATGGTCGAATGTCGCGCCAACGTCCATCACTCTTCGCACGGCCAGTTGACCGTCCTCGACGACCGCTCGTTCTTCAATCGACCCAAGCGCGAGCAACAGAGGCACACGGCTATACGGAACCAGCGGCACTAGTGCATACGGAAGCCCCAAGGAGCCGACGTTCGTGATCATGACCGAGCCGAAGAGGTCCTTCGGCATCCCGGCCCAGCTCATGTCGAGATTCAGCGTGTAGCTCAGAAAGCTCGTGAGTCGGAGCATGGGGCCCACGCCCCAGGAAGGGATCCGCGACATGAGGTCGCGCGAGGCCTTCAAGTCCTTGTCGGTGCCCCGGCGAACACCGCTCACTTTGGCCGAGAACTCGTCGACGATCTGCTCGAGCGTCTTTTCGTTTGGTTTCTGGATGGTCGCGCCGCTCAGGTCGATTTCGCCGGTCTTTGGGTTCTCCATGACGACCTGAAAGAAGACGCCAATGCTGTCGCGGAGATAGATTTGATTGAAGCGAAGCAGTGCGTTCGCATCCGGAACCTCTTCGAGCACGGCACCGACGGCCTTGGCGACCATGTGACTCACGGTGAGATGTTTCCCGGTCTGTTTCCGGAACGCATCGACGTATCGCAGAGCCTCGTCCATTTTGAGACTCAAAACTCCATACACGGTTGGGTCGTACGGGGTATTCCAAGTCCCGAGAGCGCTCTTGCGAAACGCGGATAGCGTCTTCTTCTTGTGGAGCGGAAGATTCGGCATGGCGGAAGCATACGCCATCGCGCAAACGAGGAGGAGGAGGAGGATCGTTCACGAATCCTGTGCCTCCTCAGAACCCCGTCGATGGCGCAATCGTTGGTGTTTCCGTGCTCAACGTTTTGAGGAACGACAGCACCGACGGCGAGTCTCTTGGGATCGAACCTCACAATGACGGGAAAAGTTTAGTCGGCGTGTTCACGGCTCGTCGCTGTGACTCCGTGACCTAAGCGTGCCAGGGACGATGATGGTCGCACGAGGGAAAAAGCCGACGGCTCGTGGTTGGTCGCACGCCATCGCGGCGGTGATTGCGCTCGTCTTCAGCATCGCGATGGCAAGGAAGACGTCGGCGAATGTTGAGCACATGCTCAGCGTCATCGTTTTTGGCGCCAGCATGGTTCTGCTTTTTTCGATGAGTGCGGTTTACCATTTAGGCCGTTACTCAGACGGCGTGCGCCTAACGCTTCGCGCCATCGACCACTCAAACATTTATCTTCTCATCGCGGGGACGTACACGCCGATCATCGTGATCGGCCTTGAAGGATGGCAGAAGACCGTAAGTCTTTGGTTAATCTGGATCCTCGCGGTCGCGGGCGTTGTCTTCTCGGTCTTCGTACGAGAGTCACCGCGTTGGGTTCGATTCGGCCTTTACATCGCGATGGGTTGGTTCTCGCTCTTCATCATTCCAGCCCTGTACAAAACGAGCGGCTCAGAACCGGTCGCCCTCATGGTCTGCGGCGGCGTGCTCTACTCCGTAGGCGCGATCGTCTACGCAACCAAAAGACCCGATCCCTGGCCTGACACATTCGGCTTCCACGAAATCTTCCACGCGTTTGTCATCGCAGGTTGCGCGTGCTTTGCAGCGACGATTTGGATCTGGCTCCTTTAGCCAACTGGTACCATTTCGGAAGCGCAATTGCGCCGTACTAGCTCGTTGTGTCGGCTTGCGGTGCAGGCTGAACCTCGCTCGAATCGTCTGCGCGCATTTCTGCTCCGTCTCCCCGCATCTCACAACTTCCTTTCTCAGTTGGAGCGGCCGCGCTCCGGCCCGTCGAATAGAGTGGGTCGGCGCGGCACCGTCTACGACACGGAGCCATTCCGACGCCGCACGCGCAACATCACGAGAGCCGCGATGAGCCAAGCGGCGCCGTCGGACGGACTCTCGCTCACCGAGCATCCCGAGCCGCCGCCGGCCATGGACTCGGAATCGGGCGGGGCGATCGAACGACCGCTCGCCGCGAGGTCGAAGAGGAGAATGCCGCCGCCCTCGGCCACCACGTCCCCATCGATCGAAAGCTGGAAGGCAATGTGCGTCCCGCTGGGGTTCACTGTCGGATTCGACGCGTACCAGCCTCGATAGCGGTTGAAGCGCGTGAGCCGATCCCAGGCCTGGGAGCCGTCGAGCGGCAGGAGCCAAATGTCGAGCGGGCCTGGTAAGAACACGTTGTCGAGATCGCGCTCGACGAGGACCCAGGCGCCATTCGGGGCAACGCCCTCCGCCTCTTCGTAGACAGGGCTCTGCGAGTAGTTCGTCACCAGCCCGGTCGAGAGGTCGACGCCCATGACCTCACCGCCCGCGTACGCGTACGCGGTGAAGATCAGCTCCTCGGTGCCTCGGCGGAAGTCCTGCGCCTCGAGCACTGCGAACGGCGAGACGGCCGTGCGGTCGATCACCAGCTCGATGTTCTCGAGCAGGACGCGTTCGTCTTCGTAGCGGAGCTCCCCGGTCCAGATCTCCGAGATGCCGTCCCGGACCCGGCTGAGCAGGTCGGGGTCGGTGTAGTCGATGTCAGAGCGGTTCCACGCAATGCGGGGCGACACGTCCGACGTCACGATTCCCTCCCAGCACGGCATGCCGAGCGCTTGCGGAGCATCGTCGAATGGCGTGCGCAGGACAGACATGACGCCGGTGAAGCGACCCGCTTCGGGACTGTCGTCACTCGGCCTTGGGCCCGAGGTCGGGCCGCAGAGCAGCAGGTCGCCGCTCGGCAGGTAGTGGGCTCGCGTGAAGCCCATGTGCTCGAAGCCGTCAGTCAGTCTCCGCATCGTCCCCGTCGCGACATCGAGCTCGACGACATCGCCGAGAGGCGCTCCGTCGATGAAGAGAACCCGCTCGCCGTCGGGCGACCAGTCAGGCCGAGAGCCGAAGTCGGTCAGCAGGCTGATGTACGGCGGCAGGTCGTCGAGGGGGGAGCCGTCGAGCGTCCCTCGTTCGGGGTCGCCGGGAGCCTGACCGATCCCCGTTGCGGGGACGAAGACGAACACAGCGATGGTTGCGAGCACTACAGCCGAGCCCAACATGTGGCCAGAGCCTACCACAACTCCCATCGAGGCTCGTGACGTGCGCGAATACGACATGAAGCGGCGTTTGTTCTTGCTACGCTCTCCCGACTACCCGAGAAACAGCCGTCCCGATGTTTGGCCCAATGAGAAAGCTGATCCCACGCACCCTAGTGTTTGCATTCGCGTGTGCGGTGCTCGGCCCATGGGGCTGCGGCGACAGTTCGGAGCAGAGCGCGCCGGCGATTGAGCATCCGTTTCGTCCACCCACAGGGTCGATCTACCTTCTTGCAGGGCAGGACTCGGAG